>CAZZDR010000064.1:0-14921 GCA_964652535.1 uncultured Hymenobacter sp. | reverse complement strand
GGCGCTGCTAGCTCCGCAAGGCCTATAGGTAGGCGCCTACGGCCTGCGTAAGCTGGGCCGCGGGTACCACGCCCGCCTGCCGCCACACGGGCTGGCCTTTGTGAAAAAGGATGAGGGTAGGGATGCTTTGCACCCGAAACTGCTGCGCTACCGCCTGGTTTTTGTCCACATCTATTTTAATGATACGGAGCTTGCCCTCGTGCTGCGCCGCTATTTGCTGCAAGATGGGCGCCATCGTTTTGCAGGGGCCGCACCAGTCGGCATAAAAATCGACCAGCACGGGCATACCGGGGCTGTTGATGAGTTCGGAGAAGGACTTGCGGGGCATGGGCGGGGTAGGGTTAAGGGGTGAAAGAAAGGCGTAGCCGGGCCAACACGAGGCCCGGAGCAGGCTGCCACGGTAAGTTTGTGGGCCGAAGCCAGACCTGGGTGCAGTGTAGTACCCCGCGGCGCCGGCTACGGTTTCGTTTTGCCGCTTCCTAATCCTCTTACGCGCCCGCCGGCTTGGCTGCACCCGCTGTTTCCGGGCAGCGAGTGGCAGAGCGCGCCGGTGGGGCCCACGGGCCGGCCGCGCCTCTACCTCACCTTCGACGACGGCCCCATTCCGGAAGAGACACCCTGGGTGCTGGCGCAGTTGGCTGCCTACCAGGCGCGGGCCACATTCTTTTGCGTGGGCGACAACCTGGCCCGCCACCCCGACATTGCCCGCGCCGCGCTGGCCGCCGGCCACCGCCTCGGCAACCACACCCAGCACCACCGCAGCGCCTGGAGCACGCCCCGCGCCGACTACCTGGCCGGCGTGGCCGCGTGCGAGGCGTTACTGGCTGCTAGCTATGAGCCGTTAGCTAGTTCTCCGACGGTGAAAAATCTGCCTCTTGAAGAACAGCTACTAGTTTTCAGCCACCAGCCACCAGCCAAGTTATTTCGCCCGCCCTACGGCCGCCTCACGTGGCCGGTGCTGCGGGCACTGCGCGGGCAGTACCGCGTTATTATGTGGTCGTTGCTCACCCGCGACTACGACCCCGACCTGCCCCCCCAAACGGCGCTGCGCCTGACGCTGGCCGCCACCCGCCCCGGCGACATTATCGTGCTGCACGACTCGCGCAAGGCCAGCCGCTCGCTGCGCTTTCTGCTGCCCCGGCTGCTGGCGCACTACAGCGCGCTGGGCTATGAGTTTGCGACCTTGTGACTTGATTCGCCCATGGGAAGCCTGCTGTTTTATGTGAGTGCCGTGTACTGCCTGCTGTGGCTGGCCTGGCTGGCCTACGTGCAGTGGCGGCTGGCCACGCGGGCGGGTGCGCCGGCCCCGGTACCGCTGCCCGCGCCGCTGCCGCGCGTGAGCATCCTGCTGGCGGCCCGCAACGAAGCCGCCGCCCTGCCGCGCTGCCTGGCCAGCGTGCGGGCCCTGGCCTACCCCCCCCACCTGCTCGAAGTTTGGCTCGGCGACGACGCCAGCACCGACGCCACCCGCGCCGTGGCCGAGGCTGCCATGCAGGGTTTTGGGGGTGATTTCCAGGTGATTCCCATTGCTCAAAACCTGGGCTTGGCGCGGGGCAAGGCTAATGTGCTGGCCCACCTGGCCCACCGCGCCACTACCGAGTACCTGCTCATTACCGACGCCGATATTGCCCTACCCCCCACCTGGGTGGCTAGTATGCTGGCCCACGCCGCGCCGGGCGTGGGCACCATCACGGGCCTCACGGTGGTGCAGGGGCCGGGCTGGCTGGCGCACTGCCAGGGCCTCGACTGGCTGCTCTCGCTGGCCTCGATACAGGTAGCGACCGACGCGGGCCAGCCCATGACGGCGATGGGCAACAACATGCTCGTGACCCGCACCGCCTACCGCGCCACCGGTGGCTACGAGGCGCTGCCGTTTTCCGTCACCGAAGATTTTGCGCTTTTTGAGGCCGTGAATGCGGCGGGGTTTGGCTTCCGGCAGCTGTTTGAGCCGGCCGTGCGGGCGGCCTCGCTGCCGGCGGCCTCGTGGGGGGCGCTGCTACGGCAGCGCTTGCGCTGGCTGCGGGGTGTGGCGGCGCTGCCCCGCCGCGTGCAGGTGGCCCTGGTGCTGTTTAGCGGCTACTGGCTGGCGGTGGTGGGCCTGCTGCTGGCGGGTGGGCCGGCCTGGGCGCTGGGCGCCCTAGCCCTCAAAATAGCCGCGCAAGGCCTGATGGCGCGGGTGGCGGCGCGCCGCGCTGGCCTACCCCCCCCGGCCGTTGCCGTGGTGGTGGGCTATGAATTCTTCTCCCTGGCGCTCCTCACCGACCTCACCCTGCGGCGCTTGTTTGGCCCCAAGCAGGTGGATTGGAAAGGGCGCACTTATCAATGAGCCATGCATAAGGCACTAGTACCAACTACTATTCAGCCCATTGGCGCAGAGCATACCTACGCGCTGCGCCACGCCGTGCTGTGGCCCGACAAGCCGCTGGCCTACGTGCAGCTGCCCGACGACGACGCGGGCCAGCACCTTGGCGCGTTCGTGGCCGGCGCGTTGCGGGCGGTAATTTCGCTGTTTGTGATGCCGGGCGGGGAGGCGCGCTTTCGCAAGTTTGCTACCGAGCCGGCCTGGCAGGGTAGGGGCCTGGGCACGGCGCTGCTGCGCCACACCATGGCCCTGGCGCGGGCGCAGGGTGCCCGCACGCTCTGGTGCGATGCGCGCCAGAATACCCTGCCGTTTTACGCGCGCTTTGGCCTGGCGCCCGAGGGCGACGTTTTTTACAAAGGTGACGTGGCCTATCGGCGGCTGCGCTGCTCGCTATTAGATGCTAAGTAATTTGAAATGAAGTTAATAGAAACACACGCTCACCTGTATTCCGAGCAGTTTCGGCCCGACCAGGCCGCGGCACTGCACCGCGCCGTGGCGGCCGGCGTAGGCACCATTTTGCTGCCCAACGTGGACCACTCGACCATCGACGCCATGCTGGAGCTGGAGGCCGCCGCCCCCGAAACCTGCCACGCCATGATGGGCCTGCACCCCTGCTCGGTGGGGCCTACGTTTGAAAAAGACCTGCAGGAAGTAGCCGACTGGCTGGCCCGGCGGCCCTTTGTGGCGGTGGGCGAGTGCGGCATCGACCTGTACTGGGACAAAACTTACCTGCCGCAGCAGCAGATAGCGCTGCGCGAGCAGCTGCGCCTGGCCAAGCAGTACCAGCTGCCCATTGTGCTGCACACGCGCAGCGCCTTTGAGGAGGCCTACGAGTTGGTGGCCGAGGCCCAGGACGGCACCCTGCGCGGCGTGTTCCATTGCTTTTCGGATGGCGTGGCCGAGGCCGAGCGTATCATTGCCCTGGGGTTTAAGCTGGGCATTGGGGGGGTAGCGACGTTCAAAAACGGCGGCCTCGATAAGGTGCTGCCGCACGTGGGCCTCGAGCACCTGGTGCTCGAAACCGACTGCCCTTACCTGGCGCCGGTGCCCTACCGCGGCAAGCGCAACGAGCCGGCCTACCTGCCGCTGGTGCTGCACCGCGTGGCGACCTTACTGGCCCTACCCCCCGAAACTGTGGCCGAAACTACCACCCGTACCGCCACCGAGTTATTTCAGCTATGACGCCCCGCGCCCTGCCCCTGCTTGCTCTGCCCACCGCGGCCGATGCTGCCGACGCGGCGGCCCCGCGCCTGCTCATCCTCTACACCGGCGGCACGGTGGGCATGGCCGTGAACCACCGCCAGGAGTTGGTGCCCATGCACTTTAATAAGCTGGATAAGCGGATGCCCGAGCTGCGCCAGCTGCCGTTTCGCATCGAGCTGCTGGCCTGGCCCCAGCCCATCGACAGCAGCAACGTGACGCCCGCCGACTGGCTGCAGCTGGCCCAGCTTATTGGCGAGCACTACGCTGATTTTGATGGGTTTGTCATTCTGCACGGCACCGATACCATGGCCTATTCGGCGGCGGCGCTCAGCTTTTTGCTCGAGTACTTGGGCAAGCCCGTCGTCTTTACCGGGGCGCAGGTGCCCGTGGGCCGCACCCGCTCCGACGCCAATCGCAACCTGCTCACGGCCCTGGAGATAGCCGCCGCGCGCCACCCGCGCGCCCACACCGTGCGCCTGCCCGAAGTAGGCTTGTTTTTCAACGACGTGCTCATCCGGGGCACGCGCGCCAAGAAGGTGGAAAGCCAGCAGTTTGCCGCCTTCAAAAGCGAAAACTACCCGCCGCTGGTCCGCGCCGGTATCACCCTGGAGTTCAACGACCAAAGCATTCGCCTGCTGCCCGCCGCCCGCCTCAAGGTGCACGAGCGGCTCGAAGAAAAAGTAGCCGTGTTGCGGTTGTTTCCGGGCATTACGGAGGGCGTGGTGGAAGCCATTTTGCGCGTGCCCGGCCTGCGCGGCTGCGTGCTCGAAACCTACGGTGCCGGCAATGCGCCTACCGCGGCGTGGTTTCTGGCGTGCCTCGAGCGGGCGCAGCAGCGCGGCGTATTCATCCTCAACGTGAGCCAGTGCGAGGAGGGCCGGGTGGTGCAGGGCCACTACGAAACCAGCGCCCGCCTCACCAGCCTCGGTATTATTGGTGGCGACGACATCACCATCGAGGCGGCCATCACCAAGCTCATGTTTGTGCTGGGCCTGGGCCTGCCCGAGGCCGACACGCGCCGCCTGCTCAGCCAGAATTTGCGCGGCGAAATCACCCACTAAGCTGCTTTAGCTGCCGGCCTTACTCCCCTCAGTCACACTTTTTAGCACCAACTTCATTGCTACGCTCGGTTTGTCCGTATCTTTACAGCCCCATTCAGAGAGGTGTCCGAGTGGTCGAAGGAGCACGCCTGGAAAGTGTGTATAGCCCAAAAGGTTATCGTGGGTTCGAATCCCATCCTCTCTGCTAAAAACCCCGTTTGCAGATTGCAAATGGGGTTTTTGTTTTTCTAGGGGGCGGTTTAGGAGACAATTTCTGAAAACATACTGGCGAATCGGTCAAGTATAGAGCGGAAACTGATGAGCTGTCCTAGATGAGGGCTTTGTAGCCATCTTACCTGGTGAGAAGTACCCTTGCTGGACACTAGTCACCCATAATTTACTAGCCAGGTATTTGGGGAGTGGCTCGCTTGCGGTGGTGCCGGGCTAGGCGTACTCACCGAATTAAAGATAACCCCGGTGGCGCCGGGGTATATCGTGCAAACGATGATGTAAACTGTCCTTTGCTACGGTCAGGTACTTGAAGCGGTGATACCCTTAATCTGCTTTTTGCTTCTGCTGGCCCTTTCGGTGGCTACGCTCAAGTTTATGAGAAGGAGGTGAATCTCCACTGCAATCCCGATGCTAATCAAAAACCTATGGATCAGTAGGTTGAGGGGCGTGTCGTGGCTCTGCCAGGTTGCGATAAGAGATAAAAGAGGGGCTAGTAGTATACTCAAATAGCGCCCTATGAAGCGACCAAATCTTATCTCTACTATCGGCAACTGCGCAACCACTCTTCGGCTTCGGGCAGGGCCTGAAATATTTGTAGTTCGAAGGGCAATGACAAGGGGTAGTGGTCGGTAATCGTGTCGGTATGCCGGTCGGCCTGCACGACGTGGGCCACGTAGCGCAGCCCGAGGCGAGCAGCTTGCAGCACCCACACCTCACTCAGCCAGCCGAGGCTATCGAACCAAGGGCCGCGGAGTTGGGAGTTGTCGTTGAGCAGCAGGGCGCAGGGCTCCTGAGCCGCGTGCTGGAGGTAGTCTTCGGCTCCCTGCCGGGCTTCTAGTGGGTCAACGTAGCCCTGCCAGGTAGCGCGCAGCCATCCTTCGGCTTCGTCATAAAACAGGGCGCAGGTGCTATGGTCGGCGGGGTCGGTATCGAGGTTTAATAGCATGAAAAAGCGGAAGTGCCAGAATTGCTTAAGGGATACTAGGCTAGCGAAAATACATACTACTGGGCAATAGGGCAAAACAAAAAAGCCCCGTGGTGAGCGGGGCTTTTTGCTACTGGTAGAGATTGCTGAAAGTGAAGACAGCTACTAACTTTTGGAACCAACCAAGTAACTGAGCGATACCTGGAAGGCGCGGTTATAGTAGGCAGAAGGCTCGTACGTCCCCCCTTGGTACGATTGGTATGGCACCGCAATATTGCGCAGCCCTAAGCTATAGCTGGCTTGCAGTTGAAACCCTTGTAGGCGGTAGCCCACGCCAGCTTGCAAGCCTCCATCGAATCGCTGGGAGTACCGAGTGTTCGCATCGGACGCCACACTAGACGCCTTCACCTTGCCCGTGTATTCGCCGTCGAACATACTCATGCGTTGGGCATATTTGCCCCCTACAAGTAGGCTGGCGTACGGCCCGCCAAAAATCTGGAGGCCCTGCCCATCGCGCCCCAGACTATACACCAAGTTCACAGGTAGCGTCAGGTAGTTGAGGCGAATGTCTTCCTCATAGGGAACGAACATATCGATGAGCAACTGGTAGCCCGAAGTACGGTAGCCCTTCTGAGAATAAAGCAGGCTGGGCTGTACAGCAAGATGACCAAACTGCACGCTGCTTGTTAGACCGGCCTCGAATCCCGAGCGATTGGGTGACGAGGCTCGGTCGATAGTCGGAAAGCGGGCATTGGAGAGGTTGAATCCCACACGGGGGCCAATGCTAAAGGTAGTCTGGGCCTGGGCCGTGCCCGTTAGAAGTAGGCCACCGGCTAAAAGGAGGAAAGTGTGTCTCATGGGCTGAGGGAGAATAATGACGCGTTGATGAGCCGTGCCCAGAGAAATTGGTTGCAGCGTTTATTGACTAAAAATCCCGTGGTGAGAAATCACCTTCCCTGCTAACGGGGCTTTTGATTTTTCAAGAGGGGATAGGGGCCTGTAGGCGGGCACTTTAGGAAAGCTAGGAGGAGCCGGGAGTACCGGCGCATTAAAATGCATCAGTGGCCCAGGTGCGTGCTTCCTCAATGGTGCTGAAAAATTGGCTCGTGAGCTTAGTATCGGGGATGATGCTGCTTACCAGCGCCGAAATTCCCATGCGGTTCATCGCATCCAGCGACTCGACGGCCGCAAAACGCCGCCCGCCAAGCTTGCTCAGCCCCCCAAATACCAGCTCGCCGCTCCAGTGCAAGTCGGCTTGCCGCAGGGCGCGCAGCAGGCGGTTGTCGGCTATTAGTGCCACGGCGTGGTGCTGGCGCGCCAGGCGCATGAGCTCCTCTATCGAGGCGCGGTAGTCGGCACTGGGCACAAAGTCTAACCACTGTAGCTCAAGCGTTTTGTGGGTAGTGGTGTGTAAAAAAATGTGCAAATACTGCGTGCTAAAAAGTGTTTCCATTATAGGAGGGGGGTAGGCAAATGCGAAATGGGCGGTGGGGGTGAGCGCACTGCAGTACAAGGGCTTGGGACGGCTGGCCGAAGCCGTCCCAACGTCTACCGGGCTTTCAGCTCTTGGTGGGCGCCCGCTTTTGCTTCTTCCATCGAGGTATAATAAGAAACCCCTAATTCCGCAGTTGTAGTCGCCGTTTGTTGTGCGTAGCGCTGCGTGGCAATCTTGCCAAAAATGCCTTCGGCCACCACTACACTCACCACGCGCAGGCCCGCCGCCAGCGCGCGCGGGTTGAAGTCGTCTTGCAGCCAGCGCTGGGCTTCCTCCGGAATGGCGCCCATGTGCCGCACATCGCCTATCCAGCCCCACGGACTGCCGAGCGTAGAGTGCTGCTCATAATAGGCCAGCGCGGCGCCTTGCAGGGCAATAAATTCTGTCTTGTTGGCAAAGCTATGCCACTGCGTAATAACGCATGGTACCGCGCTGTCGGCTAGTGCCGTACCGTAGGGAGTAGCCAAAATAACCTGTTCACTCATGAGGAGGTAGCTCGTCAGTTTGGCCGCGTATACGCAGGCGTCGTCGTTGCGTTTGGCTGCTTGCGGCTGTCGAAGTACCCGTCTTTAGCTGGTGAGAACCGCCGCTTGGTAAAAAGAAAAACCACTCTATATATTAGAGCATGAAATATTTTCTACCTACGGCCTTGCTGCTGATGGCCTTAGCCAGCTGCCACGACAAAGGTCCCGGCCCCGCACCTCCACAATTGTATGGCAGCACCTGGAACCTGTCGTCGCGGACGGTAACTACCACCAGTGCCACCAGCCCAGCCACAACTGTCACGACGGCCGTAGCGCCGGGGGCGTACAGCATCGTCTTTCCAGGCAATGGTACGTGCACCGTCTTTACTGGGGGCGTTACGCTGGTAGGCGACTGCATCTACAATGGCAGCACGATAACTTACGGGCCGCTCGGCGTTTCGGCCGCGCGCGAAGTAACGGTGCAAGCCTTGACAGCCACCCAATTGGTGACGGTAGAGAAAACCCAGGATGCGACCACTGCTTACACCAGCACCGACACCTTTACGCGGTAAGTTGCCCCCTGCACCGGGTAGGGCCTGGGTGCGCCAGCGCCGGTGTGCGGCCTAATAGTATGTAGCAAAAAGCCCCGTTTCTGCGCAGAAACGAGGCTTTTTGACGGGGTAGGGGCCAAGCGTTGCTTAATTCCAGCCGCCGCCTAGTGCCCGGTACACGTTGACGGTGGCATTGAGCTGCCGCATCTTAGTTTCGGTCAGGTCAAATTTCGCGTTAAGCGCGTCGCGCTGGGTAAAGAGTACCTCCGTGTAGTCGGCCCGCACCGACTTGAAAAGGCTGTTGGAGATGCGAATGGAGAGGCTCAGGGCCTGCACTTCCTTCAACTTAGCCTCGTAGCCCAGCTCCAGGTTGTTGATATTGGCGAGCTGGTTGGCTACCTCGATGTAGGCATTCAGCACTGTGCGCTCATAGTTGTACACGGCTTGCAGCTGCAAGGCATTGGCCGTAGAGTACAGCGCCTTGATGCCGTTGCGGTTGATGAGCGGCGCCGACAAGTCGCCAGCTATCGAGTACAGCAGGGCGCCGGGCGTGGTGAAGAGCAGGCCGGGCTTGAAGGCCCCAAACCCTACCCCCCCCGAAATGCCCAACGATGGGTAGAAATTGGCGCGCGCTATCTGCACGTCGAGCTTAGCGGCCACCAGGTTTTGCTCGGCCTGCCGGATATCGGGCCGGTTGCTGAGCAACTGCGCAGGGACGCCCGCCTGAATGGTCTTCGGCACCAAGCCATTAAACTCGGCATCGTTGCGCACAATGGGCTGCGGAAAGCGGCCTAGTAGGAAGTTGATGCGGTTCTCGGTCTCCGTGATGCGCTGCTTCGTGGCGTATTGCAGGCTCGTCGTGTTCTGAATCTGGGCCTCAAAGCGTTTCACGGCCAGCTCGGTCACACGGGCGGCTTCCTTTTCCTGGCGCACTACTTTTAGCGCATTGTCTTGAATGTCAATGCTCTGCTGCAAGATAGCCAGCTGGTTGTCTAGCGCCAGGAGCTCGTAGTACGAGTTGGCGATTTCGGCAATCAGGTTGGTCACCATGAAGTTCCGGCCCTCCACCGAAGCCAGGTAGCGCGTGGCGGCCGACTTGCGGGCGTTGCGCAGCTTGCGCCAGATGTCTACTTCCCAGCTCGCATAGGCCCCCAACTGGAAGTTGCCCAGCGGGTCAGGATTGCGCCGTTCAGGCAAGATGTTGAGCTGGTCTTCCGTAGCACCCTGGATGGTGTAGCGGCTTACGCGGTCGAGGGCTGCCTGGCCACCCAGCGTTACCGAGGGCAGGTACTCGCCCTTGCGGGCTTGTATCTCGTTGCGAGCTATTTGCAGCTCCTGTTGCGTGATATTTAGTTCCTGATTGCGTTGCAGGGCGCTGTCAATCAGTGCTTTCAGGTTAGGGTCAGTAAAGAACTCCTGCCACCGCACCTTGGCAGTGCTGAGGGTATCTTGGGGGCTGCTGGGGTAGGTAGTAGGCACGCTGCGGCGCACATCGCGGCCCACCAGCTGGGGCAGTTTGCAGCCCGCCACGGCTAGCGCCAGGCAGGCCGCGCTCAGGCCCTGATAAATGCGTTGCTTAAGCATAAGGCTCCATTTCTTCTATTTCCACCCGGGGCTCTACGCCTTCACTCATCGGGTACTCGTTTTCGTCCTGAATCAACTTGTGGCCCTCGGCCAGGGTGCCGAAAATGTAGTACAGGCCGGGCACGATAATCACCCCGAACACCGTACCGAACAGCATCCCGCCCAGCGCCGCCGTACCGATGGTGCGGTTGCCGATGGCGCCCGCGCCAGTGGCCAACACCAGTGGCACCAGGCCCGCAATGAAGGCAAAGGAGGTCATCAAAATCGGGCGGAAACGGGCCTTAGCTCCGGCAATGGCCGCCGCGCGCACCGGCATACCATGCTCGTGCTCCTGCACTGCAAACTCGACAATCAGCACCGCGTTCTTACCTAGCAGGCCCACGAGCATTACAAGCCCCACCTGGGCATAAATGTCGTTGGCCAGCCCTAGCACTTTCAGCAGCAAGAACGAGCCGAAGATGCCCGCCGGCAGCGACAGCACTACCGCAAACGGTAGCAAGAAGCTCTCGTACTGGGCCGCGAGCACGAAGTACACGAAGGCCAGCACCACTAGGAAAATCACGATGGCCTCGTTGCCGCGGCCTACTTCGTCTTTCGACAAGCCACCCCAGTCGATGTCGTAGCCGCGGGGCAGCGTCTTAGCTGCTACTTCCTGCACTGCCTTAATGGCCTCGCCACTGCTAAAGCCCTCGGCAGCCCCGCCCCGGATGGAAGCGGTAGTATACATGTTGTAGCGGTTAATCTCGTTAGGCCCCTGCGATTTCACGATTTTCATGAACGACGAGAACGGCACCATTTCGCCTTTGTCATTCTTGGCCCACATATTCAGGATGTCCTCCGGTAGGCGGCGGTACTCCGGCGAAGCCTGCACGTACACCTTGAAAAAGCGCTGGTATTTGATGAAACCCAACTCGTAGGTCGAGCCCACCATGATGGACAGCGTGTTCATGGCATTGCCGATGGTGATGCCTTTTTGCATCGCCAGGTCATTGTCAATCTTCAGCTCGTACTGGGGGTAGTCGGCCGAGAAGAAGGTGAACAGGCCCGCCAGCTCCTTACGCTTTTTAAGCTCGCCCATGAATTCCTCGTTCACCTTTTCCAGCGCCTTGTAGTCGCCGGTGCCAGTTTTGTCTAGCAATTGCAGCTGGAAGCCGCCCGCCGCGCCATAGCCCGGTACTGCCGGTGGCTCGAAGAATTCGACGGTCGCGCCCGGAATCTGCTTAGCCTTTTTCTCCAGCTCCTCGATGATTTTAGCCACAGGCAGGTTTTTGCGCTCGTCCCAGGGCTTGAGGTCAATCAAGCAAGTACCCGCGTTCGAGCCGCGGCCTTCGGTGAGTACTTCGTAGCCGGCCAGAGTCGAAATGTTCTCGATGCCGGGCACCTCGCGCGCCAGCACCGACAGGTGCTGCGCAATGGCGTTGGTGCGCTCCAGTGTTGAGCCAGGCGGCGTCTGAATGATGGCGTAAATCAAGCCCTGGTCTTCGCTCGGAATGAAGCCCGACGGCAGCTTTTGTGAGATGCCGAAGATGCCCAGCCCGAAGGCCAGCAACATGGCAAACGTTACCAGCCGGCGGTCGATAATGCGCTCGAGAATGTTAGTGTAGCGCCCCGTCAGTTTCTCAAACCCACGGTTGAAAGCGTCGAAAAAGCGCTGCATGGGCGACTGCTTCTTTGGCTGGCCGTGGTGATTTCTTAAAATCATGGCGCAGAGCACTGGCGTGAGCGTAAGCGCCACCAGGCCCGAAATCACGATGGCCGTAGCCATAGTAATAGAGAACTGGCGGTAGAAAATGCCCACCGGACCGCTCATGAAGGCTACCGGCACGAACACTGCCGTCATCAAAATCGTGATGGCGATAATGGCGCCGCTGATTTCGCCCAGCACCTTGCGCACCGCGTTGTAGGGCGAGAGGTGCTCCTCCTCCATCTTGGCATGCACGGCTTCCACCACCACAATGGCGTCATCGACCACGATACCAATAGAAAGTACCAATGCAAAGAGCGTTATCATGTTGATGGTCAATCCAAACGCCTGCATTGCCATGAACGAACCTACCAGCGACACCGGCACGGCCAAGATTGGAATCAGCGTCGAGCGCCAGTCGCCTAGGAAGAGGAATACCACCAGCGCCACCAAGATGAAGGCGTCGCGCAGGGTATCAATCACGTTATCAATCGAGGCGTCGAGGAAGTTCGACACGTCATAGCTGATTTTGTAGTCCATGCCCGGCGGAAAGGACGTTTTCTTCATCTCCTCCAGCTTGGCCTTTACTTCTTTAATTACGTCCTTGGCATTACTACCGTAGGTCTGCTTCAGCACGATAGCCGCCGAGGGGTCGCTGTTCAGGTTAGAGTAGATGTCGTAAAACTCGCTGCCTAGCTCCACGTTGGCCACGTCTTTGAGGCGCAGCATCTCACCGTTGGCGTTGGCCTTGAGAATCACGTTCTTATATTGCTCCACGTCGTTGAAGCGGCCCTGGTACGTAAGCACGTATTCAAGCGCCTCAGCCCGCTGCCCGTCCGAGCGGCCAATACGGCCTGGCGAACCAATTACGCTCTGCTCATCTAGGGACTTCATTACGTCATCCACCGAAATATTGTAGGCCCGCATACGGTCGGGCTTCAGCCAGATGCGCATCGCATACTGCCGGCTACCTAGAATGCTGGCCCGTCCAATACCACCGATGCGCTGCAATTCAGGCAGCAAATTCACGCCGGCAAAGTTGAATAGGTACTTCATGTCCGTGTGCTTGTCCTTGCTATACAAGTTCACGTACATCAGCATGTTAGGTACCACGCGGTTCACAATAATGCCCTCGCGCTGCACCAGTACTGGCAGGCGGTTGACTACCTGCGCAATGCGGGTGTTCACGTTTACCACCGCCTGGTCGGGGTCGGTGCCCAGGTTAAATACAATCTGGATGTTGGCCTCGCCGGCGCTCACGGCGTCGGAAGTCATGTACTTCATGCCCGGCACACCGTTCACGGCCTGCTCTAGCGGAATGAGTACCGACTCGGTGAGCACTTTGGCGCTAGCACCGGGGTAGGCGCAACTCACCATCACCATGGGCGGCGATATCTCGGGAAACTGCGAGGTAGGTAAGGTCTTGATAGCCAATATCCCCATAAAGAGGATAACCACCGAAATAACGATGGCAAACACTGGCCGGCGAATGAATTTACTAAACATATTTTAAAATATATTTACTCAGTAATAAACTACTTGAACCCGATGGGTAGCGCAAAGCGAAGCATTTCGCGTGAGGAAATAACCCCATGCGCTAGCCGCGAAACGCGCGCAATGCTGCGCGCTACCCCAGTAGATTCGCCTATTCAGAATACACTTTCAGCCCCGAGAATACCTTCTTAGGCGCTTCATAAGTGAAGCTGATTTTGTCGCCGTCCTTCACCTTACGCAGGCCTTCGAGCAAAATCTTGTCGTTGCTGGTCAAGCCATCTTTGACAACGTACAGGTCCGGCATCTCGGAGGAGATATTGACCTCGCGCTGATGCACTACGTTTTTGTTATCAACTACATACACGTAGCGCTTCTCCAGAATCTCAAACGTAGCCTTCTGCGGGATGAGCAGCGCATGCTTGAGCGGCACGGTCATGAGCACACTGCCGGTTTCGCCGTTGCGTAGTAGCCCGTCGGGGTTAGGAAAAGTGGCCCGGAAGGCGATGTTGCCGGTTTCGTTGTTGAAGTCGGCTTCGATGGTTTTGACTACGCCGGGGTACTTGAACACCTCGTTGTTGGCCATCATGAGCTTCACATTCACTACATTGTCGGCCTTGGCCTGCTCCTTATAGGCCAAGTACTCAGCCTCGGGCACGTTGAAGTAGACCCACATTTTGCTGTTGTCGGAAAGCGTCGTCAGCAAGTCGCCCTCATTCACTACGCTACCTAGCCGGCCCTGGAAGTGGTCCATGATGCCGTTAAACGGCGCCTTAATGGACGTGAATTGCAGGTGGGTTTGGGCCAGTGACACATCGGCCCGGGCCTTATTTAGCTTGGCTTTAGACAGCGCCAACTCGTTCTTGGATACGATGTTGCTATCGGCCAGGCTCTTGGTGTTCTTATACTCGATGTCCACATAGTTGGCTTCGGCCTGCGACTTCTGCAAATCAGCCTGGTATACCAGCGGCGTGATTTGGAACATGGGCTGGCCCTTAGTCACGGTCTGACCTTCGTCGACAAATATTTTCTGCAAATAGCCTTTTTCCAAGGCCCGCAGCTCGATGTGCTGGTAGGCATGAATCTGGGCTACATATTCCTTCGTAATGGTGGTGTCTATGGCCAGCGGGCTGGTAGTCAGCAGCTTGATTTGCTCTTCTTTTTCCTCTTTTTTCTCTGAGCAACTTGCGAAGCAGGTTGCTGCACCCAAACTCATAAACAAAAATATCCTTCTCATAAAAGCAGTAGAAACCATGGTAGGCGAATTGGTAGACCCGAAAAAAGCGGGTTGAAAACGTGTTGAACGCTGATTGCCAGCTACAACTGTATGTTGTAAGCCGGCGTCAATGACCTGGTCCGTTTTAGTAGGTAGGGTTAATTCGTTGCTGAGCTAGCCACAGCTAGCATCAAAATTCAACGTCCATTAACTGGATGTATTTGCCCAAATAGATGTTTTTACATGCTTCGTAATCAGCTTTGTCCTAACAACTAAAGTTGTGAACACCAGCATACTACTGGCTCCAATCAAAATCTGTGAGAGCTAACCCTTGGGAATAGGTTGACGCTGGCATAGCTGACGTCGGCCTGCTGGGTAATACAAAGCAAGCTGCCTTACATTAAAATAGCATGAACTAAAGAAGTTTGCTGGTAATAGCAAGGCAGCAAATAGGCTTTTTTTCTGCTTATTTCAGCAGTGCTGTTAAATTAATTCATCAACTGGTAGGGGGTAGGCGCAGGTACTGCCAAGCCAGAGCTACTAGTAATTTGTAGAGCTAGGAAGGGGGTAGGAAGCCATAGGCCGGCACCGTTTGAGAAGCTAGTTACCTCGCTACAGTTGCAAAAAGGAGCTATTCAGAATGGCTTTGTGAATTGGCGGCGATAATCACCTTAT
>CAZZDR010000063.1:0-15117 GCA_964652535.1 uncultured Hymenobacter sp. | reverse complement strand
GTGGGCAGCGTGTGGTTGGTGCCGGAGGCGTAGTCGCCCACCGCCTCGGGCGTGAGGTGACCCATAAACACAGAGCCCGCGTTGTAGATGTCAGCGGCTAACTCTTCAGGCGCGGCCACGGCCAGGATAAGGTGCTCGGGGGCGTACTGATTACTGAATTCGAGCATAGCGGCCATATCCGGCAGCAGCAGGCCGCGGCTTTCGGTGAGGGCCTGGCGGGCAATTTCGGCGCGGGGCAGCTGCGGCAACTGGCGCTCTAGCTCCGTGACGACTCCGTTTAAGAGCGCCTCCGAATCGGTGAGCAATACGACCTGCGAGTCGGGGCCGTGCTCGGCCTGCGAGAGCAGGTCGGCGGCCACGAAGGCCGGATTGGCGCTGGCATTGGCAATAACCAGGACTTCGCTCGGGCCAGCGGGCATATCAATCGCTACCCCCCGCTGGGCGGCCAATTGCTTGGCAGCGGTAACGTAGCGGTTGCCGGGACCGAAAATCTTGTCCACAGCCGGCACTGAGGCGGTGCCCACGGTGAGCGCGGCCACGGCCTGCGCCCCACCAGCTTTTAGGATAGTAGTCAGCCCCAACTCCTGGGCGGCGAAAAGAATAGCTGGCGCAATGCGGCCATTGCCCCGACCGGGCGGCGTGCAAAGCACAATCTCGCGGCAACCCGCCAGCTTGGCCGGAATGCCCAACATTAACAAGGTAGAGAACAGCGGCGCCGAACCACCCGGCACGTAGAGACCCACCCGCGGCACGGCCACGCTGCGGCGCCAACAGCGCACCCCAGGCATGGTTTCGACCTCGGCCTCCACGGCGGCGGGGCGCTGGGCGGCGTGGAAGGTCGTAATATTTTGAATAGCCTGGCGGATGGCAGTCTGCAACTCGGCCGGAACCTGAGCGGCGCCGGTGGCCAGTTCCTCGGCGCTCACGCGCAGGTCGGTCAGGTCGGGTACCCCGTCGAGCTGGGCGGCGTAGTGGCGCAGGGCCTCATCGCCGCGCCGGGCCACATCGTCGAAAATTTCGCCGGCACGGGCTAGAATGGCGGCATTGCTACCCGCCAGCGGGCGCTGCTGGAGCGCCGGCCACTGCGGGCGGGCTGGGTTGTGGAAAATCTGCATGGCAACAATTGTTTGTCATGCTGGGCTTGCCGCCGCATCTTGCGCGAATCGTGGGGGTAGTACCCCTATGCGGTGCGCGCGATGCGGCGGCAAGCTCAGTATAACGTTCTCTTTAGAAACTACCCGACGCGCTTCTCGATGGGCAGCACCAGAATGCCTTCGGCGCCGATGGCTTGCAGCTCGCCGGCAATATGCCAGAACTTATCTTCCTCTACCACCGATTGCACCGATACCCACCCTTCTTCGGCCAGGGGCGTGACGGTGGGCGACTTGATGCCCGGCAGCAACGCCTTCACCGCATCGAGGGCCGAAGCGGGGGCATTGAGCACAATGTACTTCGAGCGCTGGGCGCGGCGCACGGCCTGCATCCGGAAGCGCAGCTGGTCGAGCAGCTCCTGCTTTTCGGGGGTCAGATTGGGCGCGGCGATGAGCACGGCCTCCGAGCGGAAGATGGTTTCGACTTCGCGCAAGCCGTTGCCCAGCAAGGTCGAGCCGCTGCTCACGATGTCGCAGATAGCCTCGGCCAGGCCAATGCTGGGCGCAATCTCCACCGAGCCCGAAATGGTGTGCAGGTTGGCCCGCACGCCCTCGCCGGCCAGGTAGTCGCCGAGCAGCTTGGGGTACGAGGTGGCAATATTCTTGCCCTCCAGATCAGCTACCGAGTTGTACTCGGCGCCGCGGGGCACGGCCAAACTCAGGCGGCACTTGCTAAAGCCCAGGGCTTCCACTTCGAGCGCCGAGCCCCCGGCTTCTACCAGCACGTTCTGGCCCACGATGCCTAGGTCGGCTACACCGTCCTGCACGTAGCCGGGAATATCGTCGTCGCGCAGGTAGAGGATTTCGAGCGGGAAGTTGCTGGCCTCGACCTTAAGCTTATAAGAAGACGAGACGAAGCTGATGCCGCACTCGCGGATGAGCTTAAGGGAGTCCTCCGAGAGGCGGCCGGACTTTTGAATGGCAATGCGCAGCATGAGAATAAAAAGGCGAGCCGCTCACAACGGAGCGTCTGGCGTAACTAAAAGGCACCTTGGCGGCAGCTTAGCCGCTGGCACCCTGGTAAAACCCAAACGAAGAAAAGGTATTTCCCGGCCCGAGGGCGGGGCGGTGGCGGAGACGCGAGCGGCTGGCAAAGGGCTACAGGGTAGCGACCAGCCCGGTTGCCCGGTCTCCTACAGATGGTGGTGATGCTGCACTACACCGGCCGGTTGCGCGGCCCGCCAAGCCGTGGCCAACCCCGCAACAGGGGCCGGGAGCGCGCGGCTAAGGGCAGACAGGAGGCAGCAAACGGGGGTCATGGTGAGGCAAAGGTAGGCCGGGCGGCCGAATTACAAAGCCTCTTACGTAAAAACGATACGCGCGGCTACCTTCGCCCCGTGCTCCCCTTTCTTGCCGCCCTCGAAACCATTGGCTCGCTCTCGCCGGCGTTGCGAGCCGCACTGACCCCGGCCACGCGGCGCGAAGAGTACCCGGCCGGGCACCAGTTGCTGCAACCCGGCCAGGTGGCGCGGCGGGTTTACTTCCTCGAAAGCGGGCTGGTGCGGGGCTACGCGCTGCACGCGGGCCGCGAGGTATCGTCGTGGTTTATGCGAGAAGGCGACTTTGTTATCTCCATTGTCAGCTTTCTTACCCAGGCGCCTTCGACTGAATACCTTGAACTGCTGGAGCCCAGCGTGGTGCACTCGCTGAGCCACGCGCAGCTACACACCCTGTATGCGGAGTTTCCGGAATTTAATTTTTTCGGGCGAGTGCTCACCGAACGCTACTACGTGCGCAGCGAGCAGCGCGCCCACCAGCTGCGGGTGCTGCCGGCCGCCGAACGCTACGCCCAGCTACTGGCCGAGTTTCCGGCCGTGGGGCAGCGGGTAGCGCTCAAGCACATAGCCTCGCACCTGGGCGTGGCCCCCGAAACCCTGAGCCGGCTGCGCGGCAAGGGGTAGGCGAAAATGACTTTTGTCAAGAACGCACGCCAAAGACGCGGGGACCTTTGGGCCATGACTATACCGCTGCTCCTACTCCGCCGTCTACCCTTCGCGCTCCTGGCGCTGGGGCTGCTCCCCGCCTGCTCCTCGTCCTGCCCGGCCATGTACGAGGGCTCCAATACTACCAGCGCGCACTCCCGTAAGGACGGCGTTTTTTTACGCAGCTACCAGATAAGCCCGCCTACCCCCTACCTGGACATTAAAGAAGCGTTTGTGGAACAACGCTTTATGATAGGCGACCAGCCACTGCGCCTGCTCGATTCTACCACCGTGGAGGCCAATCTGATTGTGGTTTGCAACGCGCCGCCCAAGCTGGGCCTACTGCACTTCGAGTGGGACTGGCTGCTGGCCGACGGCCAGCCCCTGGGCGACCCGCGCCTCCTGACGAGCTGCAGCGAGCCGGGAGAAAAAGTCTTTCGCTTCCGCTTAGAGGCCCGACCCACGTTTGATAGTCCGGTGTTTCCTATGCGCCTACAGCTGATGCGTGACAGCGCCACCAACGTCGTCGAAACGATTGAGATGGTGGTGAGGCCCCGCTAAGCAGGCGGGTTTACTACCAGTTTTAAGCTGGCCCTACCCCCCTATTTTAAGCAAACATTCGCGAATGGCCGCGGCTGCTAGCTGCGGGTAGAAATAATGGGCAAAGTGGTCGCCGGGCAGCTCCACGTACGGCTCGTCGGGCGGGCGCACCACGGTGTCGCCCCGGGCGTGCAGGCGCAGCGCGGGCTCGGTGGTGAGCGGCGGCACCGGCGCAAACAGCACCCGCAGCTGCTGGGCCACGTAGCGACGCTGAAACCGGCCCATGCCCGCCACCAGCTGCCCGTGCAACGCCCGCGACTCGTCGTGGCGGTAGCGCCGCCGGAAATAGTCGTTGAGCCAGCGGTTTTGCACCAGGCCCAGGTGGGCGTAGAAACCCAGCAGGCGCGGGCTGCGGATGCGGGACACGATTTTGGCCTGGTCGGTAAACGAGCTGAGCAGGATGGCCAGGGCGCCGGTTTGTTCCTGGAGGTGGGCCGCAATCCAGCCGCCCATCGAGTGGCCGATGAGCACGTCGGTGGGCCCGATGCGGTGGCGTGCGGCCAGGTGCCGGGCCAGCGTGTGCACATTGGTGGGGCCGGGCTGGGGCCGCCAGTGGGCAAATTCTGCTTCCAGCTCCAGCGCGATTACGTCGGCAAAGGGCGGCAGCAACGGCAGTAAGGGGTCGAAAATGGTGCGGTCTTCGGTGTAGCCGTGGAGCAGCAGCAGGCGGGTCATGCCACGAAAGTAGGCGGCAAAAGGGCACCGGCGCCGGCGCGGGGCCACCCCACGCCGGGCCATAAGGCAGGCGCCCAGCCCCGTAGCTTTCCCTACCCCACCACGCCGGTGAACCAAACTATTGCGTACCCGCGTATATTTGCTGAGCCAGGCAACAGGCCGGGCAAAACAAAGACCGCACCTTGCGGCGCGGCCTTTGCCACTTAGTGCAGCCAGTGCGCCACCGCGGTAGCGGCAGTGCCACTGGCTACTAGCCCAACAAGCCAGCGAACTAGCTTATTGGACATGCGGAGCTTGAACAGCAATTCAAACTCCGACTTCGCGCTGTCCTTTTTCATCTGTCCAGAAGTAAAGGGTTCTGCGAAAACCCCCACACTTCTCGAAGCCCTGACCTGTTCCCGCAGGCAGGGCTTCTCTTTTTACAGAGTAGCCGTTGGGCTGGGGGACGTACCTAACGCGAGGTACACAAAGATACCCTTGGCTTAGCTAAAGCTAACGTTTTTAGTTAGCCGATTCGCGCTCCCTACCCCCTCAAAATCGGGCGATGGCCCGCAGGTTTACGACGCGCTGCGAGAGGTAGCTCGGCACGGCGTAGGTGCGGCCGTTCACGTCTTGCAGGTAGCTGTAGCTGGCCACGTTATTGGCCCCCAGCACGTTGAGAATCTCCAGGCTCAGCCACAGGCTTTCGAGCGAATACAGGTGCGGCTTGGGGGTAGCGCGCAGGCTCACCACTTTCGAAAAGCCGATGTCGACGCGCTGGTAAGCGCTGGTGAGCGCGCCCGCCCCACGGTACTGGGGCAGGCCGGGCGGGCTAAAGGGCAGGCCCGTACCAAAAACCAGGTTTACGTAGCCACGCACCGAGGGATTATCGGGCAGGTGGTCCTGAAAGAAAATGCTGGCCGTGAGGCGCTGGTCCTGCGGGCGGCGGATGTAGCCCAGCGTCTCGAAGCCGGTGCGCTGGCCCGTTTTGGCGTCGTAGGTAGCAGTGGTGTCGCCCTTTTCCTGGGTCGTGAGCAGGCCCAGGCTCAGCCACGACTCCACGCCCTTCACAAACTCGCCGCTCAGGCGCGTTTCGAAGCCAGCGGCGTAGGCCGTGGCGCTGTTGGTGGCGTAGTAGCGCAGGCGCACATTGTCGACTTCGTAGGGCACCACGTCGGTAAGGTGCTTATAATACGCCTCCGTATTGAGCCGGAACGGCCGGTTCATGAGGTGGACCTCTACTTCGCGGCCCACCACGAAGTGTAGCGATTTTTGGGCGCGCAGCTCCGTGTTGAGCTGGCCGCGCAGGTCGCGCAGCTCGCGGTAAAAGGGCGGCTGGGCATACAAGCCGGCGGCCACCTTCCACACCCGCTCGGGGTGACGCCGGCTACGGGCCGCAAACTGCGCCCGCGGGCTGAGCACGAACTGCCCGTTTTCAGTCCAGTAGTGGCCGCGCAGGCCGTAGGTCAGCGTTTTGAGGCTATCGAGCTGCCAGGTGTGCTGCACGTAGCCCTGGGTGCGGGTGCTGAGCAGGCTTAGGTCGGCGGCCAGGCGGGTGCGGCGGGCATCGGGTACGTAGTTAGCCGAGTCGGCAAAGCTGTACTCATCGAGCTGGTCGTGAATGCTTTCGCGGCCCATCTTCACGCCCCAGCGCAACTGGTGCGGCCCCAGCGGGTCGCCGCCGGGGTTCCAGCGCCCGCGCAGCTCGGCCGTGACCACGTGAGCCGTGAGGTTGTTGCGGGCGTGGTTGAAGCTGGAACCGATATTGCGCTGGCGCACCGGCTGGTTGAAATCGGGGCTGGTAGGGTCGCGGTTGACGTCGGCAAATGTGTAAGCCGCCTCCACATCCCGAAACTCAAACTCGCGCGTGGTGAGCGCCGACGCCAGCAGCTCGACTTGCAGGCCGGGGTGAAAATGGTGCTTCAAGTCGAGCCCGGCTTGGTAGGTATCGTACTGCATCCGCTCGCGGCCCGCGTAGTAGATGTTGACCCGCGAAATCTGGTTGACATCCGTCGAAAACGATACCTGCCCGCTCACCGGCACGAAGCGGTAGTCGTTGTGGGCGACCACCCCCAGGATGCCCAGGCTGGTTTTTTGCAAGTCGCCGCCCTTTTTGCCCAGGCCAATATTCACGTAGGCTTGCCCGTCGTAAAACGTCGGGTTGTACTGGCCCTGGTTTTGGCGTAGGGCATTGAAGACATATTGCGCGTTTTTGTAGCGCACGCCGGCTAGGTAGCTTACCCGCTCGTTCGCGGAGCGCGCCTCTACGTGCGCCGCGCCACCTACCAGGCTGGCCGTGGCCGAAGCCGCAAATTTGGCGGGCTCCTTGTACTGAATATCGAGCACCGACGAGAGCTTGTCGCCGTACTTGGGCTGCCAGCCACCGGTGCTAAAATCGACCTTTTGCACTAGGTCAGGGTTGATAAAGCTCAGGCCTTCCTGCTGCGCCTGCGTAACGAGAAACGGCCGGTATACCTCGAAGCCATTGACGTAGAGCAAGTTTTCGTCGTAGTTGCCGCCGCGCACGTTGTAGGTACTCGTCAGCTCGTTGTTGCTCACTACCCCCGGCAGCGTCTTTAAGATGGCGTTGAAATCGCCGAAGGGCGAAGGAATGACCTTGGCCGTCTGCGGGTCGAGCTGCATAAGGCTGGCTTGCTCGCGCTGGTCGGCCCCGGCGGCCCGGCCGCGCACGGTCACGCCGCCCAGCGCCTTGGTATCAGCTTGCAAGGTGAGGCGCAGGTTAGCGGCGGGCAGCTGCACCACCTGGCGTAGCGGCTGGTAGCCCAGGCGGCGCACTACCAGCGTGACGCGGGCATCGGGTCGCAGCGTGGGGGGTAGGCGCAGCGCAAAGGTACCCTGGGCGGTGGTCGTGGCGCCACCGGGCTGGCCTTCTAGGCTTACCACTACTAGTTCTAGCGGCTCGCCCTGGGCATCGTGTACAGTGCCGGTAAGCACAGTGGCAGCCGCCGGGCTCACCGGCACCGATTGGGCCTTTGCCAGCCGGGCAAGGGGTAGGGCGCTTAAAACAACGAGTAGCGGTAGAGATTTCAAAAGCAACGGCAGCGAAAACAAACGCTAAAGCTACGCCACCGGCGGGGCGGGGCGTAGCTTTTCAACTCGGCGGAGCACGGAGGCGACAGGCCGCGGCAGCTATTTTTTGCTTTTTTTCTCTTTGTCCTGCCCGGGGCCGCGCAGCTGCGCACGCAGGCCGGCCAGCGCCGCTACCGGCCCACCGGGCGACTTAAACACGAAGCTGCCAGCCACCAACACATCGGCCCCAGCTTCTACCAGCGGGCCGGCGTTGGCCTGGCTCACGCCACCGTCTACTTCTATAAGGGCCGCGGAGCCAGTATCGACCAGCATCTCTTTGAGGGCGGCAACTTTTTGAAGTGTGTGCGGAATAAACGACTGCCCGCCAAAACCTGGGTTCACGGACATCACCAGCACCACGTCGAGTTCCGTCACGATATCCTGGAGCAGCGTGATGGGAGTGGCTGGGTTCAGGGCTACCCCCGCCGTGCAGCCGAGGCTGCGAATTTCTTCCACTACCCGGTGCAGGTGCCGGCAAGCCTCGTAGTGCACCGTGATATTGGTGGCCCCAGCCTCGCGAAAAGCCATGAGGTAGCGCTCGGGCTCCTCCATCATAAGGTGCACATCGATGGGCTGCCGGGCGTGGGGGCGCAGGGCTTCCAACACGGGCAGCCCAAACGAGATATTGGGCACGAAGCGCCCGTCCATCACATCAAAGTGCAGCCAGTCGGCCTCCGCCGTGGAGAGGAGCTCGGCCGTCGCCTGCAGATTGGCCAGGTCGCTGGCCAGCAGTGAGGGGGCTAGTAAAGGTTCGTGGCGGGCCGCCCCGGCCGCCGAATAGGAAGTGGGCATCGAAGAACTCATTTTGGCAAAAGTACGAAGCCACGCGGTCGGGTTCCGTTCTAGCACATAATCAGCAGTAGAAATCATAGCTTCCTAAACCAAACCGGTTTCTTCCGAATTAGCTCAATGGAAATAATACAATAAATGGGCCAAATAAAGACCCATTTACTGCTATTCTTACTATTTGAAAGGCACTTGGACTAGTCCGCTTTTTTCTCAAAAGGGCGCCAGTCTAGCTCGCCGGTTTCCTTGCGGCGCAGGAAATAGCTCTGGTCATCGTCCTTGTTTTTGCCAAACGTGAGGTCGGCCCGGCACGAGAGGCACTTGATGGAGGTGTACTTATACTTACCCTGGGCCACGCGGCTGGTCAGGTCGAGGTTATCGGAACCGCAGAGACCACAGGCCGCCACGTCGGGGAAACTCAGGCGGTCGTACTCAGCCACGGTTTCGTGGAGGTTGCTACCCTGCACGGTGAAGTGAAATTGCCGGCGCCCAATGCGCTTGCTGGTCATCATCTGTAACATAAAAAAGGGGGTCTGATTGACGACTTAAAGTTACGCCTAAACGGCCGATTAGCCAATTAATTTAGCCAGATTCATCCAAAATAAACCAATAATATTAGCAGAAAATTATTGCCGCACGAAGCGCACCGTTTGGGCAGCGCCTCCGGCCACCGGCTGCACGCGGCAGAGGTAGGTACCCGGCGCCAATGGCCGCGCGGGTAGGCGCAGCGCCACCGAGGCCCCGGCCCCAGCCGGCACCAGCTGCTCCCCAATAATGGCGCCGCGCACATCGAGCAGGCGTACCCGCAGGGCTTGCCCCCGCAGGCGAGGGGGTAGGGCCAGCATCAACTCGTCGAGGCGGCTGGGGTTGGGAAACACGGCCAGGTCGGCGCCCGCCGTGCTGGCGGGCGCGGTAGGAAGCGTGCGGTGCGGGTGCAGCAGGTGGTAGGCTGCCGCAAAATTGACGATACCGTAGCCCAGGGTATTGTCCGGGCTTTGGGCCTGCGACGCGCCATTGCGCAGCGCCACAATTACTTGCTGGGCGCTGAGCGTGGGGTTGGCCTGCCAAAAACCCGCCACCAGGCCCGCCAGCTCGGGGCAGGCGTAGGACGTACCACTGCCGCGCACCACCGTGCCGCTGGGTGTGAGCACGGCTGAAGCAACCCCCATCGCGGCCAGGGTAGGCTTGAGGCGGCCGTCGGCGGTGGGCCCGTAGGAGCTGAAGCCGGCGTGATTGCGCAGCGAGTCGACGGCGCCCACCGTGATGATACTGTCGGCATCGGCCGGCACACCCACAAAGTGCCAATTGTTGTTGCCGTCGTTGCCAGCCGAGTTTACAACGACCATGCCGGCGCGGGCCGCCCCGAGCGCGGCACGGCTGCTGATGGCCGTGCGCCCGTTCAGGTCGGCGTAGGTGTGCGACAGAGCCGCATCGTCGAACGTGTTATAGCCCAGCGACGAGCTAATCACATCGACTCCTACCGAGTCGGCGTACTCAGCGGCGGCCAGCCAGTTGGCTTCCTCCATCGGCGATTCGCTGCTCACGTCTTCCGTAATGCAGAGGTGAAAGGTAGCGTGCGGGGCCGTGCCTACGTAGTAGCCCGGCAGCTCGCCGCCGATGAGGCCTAGGCAGGCTGTGCCGTGGCCATTGCGCAGGTACACGTTGCGGCTACCATCCACGAAGTTGCGGGTGCTGGCTACGCGGCCCTGCTGCTGCATGGCCTGCAGGGCCGCCTGGCGGTCGGCCCCCGGAAAGCCGGCGTCGAACACGGCAACCTGCATTCCCTCGCCCCGGTAGCCAGCGTCGTGCATGGCCACAGCCCCGATGAGCTGGGCCTGCGGGTAGGCGGGGCCGTAGGCAGCGCGGGGCGTGAGGGGGGTAGGCGGCGCGGCCACCACCGCCACCGCGCCCGCCGCCGCCGGGGCCTGGGGCGGCACCCGGCTCAGCAGCTGGGCGCTAGCCACGGCGGGCAGCCGCTGCACTTGCGCCAGCGTCAGCGAGTCGCAGGCCAGCACGGCCCCATTGAGCCAGCGCGAGGTAAAGAGCACTTGCGGGCTGCCACTCACGGCGCGCACCTGGGCCAGGTACGTGGCACTCACGGGCAGGTCGCGGGCGCGCACAGCAATGCCTTGGCGGCTGCGCCGGGCCAGCGCCCGCGCCGACAAAAAGGCCTGGGGCTGGCTCACCGTGTAGGGCGTGCCGGCTTTATCCTGAAAAAAGACGAAGTAACGGTGCACGGCGGGCGTCGGCTGGGCCTGGGCCACCGGGGCAGCCCCCAGCGCCAGCAGCGCCGCCGGCCAGAAGAGAAGTTTCATGCTGCAAAATACGGCCCACGCCGGCTGGCGGCCCCGCCAGCCCTACCCCCCCTCAGCACCGAACAACCGCCACGCCACCGCAGCAGTACACCTGCCCAGAGCCGGCACACCACGCTTACTTAAAGCGTTCCTGTCTCAATAAGCGTTTCGCGGCGCGAGGCGCCCATTTGAATAATGCCGGGCGTCTGCGTTTGAGAACCATCCGGGTTGGTGATATTGGTGTAGTAGCTGTAGCGCCGCCGCATTATCCGGCCTATTCCCTGAGCGTATACTTGCAAGTAGCCGCTACTGCGTAGTCTACCATCGTTGTCCTGCGCCGAGGCAATATCGTAGGCCCCTACTGTGGTAGGATACGTTTTAGCTGCCTGGCCGCCCGCGGCAGGGGTAGTATACGGCGTGCCGACACCAGCGGTGTAGAAGCGCGTGAGGCTGGTAATGGTGTCGGGCGAGTTGGTAAAGGCATTTTTATTCCAGCCTTTATCCGCCCTGGGTGGATAAATTAATTCCACGGTGCGCAGGTTACTGGCCGTTTGCAGCACGGCTTGGGGCAGCAACTGCACCACCAGCACACTGTCGTCGACCCAGGCGGCACCGGTGTTGGCGCGCTTCGAGCGCACGAGGCGGTAAGCCGGCTGGCCAGCGGCGTCGGCAAACTGTTCGGTGACGCGCTCCCGAAACTGGTAATTAGTTACCGTCACCACCCTGTTTTTCCAGCTGGAATCGGCCACGGCATAGGTGCGGTAGGTGCCCACCACCACCGGAAAATAATCGGTAACGGGCACCGGCACCACCGACTCGTTGCGGCAGCCCGCCAACAGCAGCCCTACCCCACTCACGGCGGCGAAACTGCGGCAACTTTTAACTACCTCAAAGGGGCGAAAACGTAGATTCATACAAGAAAAACTAGCCATAAAAATACCTTGCTAGCAGCGCGACGCGGCTGCCAGCAAGGTACTATCGGCCAGGCAATAGTTGGCGCGTATGAGGGCCTTACGCCTCGGCGGCTACCAAGGCTGGCACCGGCACTTCGCCGATGATATGGCGCGTTATCCAGCCGCCGCCTAGCACGTCGTCGCCGTCGTAGAACACGGCCGCCTGGCCCGGCGTGATGGCGTGCACCGGCTCGGTGAAGTAAATATTGATGTCTTCGCCCACCTGCTCTAGGAAGGCCGGCGAGCCGGCGTGGTGGTAGCGCACTTTCACCACGGCCGGCACCAGGCCGCGGCCTTCGAGGCTGGCCAGCTTGCCCATGTTGAGCTTGTGCACGGTGGTGGCAGTGCTGGCCAGCTCGTCATAGTTGCCCAGCACCACCTCGTTCAGCTCGGGCCGGATGGCCGTAACGTAGGCCGGAAAGCCCAATGCAATGCCCAGCCCTTTGCGCTGCCCAATGGTGTAGAAAGGGTAGCCCTCGTGCGCGCCCAGGTCGCGGCCATCGCGGTCCACAAAGCGGCCGCCGGCCACACGGTCTTCCAGGCCCGGCACGCGGCGGCGCAGGAAGCTGCGGTAGTCATTATCGGGGATAAAGCAGATTTCGTAGCTCTCGGGCTTGTTGACGAGCGCCGTGAAGCCCCGGCGCCGCGCCTCGTCGTAAATCTCAGTTTTGCGCATGGCCCCCAGCGGAAACAGCGTGCGGCTCAGGCTCTGCTGCGTCACGCCCCACAGCGCGTAGCTCTGGTCTTTGTGTTCGTCGAGGCCTTTGCTCACCACAAAGCGGCCCGTATCGGCATCCTGCCGGATTTGGGCATAGTGGCCGGTGGCGATAAACTCGCAGCCCAATTGGTCGGCCCGGCGCAGCAGGGCATCCCACTTGATGTGGGTGTTGCAGAGCACGCAGGGGTTGGGGGTGCGGCCGGCCAGGTACTCGGAGGTGAAGTTGTCGATGACAAAATCGCCGAATTCCTCCCTAATATCAATGATGTAGTGCGGGAAACCCAGGCGCACGGCAATGTCGCGGGCGTCGTTGATGCTGTCGAGCGAGCAGCAGCCCGTTTCTTTTTTGGAGCCGCCGGCCGTGGCGTAGTCCCAGGTTTTCATCGTCATGCCGACGACTTCGTAGCCGGCTTCGTGCAGCAGCACGGCGGCCACCGACGAGTCGATGCCGCCACTCATGGCCACGAGAACGCGGCCCTTAGTTGGGGTAGGATTCATTAGACTGGCTAGCCACCCAGGGAGTGAATGTTCCGGCTGGCGCCGGTGCAAAGATAATTATGAATTAGAAATTATGGATTACGAGTCAGGTAGGCTGCCTCAAACGCGCCAGCGTGCCGCCGCCCTGCCCGCCCGACTTACTTTTGCACCCAGCCACAATTCATAAATTACCACAAGGAATGTCCTTAGCTCTTCCCGTGCTCGTGCGCGGCATCAATAACCTGTCGGACGCGCGCTACTGCGCGGGCATGGGGGCCCAGGGCCTCATTTTCACGCTCGATGCCAACCTGCCCGGCGCCGTAGATGCAGCCACGGCCCGCGAACTGGCTGGCTGGGTGGCCGGCGTCGATATCATTGGCGAGTTTGGCCACGTGGCCGGCCCCGAAATCAACCGCCTAGTCGAGGAGTGCGGCCTCACGGGCGTGCTGCTGCGCCTCGACCGCGCCCGCCAGGCCTGGCCCGAGGGCCTGGCCGTACCGGCCCTGGTCGAAATACCCCAGGCCGTTATCCTTAACCAGGCCCACTACGCGGCAGCCGTAGCCGAGCTCACGGCCGCGCTGCCCCAGGGCTTTGCCTTATTCACCCTCCCCCCCCACCCCTACCCGGCCGACTACGCCTACTGGCACGACCTGGCGCGCCAGGCGCCACTATGGCTGGCTGGCCCCACCGACCCCACTGAGGCGGCCGACCTGGCCCAGCAGGTGCACCCCGCCGGCCTCATCCTGGCCGGCGGCGACGAGATCAAGCCTGGTCTGCGCGACTTCACCGAGCTTGAAGCCGTGTTTGAGGCCCTGGAGGAAGCGTAAGGTAGCGTAAGCTTTAGCTTTAGCTTGCCAGGTGGTGGCTATTCCACAGCTAACCCACCGGCAAGCTAAAGCTTACCCTATGCTTAGCCCAGCGAAAACCGCACGTATTTGATGGGCACGCCTACGGCGCGGTACTTGCCCTCAAAGTGCGTTTGGATGGCTTGGGCAGCGGCAAAAACGGGGTCAGTTTCGGCGTAGAGGTCGCGGGTCATAGCCTCAATTTTGGCGCCCGGCCGGCTGGCCAGCACCTCCAGGGTGTAGTCGAACAGGTCAGCGCTGTCGGTCTTAAGCTGGGCTACCCCCCCGGCAGCCAGCAGCGTTTGGTACATGTTGAGAAAGCGCGGCGAGGTGAGCCGGCGCTTGATGTCGCGGTCGCGGGGCCGCGGATCGGGGAAGGTTATCCAGATTTCATTGAGCTCGGCGGGTGCAAAGTGCTCGGTGAGCTGGTGCGCCATGAGGCGCAGAAAGCCCACATTGGTGAGCCCCAGGGCCGCGGCACGGGTGCTACCCCGCCAAATGCGCTCGCCCTTGATATCGAGGCCCAGAAAATTCTGTTCGGGGTGCTGCTGGGCCAGGCCCACGGTATACTCGCCCTTGCCGCAGCCCACTTCGAGCACTAGCGGGTGGTCATTATGAAAAAAATCGGCGCGCCAATGACCGGCTAGGTGGCCAAAGCTGGGTTTGCCCGGCTCCACTATATCGGGGCGGGTGGCATTATCGGCGAAGCGTTGGAGTTTGATGCGGGGCACTTTTTTCGGGAAACAGGTAGCAGGAAGCGGTTACCAGGCAAGTGGACTAAGCAGGACAACCGGCTTTTCGCCGCGGCGAAAAGGGCCGCAAAACTACGCCCTACCCCGCGGTTTTTGGTGGGTTTTCGGCAGCTTCCGGCCCCGCGCCACCCAGGTACCTGCCCACGATGACGCTGATAACGAACACGTCGTAGAAATGCCTCAGCAGTTCAAAAAGACAGGTACCTTGCGCGCCACGTTGCTCACGGGCACAATGTCGCTGTAGCCCACAGTGAACAGCGCTACGAAACCGAAGTAATTGAAGACCTAGGCGCTACGCAGCCCCTGTAGGCACGTTCGCAAACGCGCCCGGCTGCACCAAGTCGATGATAACGAACAGAAACGCACCTATCATACCAGGCAGCACCAAGCCGTAAGCAGTGCGGCCCCTACTCGTATAGCTCAGCTACCTCAGCCACCACAAAAGTGCTGCCACCGATAAACACTACATCCTCGGGGCTCGCCGCCGCACGGGCCGCCGCCACGGCCGCCGCCACCGGCCCGTAGGCGCGGCCCGTGAGGCCCGCCACCGTGGCCAGCTGGGCTAGTTCCTCGGCCGGCAGGGCGCGCGGAATGTTGGCCTGGCAGAAATAATAGGTGGCCGAGTGGGGCAGCAGCGCCAATACCTTGGTCACGTCTTTGTCGTTCACTACCCCCATAACCAGGTGCAAATGCTGGTGGGGCACCCGCGCCAGCTGGGCCAGCACCAGGCGCAGGCCGGCCTCGTTGTGGGCCGTGTCGGCCACCACCAGCGGCCGCTGGCCAATAATGCTCCAGCGCCCGCGCAGCCCGGTGAGGCGCGTCACCTCGCGCAGGCCCTGGCGCAGGGCGCTTTCAGGGATGGCGAAGCCCTGGCT
>CAZZDR010000062.1:0-15245 GCA_964652535.1 uncultured Hymenobacter sp. | reverse complement strand
TTCCTACTTCTTCTCCTATCTGGAAGGGGGTAGGCCGAAGAGGGGAGGGGGAGGCACCACATCCGAACGGTATCTAGCTTACCACTTCGGCAGCTCGTCGCGCGTTAGCACCCTAGAGTCGTTGTAGAGGTGCCGGATGGCTTCGACCGAGTTTTTCTCCTGCACCAGCTCGGCCCAATCCATAAAAAACACCCAGCGTGGCTGGCTCGTCAGCAATTCGGGGGTAGGCAGCACGGCGCACTCGCCTATAGCCATCGGCTTCGGGCCCACAATGGGGCGGATGTAATCGTACCACGACTGGTCGTAGCCCTTGTCGTATACGTCAAAGGCGAACACGTCCCAATACTTGTCGCCGGGGTTGTATTGGGCAAAATCGCGGCTCATGTCCTGCATGTCCCAGACCCAGATGAGGTTGGTGAGGCCCTTGGTCTTAGTCAAGTAGTCGTGAGTGATTTGGTAGAGGCGCGCCGTGCCCTGCGAGCCGGGGCGCCCGCCCCACCAAAACTTGCCCTGGTTCATCTCGTGCAGCGGCCGGAACAACACTTCTACCTTTTTATCTTTCAGGTACTGCAAGTACACTGCTATATCGTCCATGCGCGATTTCCAGGTCTTGTTCAGCGGCGTACCGTCGGTGATGAGCTCTTGCCACTGCGCGTCGGTGAGCAGCTGGTTGAGCAAGCCGGGGTCCCAGCCGCAGGGCTCGCCAGCGGCGGGCGGGCAGGCGTGCCACATGATGTTCACGGCCGCCCCCTGCCGGTACTGGTGCTCGGCCTCCTTCACCATCTTCCAACGGTTGTCGATGTTTTCTTGCTGAAACAGAAAGTCGCCGCTCCACAGCGCCGGGTACTTGCCAGTAGTGCGGTAGATGTAGTCAGTCCACTTGGTAGGCTCGGCGTTGGGCTCCTTGTTGTGTTGGCCAGCCAGAGTTTTGGTGCCCGCAATGCGCTGGAGATAAGGTAATACCTTGGTCGATTGGGCAAAGGCCCTAGGGGCTGCTAGCAGCGCCGCGCCCAGCAAAACCAGGAAAAAATGTCGGAACATAAGGGATGGAAAAGGGCAACAGAGGCCCAAAAGAGAAAGTGGCTGCTGCCAGGCAGCCGGCCGCTTTCTCTTTTGGACAACTACACGTAAAGAATTTAACCTGCTCTTACATCAACGATTGTCATGTTGAGCATGACAATCGTAAAGAGACTTTGCTAAGCCACAAACAGGCAGGCTACTTCTGCAATTGATACCAGAAGAACTTGGCACCGCCCAGCTCCTGCTTGGCGCCACTGCCGTTCCAGTCGATATCGTAGGGCTGCACGTTGAACGAGAGTTTGAGCTGCGATTTATCGGCGTTGAATTCCAGCGGAATAGTTTTGCTTTGACTGGCGCCTGGGTTGAAAGTCAGCGTATTATCAGTGAAGTCGCGCAGGAACGTGCCCGAGCTTTTGGGCAACCGGCGAAATTTGTAATTGAAGTCGCTGCTCTGGTTCAGGAAGTTGCCGTACTGCGCATCGGTGCCGGCGTTGTGGGTGAAGGTGCCCGTCAGGTTGCCGGTGGCTGTCACGCCCGTCACCGCGAAGGTGATGGTATTATCTAGCTCTTTGGCGGCGTCGGGCATATTGCTTGCCGCGCTTTTGGTGCCGTTCCATCCCCAGCTTTGGCCCTCACCGATGAAGTACTGAAACATCAGGCTGCTCACCTTCCAGGTACCATCTAGGTCCGACTGGTAGTCCTTGACCTGCACCACCCAAGGCCGTGTTTCGCCCGACTCGGATGTAACCATATACACCGCCCGATTGCGGCCAGATGCGAAATTGGTGAGGCTGCCCGAGCCCGGCGATACAGTAGCCTTGTACGAAGTTTCAATGGTGGGCGTCACCTTCGAGAGGTCGGTACCTTTCACCACGTACACTGTCACTTTGCTAGTGTCGGCGGTGGTGCGCGCAATTTCGGCCACTCCAATCTGGCCTTTATCAAGGGTAAAGCCCGTGATGGCGCGCTCGTGGCTTTTGATGCCGTCAAACGGGTCTTGCTTGCAGCTGCCTAGCAGGGCCAAGCTCGCCAACGCCCCCAGGCTTAGGATAGTGATTTTCTGATTCATGGCTAGGGGGTAGGGTTAGAGCAGGGAGTTCAGGTCAACCTCGCGGCTCGGAATGGGGAAGTAGTATGCGTCGCCGGTGATGGTCTTGCCGTACTTCTGCACCAGCACCGACTCCATCTTGTGGCTGCGGCGCAGGTCGAAGAGGCGGTGGCCCTCGAAGCACAGCTCCCAGGCGCGCTCTTGTAGCACGGCGTCGAAAAAGGCCGCAGCGCTGAGGCCCGGCGTAAGGGCACCTAAGCCCGCCCGGGTCCGCACCCGGTTGATGGCCGCGTAGCCCTCGGTAGTGGGGCCGCTGGCCTCGGCCAGCAGCAGCAGCACGTCGGCGTAGCGCAGCACAGGCGTGTTGGTGCTGGTTTGCTCGCCCACCTGGCCAGGGTCGATAAACTTGCGGGTGAAGGGCCGGCTGTAATCGTTGATGCCGAGAGTGGTCGTTTTGCCGCCCACGGTTACTTGGTTGGGTATCAGGTCGGTCTTGCGCTTATCGGCCGCGTCGAAGCTGTTGTAGAGCGCCGGCTCGGTAACGAAGTGGTTGTAGCCCGACTTCAGCGCCGTGCCATCGTTGAGCGTGAATACCGCCCCGTCGATGTAGGGAATGAACATCAGCGGCAGCTTCGAAAAATTGCCCTCCGTAAGGCCGCTGCGGTCAGTGGCCACGTCAAAAATGTGCTCGGGGCCACTCTTTTTGGTCACGTCGTACACAGCCTTCAGGTCCGAGTCGAGGCCGTAGCTAGGGTTGGTCGTCACGTTGGTGGCCATGGTCTTGGCCTCGGCGTAGAGAGCGGCAGCATCGGTCACGAACTCGTAGCCCGGCACGCCGGTATTCTTACCCGAAGCCAGGGTAGCGTCTACCTTAGCCAGCAGGCCCCAGGCAGCCACTTTGTTGGCGCGGCCGTCGCGGCGGGTCACGTCGGTCATGGCGATGGCCTTCTTCAAGTCATCGGTGATGAGGGCATAAATCTCCTGCATCGTGCCTTTAGTGGCGGCCGTCTGGCTGAGCGAAGTAACGGGCGTGGTGTGTAGCGGCGCAGCCCCGAACAACCGCACCACGTTGAAGTAGTGCAGCGCCCGCAAGAAGTACGCCTCGCCTACCAACTGGTCGCGGTTGGCCTGGGCCATCGCCGTGATGCCAGGCACGTTGCCAATCACGGCATTGGCGCGGTTGATGCCGATGTAGGCGTAGCGCCAGGTCGTGGTCAGGTCCACGTTATCGGCGCGCACGGCCAGGCGGTCAAACTCGAAGTTGCTGGCGCCGGCGTCGGGCTTAAGGGTGATGTCCTCGGTGGGCAGCTCGGTGATGGTGATGAAGCCGCGCGAGTAGTACTCGATTTCGGGCAAGATGGCGTAGGCGTATACCAGCGCCGCATTGGCGTCCGATTCGGTTTTGTAGAAGTTGGTTTGCGAGATAAAGCCGTAGGGCTCCTCCTTGAGCGAGCAGCCGGTGGCGAGCCCCGTGAGGGCCACGGCCAAGCCTAGGTATTTGAGAAATTGCATAGCGCGAGGGTGGGAAAAGCCGATGGATTAGATACCGATGTTGACGCCCAGCGACAGGGCTCGCGGGCGGGGGTAGGCGCCGCCGGCCTGGCCATTGGCCTGCACTTCGGGGTCGTAGCCGGTGTGGAAGCCTGTGAGCGTGTAGAGGTTATTGCCCGAGAAGTATACCCGTAGCGTCTGCACGCCCTTGATGAGGCCCGTCTTAAAGTTGTAGCCAACCGTCACGTTTTGCACCCGCAGAAAGGAGCCGCTCGTCACGAACCAATCGGAGCCGTAGTAGGCGCGGTTCGAGTTCACGCTCGGGAAGGCGTTGGTGGGGTTGTCAGGCGTCCAGCGCTGGAGTTGGCGGCTGGGCGAGAACTTGTTGAAGTCAAACACGTCATTGCCATACACCCCGTAGAGCTGGGCCGCCAGGTCAAAGCCCTTAAACCGCAGGCTGGTATTGAAGCTGTAGAGAAACTTGGGGTTGGGGTTGCCGATGATGGTGCGGTCGGCCTCTGTAATCTTGCCGTCGCCGTTCAGGTCCACGTAGCGCAGCTCGCCGGGCTTGGCCATGTCGCCAGTCAAACCTGAGGCGGCGCCTTCGGTAGCCGTCTGAATCACGCCGTTGGTGCGGTAGCCGTAGAACACGTTGACGGGCTGGCCGATGATGTAGGCGTTGAGTGGCGAGCGCAGCATCTCGATGCTGGCGCCGTTCCACACAAACTGGTCGGCGCCCAGGCTCACCAGCTTGTTGCGGTTCAGGGTAAAGTTGCCGCCCACGCTCCACTGTACCGGCCCGTTGAGGATTTCGGCGTTCAGGCCCAACTCTACACCCTGATTTTCAATCACGCCGTCGTTCACCCACACTCGGTCGTAGCCCGACGACGGCGTGATGTAGCTCTGGCGCAGCAAGTCGCGAGTGCGCTTGTAGTAATAATCGAGGCTCACCGTAAAGCGCTGGTTGGCAAAGCCTAGATCGAGACCGGCGTCGATTTGCGAAGTCGTTTCCCACTTCAAGTCGGGGTTGGGTACACCTTCCCAAATTTTGTTGTAGCCATCGTAGGCAAATACGCCGGGGCCGTAGCCGGTCTGAAAGGTGCCGCCCGTGTAGTAGCGGGCTAACCCTAGGCGATCGAGGGTCTGGTAGGGGCTAATGCCCTGATTGCCGGTGAGGCCGTAGCTCACGCGCAACTTGGCTTCCGAAATGCTCGGAATAGCTTTGATAAATTCCTCTTCTTGCATCTTCCAGGCCAGCGCGGCCGAGGGGAAGAAAGCCCACTTATTATTAGCGCCGAACTTGGACGAACCGTCGGCCCGGCCGGTGAAAGTGAACAGATAGCGGTCGCGCAGCGAGTAGTTGAGGCGACCTAGAAAGGAGTTGAGCAGCGACTTGTTGCCGCCGTTGTTGATGACCTGGGTGGTGGCCGAATTCAGGTTTTCGTTACCCAGCACGTCACTGATAAAGCCGCGGCCTTCGAGGGCCGAGGTGCGCACGTTGAACGACTGCGTGGTGAAACCTGCCACCGCGTTGAAGCCGTGAATACCAAGTTGCTTGTTGAGCGTGAAATAATTCTCGTTGAGAATTTCGTTGTTATTAAAGTTGTTTATCGTGCCAAAGCCGTTGAACTGGTAGCCGGTGTAGGTGATGTTGCGCGGCTGGTAGTTGTCGTCCACCGAGTTGCCGTAGCGGTCGCTAATCTGGGTGCGGAAGTTAAGCCACTTGGTCAGGTCCCAGCTCACGAAGAGTGTGCCCAGCACATCAAACCCGCGGCTCTTGTTGGTCACGTTTTCGGCAATGCCAATTGGGTTGCTGTAGTCGAGCGGCCCGATGCGGAAGTACGAGCCATCGGTGTTGTAAACCGGGAAGATGGACGAGCGCCCGGCCCCTAAGTTGCCACCCGTGCGCTGGGTGTGCGTCAGGATGAGGTTGACGCCCGCCGTCACGTTGTCAAACAGCTTCTGCTCTAGGTTCAGGCGGCCGTTATAGCGGTCGTAGGCGTTCTTGATGGCCAGGCCTTCCTCGCGGTAGTAGTTGCCCGACACCGAGAATTTCGTGCGTTCGGTACCGCCGTTGGCTGTGAGGGTGTAGCTCTGCGACAAGGGATTGCGGTATACCAAATCGGGCCAGTAGGTGCTGTAGGGCCACAGTGGCTTGCTAGGGTCGGTGCCGCGTAGCTCGGCCAGCGAGGGGTAGTAAGTGCCCAGGTAGTTTTGGCCGGTGTAGAGCGGGGCTAGGCCGGCATTGGCCCGCGCCTCGTTGCTGATAGTGGCCTCGTCGATAGGATTACTCCATACATCGAGCTTGCTGGGTAGTGTTGAAAGCGTGTTGAGGGTGCTCAGCGTAATGCTTGTTTTGCCGACCTTGCCGCGCTTGGTGGTCACCAGAATTACGCCGTTGGCGCCCCGCGAGCCGTAGATGGCCGCCGACGAAGCGTCCTTCAGCACCTCAATGCTGGCAATGTCGTCGGGGTTAATCTGTTTGAGGTTGCCAGCATCGCCCCACGGAAAGCCGTCTACCACCAGCAGCGGGCTGTTCGAGCCGTTGAGCGAGCTAGAGCCCCGGATGCGCACTGTGGCGCCCGCGCCCGGCTCGCCCGAAGGCACTATTACCTGCACGCCCGCCACCTTGCCTTGCAGCAATTGGTCGACCGACGAGGCCGGTGTTTTATTCAACTCGCTGCCTTTCAGTACGCCCACCGAGCCAGTGAGGTCGCTCTTGGCCACAGTGCCATAGCCCACCACCACTACATCGTCGAGCTGCTTGGTGTCGGCTTTGAGGTTAATGTCCTTAATGCCACCCTCGCTCACGGGCAGCTCTTGGGCCAGGTAGCCAATGGAGGAAAACACCAGGGTAACCCCGCCGGCCGGCACACCTAACGTGTAGGTGCCGTCGGGTCCCGACGTGGTACCTTGGGTTGTACCCTTCACGAGCACCGTCACACCGGGTAGGGTTTCGCCGGTCACGGCGTCTTTTACCACGCCTCGCAGAGTGGCGGTGGCCTGGGCCCAGGCTAGCACGGGGGCTAGCAGCAGGCAAAGTAGGAAAACGAAGTACCGATGTCTCATCAGCATAACACAGGAAGATGGGTGGGAAATAGAAAAGGGCTGCCAGCTAGCTCTATGCTTTGCATAGTGCAATTAAAGCGCAGGTCTGCCACTTGGTTGGGCCACCAGCAGGGCAAGTCAGCAGCCTGCTGGGCGGGGCAAAAAACCGAGAAAGAGCCGCTCAGCAATCGTCATCGGTTGAGCGATTTAAGTAATGCAAAGTTAATCTGATGGTGTACCAGGCAATAATACTTTTTTAACAAAGAGTTGACTTAAGCAGGCGATTTGCTTCTGTTACTGGTTAGTTAAGTGCGCTATGATAACTACTTAGCTGGTGCCACCAGTGAATACTTTCCTGCACCGCCAGCGGCTCCCTACCCCCCTTGGCCTGCGCAATAGTTCACCGCAGTGTGGCCAGCGTTTTGCAGCGGTGCAGCACTTCGAGGCAGGCGCGAGCATTATGGTAGGGGCATTTCCAGAATCCAATTTTATCTTGCCTCTGCATAGGCTGGTAATCGGCCTCCACACCCCAGCGCCACTCGCCTAGGTCAGTATCAAGCAGGTGATGCTGCGCAAACTGCCAGGCCCGGTACGAGCGCTGTAGCAGCGCCTCCTCGTGGGTTTGGCCGTAGCCGTCGAGAAAGCCTACCATCGCCTCGGCGCTCACCCACCACTCGCGATGCTGGTCGAGGTGGCCGGTCGTGCGGTCTAGCTCGTGGGGTAGGCTACCGTCGGCGAGCTGGGCAGCGGCTGTGGCCTGCACCAGCCGGGCGGCGGCAGTGTTTACCCGGGCTAACAGGGCGGTGTCGCCCAGCACTTCGGCGGCTTCGCGCAGTAGCCAGGCAGCTTCAATATCATGGCCGTAGGAAACTAAGTCGGCCACCGGCTGCCACCCTTGGTTGAAGAAAAGCTGCAAATGGCCGGTGTGTGCGTCGATGATGCGCATCAGAAATATGCTGAGCAAGCCACTTAGGCGCTCGGCCAGGCGGGCATCGGGCCAGCAGCGGTAGAGGTTGGCGTAGGCCTCTAGCACGTGCAGGTGGGTGTTCATGGTTTTCGGCGCGTTGCGGTCCTTGTCGCTCAGGCGCAGGTCGGCCAGCGGCTCGCCGGTGCGGCCCACGGCCTCTAGGTAGCCGCCGTGGGTGGCGTCGTAGCTGTGCGCTTCTATCCACTCAAACAGCTCCTGGCTGACGGCTAACGCCGACGCGTTACCAGTAGCTAAGTGATACTCGCTGAGGCCATAAATAGCAAAGGCCAGCGCGTAAATCTGCTTGCGCGGGTTCAGGACCTGTCCTTGGGCATCGAGTAGCCAGTACACGCCCCCGTGCTCTTTATCAATAAAAGAACCCAGGACATAATTCAAGGCACGGGTAGCCACCGCCAGGTGCTCAGGCCACTGCGTGTGCCGATACGTGGCCGCAAACGTCCAGAGAATGCGGGCGTTGAGCACGGCACCTTTGTTGGCCCTGGTTACTACCCGGCCAGCGTCGTCCATCTGGCCGATGAAGCCGCCGTGCAGTTCGTCCACGGCGTGGCGCAGCCAGAAGTCAGTGATGCGCGTGAGCTCGAACGCCATTTCCTGCTGGTAAGTGGCGAGCAGCGAGAAGGCGTCTAGGGCAGTGGAGTGGCTTAGCGACAAGGTGCTCATACACCGACGCCGTTGCTAGCGAACGTAGGGACCAGCTGCTGGGCGGCCTGGTACGCCTGGTTGCGGTCAATCTGCTCGTTGATGCTGCGCACCGAGGCGGCCGAGGTAAACCCATCGGCCGGGGTGTGCTGCACGTAGTCGAGCAGTTGCGCCACGGTGGAGGTAGCCACGTGCATGCGCGTGTCTGACGAGGCGTAGTAGATGCACACGCGGCCGTCATCGTCGAGAACCCAGCCATTGCTGAATACTACGTTGGACACGTCGCCGATGCGCTCGTCGCCCTCCGGTGCCAGGAAGTAGCCGCCGGGTTTGTGCGTGACCTGGACGGGATTTTGTAAGTCGGTCAAAAACAGGTATAACACGTAGCGCAAGCCGGCCGCAGTGTTGCGCACGCCGTGAGCCAGGTGCAACCAGCCGAGCGGCGTTTTGAGGGGCGCCGGTCCCTGGCCATTCTTGGCCTCATACACCGTGTGGTAGTGCTTAGCGTGCACGATTTGCTCATGCGTCACCACTGCATTTTCCATTGAATCGGCCAAGCCGAAGCCAATACCGCCACCCGCGCCGGCCTCGATGAAGCTGTCCTGCGGGCGGGTGTAAAGGGCGTACTTGCCCTGCACAAACTCGGGGTGCAGTACTACGTTGCGCTGCTGAGCCGAGGCGGTTTGTAGGTCGGGCAGGCGTTCCCAAGTTACGAGGTCGTGGGTGCGGGCGATGCCACATTGCGCCACGGCAGCCGACTCGTCGCCGGGCTGGGCAGTAGGGTCCTTGCGCTCGGTGCAAAACAGGCCGTAAATCCAGCCATCTGCGTGCTGAGTCAGGCGCATGTCGTACACGTTAGTATCAGGCTCGCCAGCTTCGGGCATGGTAATGGGCCGCTCCCAAAAGCGAAAATTATCCACCCCGTTGGGGCTTTCGGCCACCGCGAAAAACGACTTGCGGTCGAGCCCCTCCACGCGTGCCACCAGCAGGTAGCGGCCATCGAGCCGGATGGCGCCCGCGTTGAAGGCCGCGTTGACCCCTATGCGTTCCATCAGGTAGGGATTGGTGCCGGGGTTCAAGTCGTAGCGCCAGGCCAAGGGCACGTGCTGGGCCGTGAGCACCGGGTGCTGATAGCGCTCAATAATGCCGTTGCCGAGGGGCTGCACAGAGTTGGGGCGGGCCAATAGGGCGGCGTGCTGGTACTGCAAATCGTGCAGGCGCTGCTGGAAAAGATTCTTCATCGGATATACTTCGGAAAAAATCAGGTGCTTGGCAAGCAAGCTGTTACTTGCTTTATTCTAAGTGTTAAAAGATGGCGTGTCGTAGCGCAGGCTACTATGGCCCAGCACCAGTTCGCCTGGTGGAGCAGCGCCCTACCCCCCTGTTTGAGCTTATCTGTGCTCAAGTCTTCCACAGGCTACACTCAAATCTAGTGGGCCGGCGAAGAGGCGGACTAATGGTTTTTTACCCTTGTATGATACTGAATTGGCGCTGGGCCCGCAGGCGCTAATACTCAGCGAGCCGGTCCCACCAGGTCTTTTTCAGAATCGACCCGGTCACGACCAAAATACCTACTGTGATAAGCAGGGGTAGCGTTTGCGAAAGCAGCAGGTACATGGGCAAAATGGTAAGACACAGCTGTGCTATGATGCCTAGCACCACGTTGAACATGTTGAGTCGGAAGTTACGATTAGGCTGAAAGCTGGGGTCGGCGGCTAGCACCTGGGCCTTCACCGGGCCCCAGAAACCCCAGGGCCGCACTGTGGTGTAGAAGTGGTGCAGTACCGCCGTTTCGGTAGGCGGCGCTAGGTAGGTGCCCGCCACCGAGCCTGCTAGCGAGATGCCAAACAGCAGCGGAAACCAATAGAGTAGGCTGCCCGACGGGATGAACACCCCGAATACTATCGCCGCCACAATGCCCGCGCTCATACCCACAAAAAAGCCCGTGGCATTGAAGCGCCACCAGTGCCACTTCAGTACGTTGGCCGCGATGTAGCCACCGTATAGTGCCGACACGATGAACTGCAGCACCGTGTTCACATCTTTGGCAATGAAGCCCAGCGCTACCCCCACGGCCACCACCAGCACGCCCACCACGTAGTTCATCGTGATGATGCGCCGCGTACTAGCCTGCGGATTGAAGTACTTGAGGTAGATGTCGTTGACGATGTAGGCCTGAGCCGCGTTCACCGTACCGCTGAAGGTGCCCATGAAAGCCCCGAGCAGGCCAGTCAGCACCAGGCCCACCAGCCCAACGGGTAGAAAATTATTGATAGTTAGCGGCAGAATGCGCTCGAAGTCAATGGTACCGTCGGGCGCCTTTAGGTTCATTTGCTGGTAGTAGAGCAGCCCCAGGATGGTGAGGCCGATGATGAGCGCGTAGCGAATGGGTAGCAGCATAATCGACACAAACCCACTCATTTTACTGGCCTCTTCGGGCGAGCGGGTGCTCAGGATTTTCTGCATGTCGTAGTTGGGCGCTGGGCCAGCCAGCGAGGCAAACACTCCCTTGAAGGCCATCATCATGAAAAACACGCCGAATAGCGAGTAGCCGTCGCTGGAAATCTTGCTGTTGACCTCCGGGATGAGCTTGGCCCAATCGAGCCCCAGGCGCCAACCGAAGAAGGGATTGAACCAGCCATCGGGCACAGCCAACTCGTGGCCTTGCAACTTGACATAGGCAATGCCCGCAATAGCCACGCAGGCCACCGTCATGATGCAGTACTTAATAATATCGCCCAACACGATACTGTGCATACCGCCCACGATGGAGTAAAACATGGCAAACAGCGTGAACACGATGCCATATAAATGGGGCACGTACTGCGGCGATACCGCGAAGGGCACGTGAGGCTGCACCACGTTCCAGGGGATGAAAATTTCCATGAACTTGCCTAGCCCCACGAAGCCGTAGGCCAAGAAACCTAGGCAGCTCAACAGTGCAAACGCGATAACCACCTGGTGCGAGGCCCACACGCCGGGGCCCTTTTGGCCGAAGCGGGTGGCTAGCCACTCGGCGCCGGTGCTAGCATTGGAGCGGCGCAGCCAGCGTGAGAGGTACATCATCAAAAACACCTGGTTGAAGACCGGCCACAGCCACGGAATCCAGATGCTTTTCATGCCATATACGAAGCAGAGGCTCACCATCCACATAGTGCCGCTGATGTCGAACATGTCGGAGGCGTCGCTGAGGCCGAGCTTATACCAGGGTAGGGTTTTGCCTCCTAGCAGGTAGCTGTCCTTATCCTGGCTAGCCTTCTTGCGGTAGTAAAGCCCAATGCCGACCGTAGCGAGTAGGTAGGCAACAATGAGCAGAATATCAGGTAGGCGCAAGCGCATAGAAAAGAGGGTGGGGATAGAGAAGGATAGGGTGCCGCAGTGGGTACCTAAGTCAAAGCAGGAAAAGCAGGCCGTGCAACCCTTAGTGTTTTTCCTATGAATTGTTGGGTCAAAATTAGACCTGCTGTGTAAGCAGAAGTAATGATATTTTAACCTTAGATAGTACTGATTTGCCGTAGCTACTAATTGAGCCAGCTTTAAGGACTTCTACTAGGGTTTTAGTGCTTAATTTGAGGTACTACCACTTGAATACAGGTCGGTATTATTTTACCACATAGCTCCCATTCTACCCTCTATTCCCCACCCTATTATGTCACACCAGTTGATGCGGGAGATTACCCCGCTCACCCAAAACGACTGCTTTATGCTCTTTTCGCGGGTGAAGCAGGAGTTCAATTTCCCCATTCACCACCACGAAGAGTACGAGCTGAACCTGATACTCGGGGCAGCCGGTGCGCAGCGCGTGGTGGGCGACCACATCGAGACCATCGGCAACGTGGAGCTGGTACTAGTAGGCCCCAACCTGCCCCATGCCTGGTTTACGCACGAGTGCCGTAGCGGCGAAATCCGGGAGCTGACCATCCAATTTCACCGCGACCTGCTAGATGAGCGTTTCTTGCGACGCAACCAGCTCCACTTTATTCAAAAGATGTTTGAGAATGCGCAGCGTGGCATCCTTTTTTCGCTCGAAACGGCCGAGCGACTGCGTGGCCGCATACTGGCCCTAGAGCAGAAGCTAGGCTTCGACTCAGTGCTAGAGCTGTTCTCCATCCTGCACGATTTGTCGGCCTCGCGCAACATGCGCATGCTCTCCGACGCGTCCTTTACCAATGAGCAGCTCAACTATAATAGCCGCCGCGTGGAGAAGGTCTTCGAGTACCTCAACGCTCACTACGGCCGGCAAATCACCCTGGCTGAAGTGGCTAAGCTTGCCAATATGCCGGAAGCCTCGTTCAGCCGCTTTATTAAGAAGCGCACCGGCAACACCTTTATCGACAGCCTCAACGAAATTAGGCTGGGCCATGCCTCGCGCATGCTCATCGACACTACGCATAGCATTGCAGAGGTGGCCTATAAGTGCGGCTTCAACAACATTTCCAATTTCAACCGCATCTTCAAGAAGCGTAAGAACTACACGCCCAAGCTATTTCGCCAGAGTTTCTCGGGAACGCGGGTATTTATTTGACCTAAGCGGAGGGGGTAGGGGGAACAGCCATACTGAGCTTGTCGAACGGGAGATTTTACAGACCACCAGCTGGCACATTCGTAGCATTTACTAGTTCATTTTTAACCACTTGGTCGGGCAGGCAAACGCGGCGGATTCCTTTGCTGCCGCTACTCTGCCTATGAGGCGTGGGTAGCGCAGTCCTCACTTCCTTTGCCTACCCCCCTCATGCGTTTTACTCGCTACGCTGCTGCATTAGGCCTGCTGGTTGGGCTACCTTGGGCCGCCCACGCCCAAACGTCCTACAAGAGCCTGAACTACCTCTACGGCATTTCGGGCACCAAAACGGCTTCCGGCATCCACAACCGCGAGCCTAACTCAGCGCCCGCCACCTGGACCAACCGGGTGCAAGCCACCGCTGGCGTATACCCAGCACTGTGGAGCGGCGATTTCCTGTTTGCATCGGCCGACGTGGCCAACCGCCAAACTATGATAAACGAAGCCAAAGCCCAGTGGGCCCGCGGCTCGCTCATCAACATCATGTTTCACGCCTGCCCGCCCACCCAGGCCGAGCCCTGCCAATGGGAGGGTGGCGTAAAAAGCACGCTCAGCGACGCCCAGTGGCAGGAACTGATTACCAACGGCACTACCCTCAACACCAACTGGAAGCGGAGACTCGACGTGGTGGCCGGCTACCTGCAAGACCTCAAAAACAGTGGCGTGGAAGTCTACTTCCGGCCTCTGCACGAGATGAACCAGGGCGTATTTTGGTGGGCTGGCCGCACTGGCTCCAACGGCACCGCCCGGCTCTTCCAAATCACGCGCGACTATCTGCGCAACACCAAGGGCCTCACCAACCTCATTTGGGTGTGGGACTTGCAGGATTTTAGCTCGCTCTCCTCTGACCTTGCCGCCTACAATCCAGGTAGCAGCTACTGGGACGTCCTAGCCCTCGACATGTACTACAGCGATGGTCAGGGCTACACCATGGCCAAGTACAATGCGATAGTCAATGCCGCCGGTGGCAAGCCCATCGCCATCGGCGAGTGTGAAGTACTGCCTTCGCCCAGCCTGCTCAGCGCGCAGCCCAAGTGGAGCTTTTTCATGGGTTGGTCGGAGTTGGTATTCGATAAAAACTCTACGACCGCCATCCAGCAAGCCTACGGTGCCAGCAACGTGGTGAGCCAAGACGAAATGCCCGGTTGGGGTACCACTGCCCTGGCGCCTAACCTCGCCTACCAGCGGCCCGTCACGGTTACCTCGACTTATACCAGCGCCAATACAGCCTCCAACGCCGTGGACGCTGATGGCAACACCCGCTGGGAAAGCGCTTATGCTAACAATCAATCTATCTATATCGACCTAGGGCGCACTTATAATGTCAGCCGCGTTCGCTTGGCTTGGGAGGCTGCCTACGCCCAAGACTACCAAGTGCAGTTTTCGACCGATGGTAGCACCTGGATCACCGTGAAGGACGTGTGGGGCAAAACCTCGGCCACCGCCGACGACCTCACCGGCCTCCAGGGCACCGCCCGATACGTGAAGGTATACTGCATCAACCGAGCCACTAGCTATGGCTTCTCGTTGTATGAATTTGAGGTATATGGCACGGCTGCGGGGACGTTGAAAACACTAACAACTACACCTGATGAGGCCGTCGATCTGGCCATCTTTCCCAACCCGGCCACCAACCAACTGACAATCCGACGACCTTTAGCACACACGGGTAATGGTCAAATAACTATCCGCAACGGCTTGGGGCAGCTGGTTCGCAGTCAGGTCATAGCCGGTAACGAAAGCACCCTAGACCTAGCTGACCTAGCTGTCGGTCTCTATCAGCTAGAACTAATTGACAAGTATGGTCACGTTAATCGCAAGATTAGCAAGCAGTAGAGTCCTAATAACTCATATCATTACAGTAATAGGTTAGCAGAACAGTACTCGGCAAACGCATAATTCGAGTAAACTAGCAGTGAAGACAGCTTTAATAAGCGTGCTTTCACTAGCGCTGTGTATAGCATGGCGAGTCCATGATGTGTCTTGACTTTTAAAACGAACAAGTATGTTCTTGTATATAAAGCGAGGGTGTTAGTGTTGCCACAAGTATAATGTTGTGTATGGGGACCAGTTTCAGCTACGAAGTAGAAGCGCCGTTTTCTTTCACTGCTCATCTAATATGTTATTTAAGCACTCAGAATCATATGTTATAATTCTGAAATTCTGGACTTTATGGATAAAATCATTTAAAAAGTATGTTAGACATTAGAAAAATATTTTGCGGGATACTTGCCACACCAAAAAATACTCTTACCTTTGCATCCCCAAACAGAACAAGGCATCTCAAACGACACCAAGTTTTGCAAAAGGGTGGAACCAAACAGCTACACATTCTTGTCTCTATAGGGAATAAGAAAACGTACTAGCAGTATTGTTACCTAGACTACCTAAATAGTCACACGGTTACTTCAAATGGGAGTAACACACGTTCTTTGAATGACGGAAATAGA
>CAZZDR010000061.1:9700-15250 GCA_964652535.1 uncultured Hymenobacter sp. | reverse complement strand
TATCATTTCACTTATTAACTGCTGTTACGCAGTAGCGCGATTTTTGTAGTTCGCGTCCCCGCGCCGTTCAAGCCACCCTCCCGGCGCGGGGACGCGAACTACAAAGTTCGCGCTACACCCCGGAAGCCATTTCAACGAGACAACTGCGTAACAGCAGTTAGTAGAGCTGCTTCTCTTAAACGTCATGCCGATCTTATGGCTTCGCAAGTAGTTGCCTAAAAAAGCCCGCCACCTTGGCGGGCTTTTTTGCTTCTTTATTCGTCGTGGCCGGGCAGGGGGGTAGGGGCGGCCCCTGCCGCAGCTTTAGCTTCTTGGGCGGCTTGCAGCTGCGCAGCGGCCGAGGGCTGCTGGTTGAGGCCCGTGAGGTCGGGCTGGCCGGCATCGACCCAGGCCGTGTACCAGAAAGCCCCGATGAGCCGCGCCGCGTAGCGCAACTGGCGCTCGACCTGGCCATTGAGCCGCCGGTGATAAGCCAGGCTAAACTCACGCGAGTACACCCGAATGGTCTGGTTACCGCGCTGCTCGTAGCTGAATTTACGGTCTTCGGGCAGCTCCTCCGACACCAGCTTTTCCATCCTGAACACCGAATCGACGGCGGCGTGGGCGCGCGCCACGGCGGCCCAGGCCACCTCGGTGGGCTGCTCGAGGTAGGGTGCGGGGCCAGTAAGCAGGTCGTAGTCGGCGGCTTGCAGTTCGGGCAGCCGCGACTCCCAAAGCGCATGGATGCCGCGCTGGCCCGTGAGCTGGCCGTTGTAGTTGCGGGTGGTATGCAGCGGCACGCAGGCATCGGCCACGTAGTGCCCTAGGTCGGCGGCCAGGTATAAGATGCGGTCAGTATCCTGGTCGCGGAAGGCGGCCGTGAGCTGGTTTTTCATGAGCGCCACCTGCCAGGGCACGATGCCGTGGTGCAGCAGCGAGTCTTCACCACCGGCCAGGGCCACGGCATCGGCGTAGGCGCGGGGCAGGCCGTGGCGCGTGAGGGCGCTGTCGCCGTACACATCCACGTCCATAAAGTGGCGCGGCGCTTCGGTGGGCACCACCGTGCGGCGCGAGTCGGGCCGGGTGGCATTATGGGTGAGGTAGTCGATATTGGCCTTGAAAAACGAGAGCATCTCGGGCGGCAACGTGTACACGGCCAGCCGGTTGAGCAGCCGGTGGCCAAAGAAACCCCAGGCCTGGGCAGGCGCGGGCAGGGCTAGCGCCAGCAGCAGTGCATAGGTGAAAAGCCTTTTCATATATACTCAGCTATAATGTCCTAAAGCTACACTTGCCCGCGCGAATGCCCTACCCCCCGTTTCGACACGAAAGTGGCATAAAAAGAAAAACTGGCCTATCCCTGCGGATAAGCCAGTTTTTTTGGTGATGAGGTAGAAGCCCTACCCCCTACCGGCGCGAAGTAGCCGGAAACTTCATACGGTACTCGTGCTTCACGTCGCCCTTGCTGATGCGGGCGAGCTTGCCCTTAAGCAGCTGCTTCTTGAAGGCGGAAAGCTTGTCGGTGAATAAGATACCTTCGAGGTGATCGTACTCGTGCTGGATGATGCGGGCGGCCATGCCGCTGAAGGCTTCTTCGTGCACCTCGCGGTTTTCGTCTTCGTAGCGCAGCACGATGTTGGGGCAGCGTTGCACCAGCTCGCGCACGCCCGGAATGCTCAGGCAGCCTTCCTCAAAGCCCCAGGCCTCACCGGTTTCGCTCAGCATCTGGGGGTTGATGAAGGCGCGCTTGATGGGGGTTTCGGCGATTTCGTCGGCGGCGGCTACTTCCACGGGCTCGTCGTCCTCGTCGTCTTCATCGGGAGTCAGCATGGGGCCCGAGTCCATCACAAACAGGCGCACGCCGCGGCCAATCTGGGGCGCGGCTAGGCCCACACCGTGGGCCGAATACATGGTTTCGTACATGTCCTCCACCAGCTTGGTCAGCTCGGCGGCGGGCAGGTCGGGGGGCAGGTCTTTGGCGAGGGTTTTCAGAACCGGGTCGCCGATGGCAACAATCGGGAGAATCATGAGTGCAAAGGGGAAGCTAAAAAAGACTGGAGAATAAGGGCCGCGCTCACCTTATCGACGGTGGCTTTGTCTTGGCGGGCTTTGCGGCCCAGGCCGCCGGCCAGCATAGCCTGCTTGGCCAGGCGCGAGGTAAAGCGCTCGTCGATTTCGTGGATGGGCACGGCCGGCAGCTCGCGGCGCAGGCGGCGCAGCAGGCCCACTACCGCGCTAGTCGAGTCGGTGGGCTCGTTGAGCAGCGTGCGTGGCATGCCCACCACCACGGCCGCCAGGGGCTCGCGCTGGTGGTAGTCGAGCACAAATTTCACCAAGTCCTGGCTGTGAATGGTATCGAGGGGTGAGGCAATGAGCTGCAGTGGGTCGGTGATGGCCAGGCCCACGCGCTTATTGCCGTAGTCGATGGCCAGGATGCGGCCGGAAGCGGTGGAGGACATGGGCAAGTAACTAAGCCCCAAAGATACGGCTTGCGCCAGGGCCCTACCCCCCTGCCCTATCGCAACCAGGGGCAGTTTTGAATTTTAACAACAAAATGTAGGGGCTTAACTCGAAAATGGCGCCGCACCCGCCTCGGCCGCACCGGGCCAGTACGCAAAGCTTTAAATTTGCCTGATTACCTGCCAGTTCGGCCGGCTGATTTCTTTTTTACCGCTCGCTGCCTGCTCTATGTCCGTTCCGCTCCTGCCCGCTACCGAAGCTGCCGCGGAGCCCCCGCGGGCGGTGAGCGCCAGGGCCAGCAGTGGGTGGCGTAGGCGCTGGCACCTGGCCATAGTGCCGGCCCTAGCACTCGGCCTAGGCATTTTGCTGGGGGCCAATCCCTTTCGGCCCCAAACCGACAACCCCGAGGCCACGGCCCACGGCTACCTGCGCTACAAGGAAATCCTGAGCTACATCGACCACGACTACGTGGACTCTGTCGATGCCGATGGGCTCACCGACTATGCCGTGGCGCAGTTGCTGGGCCGGCTCGACCCGCACTCGGTCTACATCCGGGCCCAAGACCGCGCACAGACCGATGCCTTCTTGCAGAGCAGTTTTGAGGGGGTAGGGCTGGAGTTTAATCTCTTTCGCGATACCGCGACCGTGGTAGCGACGCTGCCCACCGGCCCAGCCAGCGCGGCAGGCCTACTGCCCGGCGACCAACTGCTGCGCGTGGGCCCTACCCCCGTGGCCGGTGCCCACCTGAGCCAAACGCAGCTAGGGCAGCTACTGCGCGGCCCCCAGGGCACGGGCGTGAGCCTGCTGGTGGCACGGCGCGGGCAGCCACAGCCGCTGAGCGTGCACCTCAACCACGGGCGGCTGCCCAATGCGTCGGTCGAGCCGGGCGTGCTGCTGGAAGATGGGCGCACGGGGTACATCAAAATCAACCGTTTTGCGACCACTACCTACGAAGAGTTCAAAGCCCAGCTAGCCGACTTGCAGCGCCAAGGCCTGCAGCGCCTGGTGCTGGACCTGCGTGGTAACCCAGGCGGCTACCTCGACCGCGCCACCCGCCTGGCCGATGAGTTTATTAGTGGCTCGCGCAAGCTTGTGTACACGCTGGGCAAAGACGAGCAATACGCTTCCCAGACTTACGCCCACGTGGCCGGCGCCTGGGAGCAGCAGCCCTTAGTAGTGCTGGTAGATGAAAATAGTGCCTCGGCTGCCGAGGTGCTGGCCGGCGCCCTGCAAGACCACGACCGGGCGCTACTAGTGGGACGCCGCACCTTTGGCAAAGGCTTGGTGCAGCAGCCCATTGCGCTGCAAGATGGCGGCGAGCTGCGCCTGACTGTGGCGCGCTACTACACGCCAGCCGGCCGCTGCATTCAGAAGGCCTACGGCCCCGATAAAGAAACCTATACCCATGAGCTGGCCCAGCGCCAGCAGCACGGTGAGTTTGCCGCGGCCGATAGTGCGCAGTTTGCCACGGGGCCGCGCTTTCGCACCGACCATGGCCGGGCGGTGTACGGCGGCGGCGGCATTATGCCCGACGTATTCGTGGCCCGCGATACGTTGCGCCAGGTGCCCTACTACCGGCGTCTACAGCAGGCTGGTGCGCTGCAAGCCTACGCACTGGCCTTCTACCAGCAGCATAAGGTGGAGCTGGCGGGCCTACGCTTTGCGCAGTACCAAGCCGTGTTTCGCGTCACCGACACCGAGCTCGATGGCCTGGTGCGCCTGGCGGCCCTGGCTGGCTTGCGGCCTGACCCAGCTGCGCTGCGCCGCTGCGCCCCTGCCCTGCGCACCACCCTCAAGGCCAGCATTGCGCACAGCGCCTACGGCCCCGAGGCAGCCAACGCCATTTGGCGTAGCGATGACCTAGAACTGCAGCAGGCGTTGCAAGTAGTGCAGGATAGCACCGCCCAGCTGGCGCTGCAGGGAAGGCCTTAGGCCAGGTCACTGCTGTCGGGCTTGCTAAGGTCGGCGGGGTCGGGGCGGTGCTCCAGCAGGTCGGCGGGCTGGCACTCCAGGGCCTGGCAAATGGCCGCCAGCGTGCTGAAGCGCACGGCTTTGGCTTTGCCGCTTTTGAGAATAGACAAATTGGCTAGGGTAATGCCCACGGTTTCGGCCAGGGCGCTCAGCGACATCTTGCGCCGGGCCAGCATCACGTCGAGGTTCACAATAATGGGCATCAGATAACGAGTTCGGCTTCTTGGCTTAGTGCTACCCCGCGCTGGTACACGGCCGCAATAATGAGCAGAATAAACCCTACTTCGAAGCCCGGCACCAGCTCATCGGTATTGAGGCGCACATAGTGGCTGAGGGGCCGGGCCAGCTCGGCCACGTGGTAGGCCGGCACTAGCCCCCATACGAGGGCATAGGCGACATACCGCCAAAGATTCAGCCCGCAAATAAGCAGCGCCAGCTTGCCTAATCGCCGGGCATTGGCCACCGTGAAGGGCGTGCTAGAAGCTACCTCGCGCAACAGCCCCAGCAGCAGCCAGCCGCAGCCGCCTAAAAACACGAGCCCTGGCACCGACAGGCTATCGTCGAGGGCACCCAGGGCCAGCAGGCTGGCGCGCTTGCCGGCGCTGGGCTCGCGGTAACGCAGCAAAGGTGCGTGGGGGTCGGCGGCCAATTTAAAGTTCGCAGAGGGGGGTAGGGCTGGCAGCGGCCCGCGTTGTTCGCGCGGCGCCCTACCCTGCTTCCCATCTTCATAACCCGCTTGCGTATCGTGCCAGAAGCCGAATAAGTTGGGCCGGAAAGTATCCAGCCGCAGCCGCACTTCGGTTTCTGGGGCGCTGGCCACATCGTAGGTGCGCCCGGCCAGCACCAGCATCATCCCGCCTGCCGTAAGCAAGACCAGCCACATCGCCGCTTGGGCTACGCGCAAAATAGTGAGGAAGAAAGGGTGCGTCATTGGGGCAGCACTTAAGGTGTAAGACGCCACAAAGAAAGTTATGTATTTATTGAAAAACAATAAATATACATTGATAAATAAAAATTATTTATCGATAAGAACGAAGCCAGCTTATCGATTGCGGCCGTACTGCTCGTGGCTGCTCACCCAGTCGCTGCTGCTGATGGCGGCGGCCAAGCTAAGCTCGCCGGCCAGCACCACGCCAGCGACTA
>CAZZDR010000061.1:0-9600 GCA_964652535.1 uncultured Hymenobacter sp. | reverse complement strand
CTGCTGATGGCGGCGGCCAAGCTAAGCTCGCCGGCCAGCACCACGCCAGCGACTATTTCAGCAAACTTGTAGACCGTGCCCTGGCCCACGCAGCCTAGCATGCGCAGGCACTCGTTTTGGGTAGCCAAGCCGGTGCCACCGCCATACGTAGCCACGATGAGCGACGGAATGGTGATGTTGAGGTACAAATCGCCTTCCTTAGTTACTTCTGAATAGAGCACGCCGGCACTCGACTCGCTCACGTTGGCCACGTCTTGGCCCGTGGCGATAAAGAGTGCAGTAATGCCGTTGGCCGAGTGCGCGCCGTTGTTGTTGGCGCCGCTCAAGAAGGCGCCCACGTTGCTTACCTGCCCGTGGTAGGCCAGCTGCTCGGGCGTCACGCGCATGCGCTGCTGCAGCACATCGCGCTTTATGACTGCCTCGGCCACTACGCGTTTGCCGCGGGTGCGCATCACGTTTATCTGGCTGGCTTTCTTGTCCGTAGCAAAGTTTGATTCGAGGTAGAAGTGCTGGATGGCAGCGCCTTTGTAGTTCGCTAGTATCCAGGAGCAGGCCGCGAAAGTGGCCTTACCTACCATGTTTTGCCCAGCTGCGTCGCCGGTCGAAAAGTTGAAGCGCAGGTACGCAAACTTGTTGCTGAGGTAGGTATCGATGTACTGCAGCTTGGCCACGCGCGAGGTGCTTTCGGCCTCGGGCCGAATCAGCTCCAGGCTCTCGGCCACCCAGCGGCCGAAGTCGCGTGCGCCCCGCGCATCCTCAAACACGAACACCGGCGCCCGCTGCATGGCGTCGCCGATAACCGTGCACTTCACGCCGCCGCACAGGTTGAGCACCTGCATACCACGGTTGTAGCTGGCTACCAGCGTGCCCTCGGTAGTAGCCAGCGGAATAAGAAACTCGCCCTGCGCGTGCTCGCCGTTCACGTGCAACGGGCCGGCCAGGCCCACCGGCACCTGCGCTACCCCCACAAAATGCTCGCAGTTGCCTTGCAACTCGTGTGGGTCAAAAGAATAGTTTTTCAGGTGTTTGAATTTCTGCTCTGTAAACTGCTCGGCAAACCGCTGCCGGGCCTGAATGGCCGCCTCGGCATAGTCGTCGGCCTCGGCGCGCGGAATGCGCACCCGGCTATCGTGGCCCACAATGGCATCCTCTATTTCCACACTTAGCTCGCCAAAGGCATCGGTGCTAAACTCGGCCCGTAGCTGGTGCATGCCCTCGGCCAGCGCAGGTGTGGCGAGCACAAACGTGAGGGTGCGGCCTATGGGCAGCTCAATGGCTTGTTCCCCTGGCCCCACGCTGGGCCCCGGCCGCTGCTCGCCCCCGCCCAGGTCCAGCTGAATGTGCGTGGCTGGCACCACCGTATCATCAATTTTTACCTGCTTTAGGCCTGTGAGCCGCACCGTATCGAGGCGGTTCTTGATGCTGAACGCTACCCCCTGGCCTTCGGGCAAGTTGTGGAGACTGCCCCGGTTATAAAGCAGTTTAAGAAGCATGGGGCTGGGGCTAAAAACCATGGGTAGGGTAGGTTGGAGCGTGAAAAAACTGCGCAAGCACGGCAGCTAACGTACGGCGGCCGGTCCTGAAAGGGCAGATTACTGACTTAATTTTAACTCAGCTTCTCTCAAGCTTCGTCATTCAGTACCACCTTCTGCTGGCCTATGCCAGCTTAAAAAGTCAGTAATTTCTTAAAAAATGGTCCAAGGCAGGCCGAAACCCACTGCCATAGCCAAACCTACGCCGCGCCTGCTGGTTATAGGCCGCGCGGCGCGCAAGCAGAATGCTATTATTCATGTCTTAGCCACGCTCTACTGCCGTATCTTTGCCCTTTCATCCGAACCCCAGGGCAGCCGGGAGTTTTTCCGCCAGCTTTTCCCTTTATGGCATCCTTATCTGATTATCCGCGCTTCACTCTCGGCCAGGAACTGACGGCCGAACAGCGGGCTTTTTTCGCTAAACACGGGTTTCTACATTTCCGACCCTTCGCCTCACCCGAGCAAGTGCAGGCCTACCTAAAAGCTACACAGGACGTGCAGGCCAACTGGCTAGCCGACAATGTAGAGAAGGTGAACGGCGTACCTATTAAGTACGGCAAAGACGTAGATGGCTCGCCTATCGTACAGCGTTTTGCCTTTGCTTCGCAGCATAGCCCTGTGCTACACGAGCTACTACAGGACCCCCGTTTTGAGGCCTTATTTCCACTACTCGAAACCCCCGGTGGCCGAGTAGGAGAGAATGAGCGCGATGGCCTAGTCGTAAACCACTACGTGAACGTAGAAGGCTCCGAATTCAGCCAGATGGGCTGGCATACGGACTCGCTGCGCGATGTTTTTTACGGCAAGCGCATTCGGCCCATGCTCAATGTAGGCCTACACCTCGACGGTACCAAGGCTACTAATGGTGGCCTGCGCGTGATACCGGGCACCCACCACCAGGGCTTGGGCAAGATGCTGTTCCGCAAGAAGTATTATAAGGACGTCTTCTACGACCCCAATGAGGTGGCCGTCGAAACCGAGCCTGGCGACCTTACCGTGCACGATGGTCGCATGTGGCACCGCGTGGCTCAGTCGCCCTTAGTGGGCCCCGAATCACGCCGCCGCGTTATGTACGTACCCATTATTGGGGGCAAGTACCAGCCTAAGAGCAACGAAAGCCCTACCCCCTTCTACCTGCGATTCCTGCACTTGGTAAAATAAGCTACGCACTAGTGCTAGCAGTACTGGCTACTATAGGCAGCCTATAGTTGGTACTAGCTGCCATATACGAAAAGCACATACGGCTGATAGGCCAATAGCTTCCGGCATCGTTTGCGCCCTACTCCCTAGCGGGGGTAGGGCTTTTTTATGTCAGTATGAGCGCGTTGCATTCCCGTTCGAGGTTTTCAAGGCAAACCCAGCACCTCTCTATACCAGGCCGTTTTTAAGACTGAAACAGCAGCTTTTAGAGTAGTTGTCAGAGAAATAAAATAATTTTTACAAATGCCATAATTTTACACATAAGTTTATTTTTCTGATTTACAGGATATTATAGTGATAAATTTGTAGGTAAGTGTCTACTCACCCAAAAAGGTGAGCTAACACTTACCGTGTTTTACTTTTTTGTCGTAATATTGCTCCCGCTACCAGATAACGAGTCCCACCCGGTTACCTAGTAGTTACACTCTTCGAATACCCAGCCGTCGTCCCACCCCAGCTGGATTAACCCCACATTCTGATAACCGGCCGTCGTCCCACCCCAACCGGTTTCACTCTCTCATTCTGTTAGCCAGTTGTCGTCCCACCCCGGCTGGTTTCACTCTCCCACTCTACTTAACTGGCCGTCGTCCCACCCCAGCCAGTTCAACCACTCTCTGTTTACCCAGTCGTCGTCCCACCCCGCCTGGTTCCGTATCTCTGCCCCGCCCCGGCCTGGTAGAGTCTGAAGTTTTTCAACCGGCCGATTTGGTAATTCCGAATCGGCCGGTTTCTGTTTGGCGGCGAAGGCATTAGGCGGCATTGTTCGCGTTAAATTGGCCTAAAGCAAGGTTGACTGGTATTTATGCCCGAACTTTGTAGCTCGTTTATTGCCCGCAGTGGCCGATAGCCTGGCCCTACCCCCTTTTGCTCCGCATATGATTACCCGCCGCCAACACATTGCCGATGTGGCGCTGCAACTTTTTGGGGATAAAGGATTTGAGAATACCTCCACCCAGCAGATTGCTAAGGCCGCCGGTGTTTCCGAGGCCCTCATCTTCAAGCATTTTGGCTCGAAGGACCAACTGCTTGACTTCGTAGTCAAAAGTGGCTACCAGCGCATTATTGAGCACAATCGGGGCGGATTGACTGAGACCGACCCGCTGACGTTTATTCACAGCGTCATTGACCTGCCCTACAAGCTGGTGCTCGAGGAGCCGGCCTTCTGGAAATTACAGTACCGGCTGGCCGACCGCGAAGTGGCCCAGCAGCAGCACGAGCGCTTTATGCGCCCGGTGCCCGCGCGGCTAGAAGCGGCGTTTCGGCAGTTGGGCTACTCCAAGCCCGACAAGGAAACCCGCCTGCTGCTGCTGCTAATTGAGGCGCTGTGGAAGATAGAAGCCAACAAAACCGACGAGCACGTGCGCGAGATGCTGGATTTTATTAAGCAGAAATACGAGGTGCAGCGCTAGCGCCGGGGTAGGCGGCTGCATATTGCTGCCTCATCCACTTACCCGCCCGCTGCCGGGCGGCTTTCCTGATGGCCCACTGGCTGCTGATGCAATGCCCCGATGAGCGCGGGCTGATTTATAAAGTAACGGGTGTGCTGTATGCGCAGGGCCTCAACATCGTGCGCAACAGCGAGTTTGTGGCTCGCGAGGAAGGCGTATTCTTCATGCGCACCGAGTTTGCAGGTTCGTTTGAAGCGGCGGCGCTGCTGGCTGCGCTGCGGGCGGCCCTACCCCCCGCGGCTTCCATCAGGCTGACGGATAATAGCAAAAAGGATATTGTGGTGCTCGTAACCAAGGAGCACCACTGCCTGAGCGAGCTGCTGGTGCGCCACGCGTTTGGCGAGCTAAATGCGAATATTCGGGCTGTTATCAGCAACCATGAAGTGTTGGGCAACCTGACGCGTCGGTTCGACCTGCCTTTTCATTACCTGCCGCACGCGGGCCGCAGCCGCGAGCAGCACGAGGCCGAGGTACTGGCACAGCTGGCGGTGTATGCCCCCGACCTGGTGGTGCTGGCCAAGTACATGCGCATTTTGTCGCCCGAATTTGTGGCGCCCTATGCCAACCGGCTCATCAATATTCACCACTCCTTTTTGCCGGCATTTGTGGGCGCCAGCCCGTATGCGCAGGCCTTTGCGCGGGGCGTAAAAATCATTGGGGCCACAGCGCACTTCGTGAACGAGCAGCTCGACCAGGGGCCAATTATTGCCCAGAGCGTCATTCCGATTGACCACACCCAAAGCGCGCACGAGATGGCCCAGGCTGGGCGCGACGTAGAGAAGATTGTATTGGCCCGCGCCCTGCAGCTAGTGCTCAACGAGCAGGTATTTGTACACCAAAACAAGACGGTCATCTTTGACTAATGCGAAGGGGGTAGGCGCAAACGGGCAAGCCAAATCGTGACTTTTTAGGGGAATACTGCGTATCTCTAATGATTCACCATCTTAACTAGCCTATGTCTCGCACCTTAATTGTCTCTAACCGTCTCCCCACCAAAGTCCTGCGCAACGACGAAGGCCTTACGTTTCAGTCCAGCGAAGGCGGGCTGGCTACTGGCCTTGGCTCCATCTACCGCCAAGGCGATAATCTGTGGATTGGCTGGCCGGGACTCTTTGTGCAGGATGAAACCGAGGAAAACCACATCCGCCAAGAGCTGAAAGAAGACAATATGGCGCCGGTCTTCCTGACGGAAGCCGAAATACGTGATTTCTATGAAGGGTTCAGCAACTCTACGCTCTGGCCTACCTTCCACTATTTCAGCGAGTTTGCGGTATATGAGCAAACCCATTGGGATGCGTATGTGGCGGTAAACGAGAAATTTTGCGAAGCCGTGCTGGCCCAGGCCGGGCCCGAAGACACCATCTGGGTGCATGACTACCAGCTGTTGCTGCTGCCCGAGATGCTACGCAAGGCACGGCCGGGGGCGTCGATTGGCTTCTTTCTGCACATCCCGTTTCCGTCGCAAGAGCTGATACGCGTGCTACCTTGGCGCACCGAGCTGCTGCGTGGTATGCTGGGCGCCGACCTCATTGGTTTTCACACCTTTGGCTACATGCGGCACTTCCTCAGCGCCGTGACGCACTTGCTGGGCTACCCCGCCCAAAACGGGCAGATTGAAACGCCAACCCGCTCGGTGCGCGTCGATGCTTTCCCAATGGGTATCGACTACCAACGCTATGCTCAGGCCGCCGCCTCGGAGGCCGCGCACGTGCACGAGGAAGAGTACCGAGAGGCACTGCGCGATACGCGCGTTATCCTGAGCATCGACCGGCTCGACTATACCAAGGGCATTGCCCAACGGCTGCGGGCATTTGACTTGCTTTTGCAGCGCTATCCCGAGTGGCGTGGGCAAGTAAGCCTGATTATGCTGGTGGTGCCCTCGCGCGACCAAGTGGCGCAGTACGCCGAGTTGAAAGTAGAAATCGACGAGCTGGTGGGCCGCATCAACGCGCAGTACCGCACCATTAGTTGGAACCCAATTCTGTATTTCTACCGCTCGCTGCCGTTGGAGGAGCTGGCAGCGCTGTATCGCTTAGCCGAGGTAGCCCTCGTGACACCCATGCGCGACGGCATGAACCTGGTGGCCAAAGAATACGTGGCCAGCCGCCTCGACCAGCGCGGAGTACTCATCCTGAGTGAACGCGCCGGCGCGGCCCGCGAGCTGTCCGATGCGCTCATCATCAACCCCACCGACGTGGGGCAGCTCGTGGAGGCCATGCACGAAGCGCTCGTGATGCCTGAGGAAGAACAAACTGCCCGCATGACGGCGATGCAGGCCTTGGTGAAGCGCTACAACGTGTTCTCCTGGACCAAGCTCTTCATGAACCAGCTAGCTTACACCAAGATGAAGCAGCACACGCTAGCCACCGAAATGCTCGACGAAACCACAACCACCGACCTGCTACGCGACTTTCAGGGGGCTAAGCAGCGCCTCATTCTGCTCGACTACGACGGCACGCTGGTGGGCTTCCACCCCAACCCGCAGCGCGCCAGCCCCGACCAAGACCTACGCCAGTTGCTGCGCGCACTCACGGAAGTGCCCCACACGCGGGTAGTGCTCATTAGCGGGCGCGACCGCACTACGCTCGACAAGTGGCTGGGCGATTTGCCCGTTGACTTCATCACCGAGCACGGGGTGTGGCTACGGGCGGCCGGTGAAGAGTGGGAGCTGTTTCAGACTATGCGCAACGACTGGATGCGCGACCTGCGCCCGGTGCTGGAGCTGTACGTGGCCCGCACGGCCGGCTCCTTCATTGAGGAGAAAGACTACTCGCTGGTGTGGCACTATCGCCGCGCCGACACCGACCTGGGCGAAGTGCGCGCCCGTGAGCTACTCACGCACCTCGCCTTTATGACGGCCAACACCGAGCTGCAAGTGATGGAAGGCAACAAAGTGCTCGAAATCAAGCACTCGGGCATCAATAAGGGCACGGCCACGTCGCGCTGGCTGGCCCGCTACCCAGCCGACTTCATCCTCGCCCTCGGCGACGACCGCACCGACGAGGACACCTTCCGGGCCCTACCCCCCGAGGCCTACACCGTGAAGGTGGGCGGCGGCCGCTCACTGGCACGCTTCAACATTGCCTCGCCCGCCGCGGTGCGCCAACTCTTGCGCAAGCTGCTGGGGTAGGGCTAGGGCAACCAAAAAAGCCGCCGAGGGTTGGGCAGAAGCAAAGCAGGGAAATCTATCCTGCTTTGCTTCTGCCCAACCCTCGGCGGCTTTTTTAGCTAAACCTAACTTATGCTACGAAGTTGGGTTTGTCAAGCTTCTTGGAGATGCGGTAGGCGGCATTCACGAGGCCCACGTGGCTGTAGGCCTGCGGGAAGTTGCCCCACTGCGCGCCAGTCTTGGCATCTACGTCCTCGCTCAGCAAGCCAAGGTGGTTGGTGTAGGTGACGAGCTGCTCAAACTCAGTGATGGCTTCTTCGACGCGGCCCACGCAGGCCAGCGCCTCTACGTACCAGAAGGAGCAGATGAGAAATGTAGTTTCGGGCGTGCCGAAGTCGTCGGGGTGGCGGTAGCGGTAAAACAGGCCTTCGGGCGTCATCAACTCCTTCTCCAGCTCCACGAGGTGGCGCTGGGCGCGCTCCGAGGTGGGGTCGAGGTAGCCCATGGTAATGAGCTGGATGGTGCTGGCATCAAGGTTTTCGGAGCCGATGGCGTTGGTATACACCCCGCGCTCGGCATCGAAGCACTGCTCGATGTGCTCTTCAGACAGCTCTAGCAGGCGGCTGGCCTTAGCTTCGAGCTCCTTATTGCCCAGCGACCGCGCCACCTGCAAGGCGGCGTGGCTGCCAGCCCAGTGAAACAGGTAGGTGTAGCAGTGCTTCTGGGCAATGTGCCGAAACTCCCACAGGCCGGCATCGGGCTGGTCCATGGTGGTTTCGATGAGGCGCAACGATTCTTCGACCAGCGAGAGGGGGGTAGGGCGGTCGGGGTCACGGAACCGGTGGTCGACGTAGAGCGGCAGCAGCGCCACCAGCACCTGGCCATACACATCGTTCTGAATGTGGGTGTAGGCGTCGTTGCCGATACGCACCGGCTGGTTGCCGAGGTAGCCGGCCAGCGGCAGCTCCTTCTCCACCAGCTCTACCTGCCCGCCAATGCCGTAAAGGGGCTGGTATTTGTCCTTGACCTTAGTCGAGATATTGGCAATAAAGTGAAAATATCGCTCCAACTCCTCCGAGTGGCCAATGTTGTTGAAGGCCGTGAGGATGTAGTACGTATCGCGCATCCAGCAAAAGCGGTAGTCCCAGTTGCGGGTGCTGCCGGGGGCTTCGGGCAAGCTCGTGGTGCTGGCCGCGATAATGGCGCCCGTGTCTTCGTACTGGTGAATCTTGAGGGCCAGCGCCGAGCGAATCACCTGCGCCTGGTGAAAATTGCCGATGCTGGTGCTTTTCACCCAACTGCGCCAGTAAGCCACGGTGCTGGTGAGAAAGCGCTCGGCCGTGCTTTCGAGGGCAGCCTCCAGCGGCGCGCCGTAGGTAAGCACGAGGTATTTAGTCTCGTTGAGCACAAAGTCTTCCTCATCGAGCACGTAGGTGAGCGGGATGTTGGTAGTGAGACGAATCTCCTCTTCTAGCCCCAAAAAAGCGATGTGGTTGGAGCTGCGGCGGCGCGTCAGCTCCTGCTCGCCGTACTGGCCTACCGGGCGGCACGCCACCCGCACGCGCGGCGTGCCGCTCAGCGGCTCCACCTTGCGGATAAACATGAGCGGCTTGTAGTAGCGCTCGTATTGCAGAAAGCGGGGGGCAAAATCGGTGACGCGGTAGCTACCTGCTTCCGTCGTGATTTCGGTGCATAGCACATTCGTGTTGGGCACGTAGTACTGGTGCGAGGTGAATTCGCCGGCCGGCCGAATGCTGAACTCTCCGCCCTTCTGCTCGTCGAGCAAGGGCCCAAATACGAAGCTGCTATCGAAGCGCGGCCAGCAGAGCCAGCGTACGGCCGTATCGGTGCCAATGAGACCCAGGAAGGCGCAATTGCCGACCACGCCCATGTCATAGGTATGCTTTATCATAGAGAAGCGCCCAGCCAAGGCTAGGTTGGTATAGCAGGGTTTACCCCGTTTGGGGGGGTAGGGTTATGCGTAGGGCGGCGCCGCCTCGCCCACCGGAGCGGTAGCCGCCACGGGCGAGGCTCTGTGCCAAGCGCTCAGCTGGTCGATAATGGGCAGCAGCGTGTGCCCGTAGTCGGTGAGCGAATACTCGACGCGGGGCGGCAGCTCGGCAAAGGCTTCGCGGCGCACGATGCCGTCTTCTTCCAGCTCCTTGAGCTGCTCGGTGAGCACCTTGCGCGAGATGAGCGACAGGCGCTGCACCAGCTGCCCAAAGCGGCGGGGCTGCACCAAATGCGAGATAATAATGAGCTTCCACTTGCCGCCCAGCACGCCCATCGTGCGGGTAACAGAGCAATCAGA
>CAZZDR010000060.1:10858-15367 GCA_964652535.1 uncultured Hymenobacter sp. | reverse complement strand
GTCGAAACCGCCGACAATGGCCGCGTGAGCCGCGTGGTCGAGAAGCCCCGCATCCCCAAGTCGAACTACGCCCTGGTGGGCCTCTACAAAATCGCGAATGCCGAGAAATTGGCCCAGTCGCTGGAGTGGCTCATCAGCACCGGCCGCCGCACGCACGAAGAGTACCAACTCACCGATGCGCTCATGCACCTCATCGACGAGGGCGAGCCTATGATTACTACCGCCGTCGACAACTGGTTTGACTGCGGCCGCAAGGAAACCCTGCTCGAAGCCAATGCGCGCCTGCTCGACCGCCCCGAGTTTCGGCAAGAGCGGGCCTACCCCGAGTTTCCAAATACGGTTATCATTCCGCCCGTCAGCATCGGCGCAGGCTGCCGCATCGAGCACGCCATCATCGGCCCCAACGTAGCCATCGGCGACCGCACCATCATTCGCCACACCATCGTCAGCGACAGCATCATCGGCTCGTATTCTGAGCTCAGCTCAGCCGTGATGAGCGACTGCATCGTGGGCTCCGATGCGTCGTTCAAGGGCCTCAACCACAGCCTCAACCTCGGCGACAATACGGAAATAGATTACGGCCTGGCTAGGGGCTAATGGCTTGTTTAAATTAAAAAGGGGGGTAGGGAATAAACGCGGCGCTACTTGCTAGGCCAACGTTATTCCCTACCCCCCTCTACTTAGCTCAATCTACCACCACGTTGTCAATCAGCCGCACGCCGCCCAGGTGGGCCGCTACGCACAGCACCACGGCCTGGCCGGCTTCGTAGTGGTGCAGTGGCTGCAGGGTGCTGGCGTCGGCCACCTCCACGTATTCGGGTGTAAAGAGCGGTTCCTGCGCTAGCGCGGCTACGGCCTGGGCCTGCACCTGGGCCGGCGCCACGCCCTGCCGCACTTGCGCGGCGGCAGCTTGCAGCACCTGGTACAGCAACGGCGCCACGGTGCGCGCCTCAGGCGAGAGGCGCCGATTGCGCGACGACATGGCCAGGCCATCGGCCTCGCGCACGGTGGGGTACACTACTAGTTCCAGGTCAAACGACAAGTCGGCCAGCAGCTGCCGCACCACGGCTACCTGCTGAAAATCCTTTTGGCCGAAGTACGCCACGTGCGGCCGAGCCAAGTGAAACAGCTTGCTTACCACCGTGGCCACCCCGTTGAAGTGGCCGGGCCGGTGGGCGCCTTCCATCACCTGCTCGAGCAAGCCAAAATCGAAGCGCAGCACCGCTGGCTGCGGGTATACCTCAGCCACAGAGGGTAGGAACAGCGCCGTGCAGCCAACCGGGGCCAGCAGGGCGGCATCTTGCTCAGGTACCCGGGGGTAGAGGCGTAGGTCGTCGGGGTTATTAAATTGGGTAGGGTTGACAAACACGCTGGCGATAACCTCGTCGCACTGCGCGGCAGCGGCCTGCACCAGTTGCAGGTGGCCCTCGTGCAGGGCGCCCATGGTGGGCACCAGGCCCAGGCGGCGGCCAGCGTTGCGCCGAGCCTCGGCGTAGGCGCGCAACTCGGCGGCGGTGGTAAAAATGTGCATTAAGCTAAGCGAGAGAAGAATAGGGTTAAGCGTATTTTATTGAAAATTCGGGAAAAAATGCGTATTTTTGTGGAGCCAATCTATGGCCCGTTCCCAATCCTTTAATTCATTCGATATGTCGAAGTTGCGCATCCTATACGCGGCCACCGAAATAGACCCTTTTCTCCAGACTACGAAAGTAGCGGAGCTGCTGCGCCGCCTGCCGGCCGGCATGCAGGAGATGGGGGCCGAAATCCGGATTTTCGTGCCTCGTTTCGGCATTATCAATGAGCGCAAAAATCGGCTGCACGAAGTAGTTCGCCTCTCGGGCATCAACATTTCTGTGGGCGACGACGAGAAGCCGCTAGTCATTAAGGTGGCATCCATTCCGACTGCGAAGCTACAGGTTTATTTTATCGACAACGAGGACTACTTCCACCGCAAGTCGGCGCTGGTAGATAAAAACGACAAGTTTTACCTCGACAATGACGAGCGCGCCATCTTCTTTTGCAAGGGCGTACTCGAAACGGTAAAGAAGCTCGGCTGGTCGCCTGACATTGTGCATTGCAACGATTGGATGACCTCGCTCATCCCGCTCTACCTCAAAACTACCTACAAGAAGGACCCGGTTTTCAAGGATGCCAAGTCAGTATTCACGGTCTACAACAACGAGTTTCTAGACAAATTCGAGGGCAACCTAGTCGAAAAGGCCAAGATGCTTGACATCGACGACAGCATGCTGACGTCGCTAAAGTCGGCCGACTTTTCGGGCTTCGTGAAGCTCGGTATGGAGTACGCCGATACCGTCGTGCGCTCCGACGAAGACTTCTCGGACAACCTCAACGGCTTGTTCAAGGAGTATGCTTCGCACAAGCGCCTGAGCCAGGTAGCAACCGACGAGAACCTGCTTTCGTCTTACCAAGCCCTCTACGACGAGCTGGCTAGCTAGACAAGCTGCTCAAACACCGCCAACGCAAATGGCCAGCCCGGTCGGGCTGGCCATTTGCGTTGGCGTCATCTGGCAGGAACCCTGGTCTTGGCTGCTTATACTTGGCCGCTAGCAGGGGGGTAGGCGGCGTACCGGCGCTATTCTCGGGTATGGCAATAAAAGTGTAACTTCGCCAACCAGTAGCCGGCCCCTGGTCACGCTTCGCGCGGGCTAGTAGCCGGTTTTTTATATTAAGCCAGCCGCCCCTATGGCTGGGAAATTGCTTGTCGAGCCCGCTAGTAAGCGGGCCGGCTCTATCTCATTTCATTCATTAACTTTATTTACTTGCCATGTGCGGCATCGTAGCGTATCTGGGCCATCGGGAGGCCTGTCCAATTATTCTCAAAGGGTTGCACCGCCTCGAATACCGCGGCTACGACTCGGCCGGTGTGGCCTTGCTCAACGGCACGCTGAGCGTGTATAAGAAGAAAGGCAAAGTAGCGGAGCTCGAAAATTTTCTGGCTACCAAAGACACGCACGCCACCGTGGGCATGGGCCACACCCGCTGGGCTACCCACGGCGAGCCCAACGATGTGAACGCCCATCCGCACTACTCTACCTCGGAGCGGATTGCCCTTATCCACAATGGCATCATTGAGAACTACGCTTCGCTGAAGACACACCTGGAGCAACAGGGCCACGTATTCCATTCTGATACGGACACCGAAGTATTCGTCAACCTCATCGAGGAGATTCAGACGCAGAACGCTTGCTCGCTGGAAGAAGCCGTGCGCCTGGCGTTGCACGAAGTAGTAGGTGCCTACGCCATTGTGGTGCTGAGCAAGGACGAGCCCAACCAACTCATTGCGGCCCGCAAGGGTTCGCCGCTGGTTATTGGTATTGGCGAGGGCGAGTTCTTCGTGGCTTCCGACGCTACCCCCATCATCGAGTACACCAACGAGGTGGTGTACGTCAACGACTACGAGCTCGCTGTTATCAAGGACGGCCAGCTGGCCATCCGCTCGCGCGAAGACGTGGTGCAGACGCCCTACATCCAGCGCTTGGAGTTGGAGCTGGATAGTATTGAAAAAGGTGGTTACGAGCACTTTATGCTCAAGGAGATTTTTGAGCAGCCGCGTTCTATCCTCGATTCGATGCGCGGCCGCCTCGAAATGGGGGGTAGCCACCTCAATATGGCTGGCTTCCGCGCCTACGAGCAGAAGTTTATTAATGCCCACCGCATCATCATTGTGGCGTGCGGCACGAGCTGGCACGCCGGCCTGGTGGCCGAATATCTGATTGAGGACCTGGCCCGCATTCCGGTGGAGGTCGAGTACGCCTCGGAGTTCCGCTACCGCAATCCGGTTATCTCGGAGCGCGACATCGTGATTGCCATCTCGCAGAGCGGCGAAACGGCCGATACCCTGGCGGCTTTGGAACTGGCCAAGAGCAAGGGCGCAACCATCTTCGGCATTTGCAACGTGGTGGGTAGCAGCATTGCCCGCGCTACCGATGCCGGCGCCTATACCCACGCGGGCCCCGAAATCGGCGTGGCTTCGACCAAGGCTTTCACGGCCCAGGTAACGGTGCTGTCGTTGTTAGCTATGTGCATCGGCCAGCGCCGCGGCACTTTGTCGGACACCAAGCTGCGCGAACTGACCACGGAGCTGCACAACATCCCAACCAAGGTGGAGAAAGCACTGAAGTTGGACGCCGAGATCCAGGTAATCGCCGAAACGTTTAAGGACGTGCCCAACTTCCTGTACCTGGGCCGCGGCTACAACTTCCCGGTGGCCCTGGAAGGCGCTCTGAAACTAAAGGAAATCAGTTACATCCACGCCGAGGGCTACCCTGCTGCCGAGATGAAGCACGGCCCCATCGCCCTCATCGACGAGAACATGCCTGTGGTAGTGATTGCTACCAAAGACAGCTCGTATGAGAAGGTGGTGAGCAACATTCAGGAAGTGAAGGCGCGCAAAGGCCGCATCATTGCCATCGTAACGGAAGGCGACACTACCATCCCGGCTATGGCCGAGTTTGTGATTGAAGTGCCCGCCACCTCAGAGGTACT
>CAZZDR010000060.1:0-10758 GCA_964652535.1 uncultured Hymenobacter sp. | reverse complement strand
ATGACGTTCTTTAGTTTTGGGTATTCTCTCTCCTAAACGCCTACCCTCATACCATTAAAAACATGGCTCACCAGATTATCCTTACCGACCAAGCCCCCGCGCCGATTGGTCCTTACTCGCAAGCCGTGAAGGCAGGCAACACCCTCTACGTATCGGGCCAGATACCCTTAAGTGCGGCCGGCCAACTGGTAGGCGAAGGCGACGTAGCCGCCCAAACCCACCAGGTACTGCAGAACCTCACGGCTGTGCTGGCCGCGGGCGGTATGGCGCTCACTGATGTGGTGAAGTGCTCCATCTTTGTGAAAGACCTAGGCAACTTTGCCATTATCAACCAGATATACGGCACGTACTTCGACGAGGCAACTGCGCCCGCCCGCGAAACGGTGGAGGTAGCCCGCCTGCCGCGCGATGTGCAAGTAGAGATTTCCTGTATCGCGGTGAGTGCTTAGGGCCTGGCCGCTCTACTTGGCTGCAGGGGGGTAGGGGCATCAGTGCCTACCCCCCTTTTTTGAGCGCGGGGCAAGACAAAGCATTTAGCAGCAGCTTACGAGTTCACCATTTTGCGGCTCGTACCTTTGCGCTATTATGACTGACCGACCTGTTCGGGTGCGTTTTGCACCTTCGCCTACCGGGCCGCTGCACATCGGCGGCGTGCGCACGGCGCTCTACAACTACCTGCTGGCCCGCAAGTTGGGTGGCACTATGATACTGCGCATCGAGGACACCGACCAAAATCGGTTTGTGCCCGGCGCCGAAGACTACATTCGCCAAAGCCTCGAGTGGGTAGGCATTGAGCTCGACGAAAGCCCCTGGAAGGGCGGCCCGCACGCGCCCTACCGCCAAAGTGAGCGCAAGCCCATGTACCGCGAGTACGCCGACCAGCTCATACGCGACGGCTACGCCTACTATGCCTTCGACACGCCTGAGGAGCTCGACGTAATGCGCGAACGCCTGCAAGCTGCCAAGGTGCCTAACCCACAGTACAACAGCATCACGCGCGCCCAGATGCGCAATTCGCTCACCCTGCCCGAAGACGAGGTGAAGGCACTGCTCGACAGCGGTGCGCCCTACGTCATTCGCCTCAAGGTGCCGCGCAAGGAGGAAATCCGCTTCCAGGACATGATTCGGGGCTGGGTAGTCGTGCACTCCTCGGCCGTCGACGATAAGGTGCTGATGAAGTCGGACGGCATGCCGACCTACCACCTCGCCAACATTGTGGACGACCACCTGATGGATATTTCACACGTTATTCGGGGCGAAGAGTGGTTGCCCTCGGCGCCGCTGCACGTGTTGCTCTACCGCTACTTGGGCTGGGAGAAGACCATGCCGCAGTTTGCTCACCTACCCTTGCTGCTGAAGCCCGATGGCACCGGCAAGCTCAGCAAGCGCGACGGCGACCGCCTGGGCTTCCCGGTATTTGCGCTGGAGTGGCACGGTACCGATGCCGAAACCGGCGAGCCCACCGTGAGCCGCGGCTACCGCGAAGACGGCTACCTGCCCGATGCACTCATCAATTTCCTAGCCTTTTTGGGCTGGAATCCGGGCACAGCGCAGGAGATTTTCTCGATGCAGGAGCTCATTCAGGCCTTCGAGATTGACCGCGTGAGCAAGTCGCCCGCCAAGTTCGACCAAGCCAAGGCAAAGTGGTACAACGAGCACTACCTGCGCGCCAAGCCCGATGCCGAGTTGGCGCCCTACCTGCTCACGGCCCTGGCCGAACACGGCATCGACTGCTCCGCGCAGAAAGCCGAGCAAGTAGTGGGCGTGATGAAAGAGCGCGTGAGCTTCCCGCAGGATTTTTGGCAGGAAGCCAAGTACTTTTTCGAAGCCCCAACGGAGTATGACCAGACCGTAGTCATCAAGAAGTGGAACCCTCAGGTGAGTACCGCGCTGGCTGCCTACGCCGATGCCCTACCCGCCAGCTCCGAACCTAGCTCCAACGCTGAAGTGCTCAAGGCCATCTTTCACCAGACGATGGAAGCCCAGGGCCTCAAGCCTGGCCAGGTGCTGCAAGCGTTGCGTGTGGCCGTGACGGGCGCTGCCGCCGGCCCCGACTTGTTTGAGACGCTGGCCATTTTGGGCACGGGCGAAGTGGCCCAGCGCCTGCGCGCCGCCGCCGAGCGGCTGGGTTAGCCCAGTCGGCCACCCGGTAGCTCCATCTGCTAGTGTACCTAAAGAAGAAGCCCCAACTTTAAGTAGTTGGGGCTTCTTCTTTAAGAAGGTAATTACCTTTTTTAGTTACCAGAAGGGGGGTAGGGCTACCCCCTAGCATAGTTAGTTGCGCAGTAGCGGCAGCGCCTGCCGCACGCCCGCGCCCTGCACCAGCACCAGGTAAGCGCCTTGCGGTAGTCCAGCTAGGTCTAGCGCAGCCGTCTGGGTCGTGGCATGCTGCGTGCGAAGCACGCGTCCGGTTAGGTCGAGTACCTGCACGAGGTAGGAACCTGCTGGAAGGCTGCTCAGGTCAAGCAGTGTCTGGCCTTGGCTAGGGTTAGGATAGAGGGTAGCGGTAGCCTTAGCCACTGCGGCAAAACGCACGCTGCGCACGGGGCTATACGTAAGGGTGCCATTGGTGTCGGTTTGCCGCAAGCGATAATACACGGTTTCGGCATTTAGCTGACCGGCACCGCTGTCGGTAAAGCTATACGCGTGCGGCGTCAGGCCACTACCCTGGCTTCGCACAGTGCCAATGGCTTTAAAACTAGCTCCCGTGAGCGAGCGCTCTACCGTGAAGTAGTCGTTGTGTTGCTCCGCGGCGGTTCGCCACGTCACAAGCGCATCGCGGTAAGCTGGGGCTACCTCAAACTGTACCAGCTCCACGGGCAAAGGATCGTTTGTTATAATGGTAGAAAGCGTAGCCGAATTGTTTTCTGCCAACGGGTCCGGAGCCGGAGTAGCGGTAGTGTAAATGAAGCTCGATATCACCTCCAGAGTGCTGCCGCTCGACTCGGGCGCTACAATAGTGACCGAGTTGGTCACGCTGGAAGTAGCTGTCAGGCTTGGTATGGACGCAAACGTCAGCAGGCCGGTATTCGAGTCGTAATCGTAGTCGCTGGACGCAGGTACGTCCGTGCCGGGGGGCAGTTGCAGGGTAGGCATTACGTCGCTAGCCGGCTCGGTGCCATTGTTTCGGGTCGTGACCACGTAGGTAATCGGGTTGCCCGGATTGGCCCTGGCCGGCCCGCTGATGCCGCTGGCCACGTCGGCGCCCGCCACGTTCACGGTCATGATGGCCGGGTTCGATTCTTTATCCACCCTATCGCTTACCACGTAGGGTAGGCTAACGACGCCGGCAAACGTGCCACTGGGCGTGAAGGTGACTACACCCGTTTGGTCCACCTCAAAGGTGCCCTTGCCAGGTACTATGTACTCCTTTTGCAAGCCTGGCTTGTCGAGGTCTAAATCAACCGTCTCGGGCATTATATCTGCACCAATGCCGCGGTCATTTGCTACTATCCCGAACGTTATCGGATTGAGATAATTGGTTTGCGCCGCATCGTCGACCGCGAAGGGATTATCAAGAATCGCCAGGTTGCGCACCTCGTGGATGTCCGTGTAGTCGCCCGTCGAGCCCGCAAAACCCACGCGCAGGTTGGCGGGGGGCGCGTCCACCGAGTACGCATTGGTGGTCGTCGTCACGGTGCTGCCGTGCTGTAGGCGAATGGTAATCGTGTAGCTGCCGTCGCTGTTAGGTAGTACATACAGGTAAGCCTTGCGGTAGTCGGGGCTACCAGGCTGCGCGCGCGCCGTTGGCACGTTGAGATTGAAAGGCAGCGTGCGGCTTCCAGTCAAGTAATTGTAGCCGTCCATGCCGGAGCCAGATCCGCGCAACACTACGGCCTGGGGCTTGAAGTCAGGTCCCTCCTCACGGCCTTCGTTGGAAAGCGAGTAGTTACCGAATTCGTCGAGGCCAATGCCCAGGTAGCCTTTCGAAACGCCGGGCAGCGTGGCTCTGGCGTTACGTATCTGCGCATAGCCCAGCGAACCGCCGTAGGCCCCGATGTTGAACTGGCCTGGTATGGAAGGGTCAGTACCAGCGGCATCTATCAGGAAAACGCTAAGCCCGTCAGCTCCTGGTATAGTGCCGCCGTACGAGAAAAACTCAAATGAAATGCTAAAGCCTTTGGCCGACGAAAAGCTGTTGTTGAATATCGCGTATCCAGCCTGGTTGTTTAGGGCCGAGGTGAGGCGCAGGTAGCCAGGCTGTGCGGCGTTGCCCGTAAGTACCGCACTGCCGCCCAGCGAAAAATTAGGTGTACCAGCAGCATCGCTCGTGAAGCCTTCGTTGACAGGAAACGGTGCATTAACAGACTGCGCGTGAGTCGCCTGGCTGCCTACCAGCAGAGCGCTCATCATGAGCAAGGTTGGCAAGACACCCGGCCGCTGGCTACTTCGGGCGCGAGATATTCCCATTCCTTTAACTAACTTAAGGGGTAGGATTTTTTTCATGAGTATACTAAATAAGAAGTAAGCTGTACACAGGATATGAGCCGACTAGGATGTTGCACAATAAACCTAAACTGAGGGTAAAGATATTGCTGGAACAAGGTTGTAAGACCTATTATGTAAATTTAAAATAGTACTTAGCTAATAAAAATAAGCGTTTTGTTAATTAAATACTGTATATATAGGAAAAATCTAAAAAAATAGCTTTGTAGTTCTACAACTCTAGACGGATTTCCTGGCGCCAATAAGGTGCCAGGGAGCTCCCGCAGGCATAGCTACCTCCACGGGTACACGCAGTTAAGCAGCAAGTTGTAGCCATTAGCCAGAAACTCCTACGGCCCGGCCAAACCCTAGCGCGTGGCCGCACCGTATGCACTAGCGCACGGCCGCATCGCTGGCCCCTACCCCCTTGTTTTGTAAAAAAGATGGCTAAGAAACCCACTAAACCCAAGCAGAAGGCGCCCGAGCCTGAAAAAAAAGCCCGCGTGCACAAAGAGCTGGAAGGCTTTGAGATAGGCGTGAATCCGCTAGGCGAAATCACGTCCAACTATTCCATTGAGCAGATAAACCAGTTCTTGGGCCGGCACGTGCGCGACAAGAAAATAGTGCACCGCGAAGGACAGTTTGGCGAAGATGCCAAGGCCAAAACTGCGGCCGAAGCTGCCCGGCAGGAAGAAGAAGCGTTTGACGATATCGAAGGCCGCAATGAGGAACCCGAAGAGTCGGACGAGGACTTCATGCAGCGCACTAGCCGCGAAGCCAAGCGCAAGAAAGCCGCCGCTACGGATGAAGACGAGGCCGCCGAAACCCGCCGCGAGCTACCCGAGTAAGCGCCAGGGTGCGGCCCTGGCCGCCGCTACAACCCCTTCACAGCGCTGGTAGTGACTCGCTTACCGTCTTGATATGTCTCGATTTTCTGAAGCACGCCGGTATCGGAATAGCTTAGCCACTCGCCGTACCAGTAGAAGTGCAGGCCACCGGGCTCATCGGCTACACGGGCGTGGCCGGTACGGGCTACCTGTCCATTGGAGTGGTAATAGGTGATGTCGCTGAGGCCATGGCGGCGATAACGCTCTTGCCGCAGCAGAGCGCCGCCCACCGGCGCGTAGTATCGCCAACGACCTACCGGGCGGCCGTGGCGGTAGCGACCCCGCGTCGAAAGCTGGCTGTTGGCATCGTCTGAATACACTCGCCAGCGGCCCTGCGGGTCGCCGTGGCGGTCTACACGGTTGGTGTGCCAAAAGCCGCGTGGACCACTGCTGAGACGAGGTGAGCAGGCCGTGGCCAGCAAAGCCAGGCTAGCAACTACGAAGAAGCGCATGAGGAGGAAGAAAGGCGTGAGTAACCAGCTGCTACCCAACGCAGTGGTAGCACAGGTAAGTATACTGCTTTCTGATAAATTTGAGCTGCCGATTACCTTTGGGCCTCACTCATTTTTGCGTTGCGTATGCGCTCCCACGACGTTGACTACCGCATTCTCGGCTCCGATATCCAGGTGCTGGAAATAGAGCTGGACCCTCAAGAAACGGTTATTGCCGAAGCAGGCGCCATGGTATACATGGACGAAGCTATTGCCTTCGAAACCAAGATGGGTGACGGCTCTTCAGCCGACCAAGGAATGCTAGGCAAGCTGTTTTCGGCAGGTACCCGGCTGCTCACGGGGGAAAGCTTATTTCTAACGCACTTTACCAATCGCGGCAACGCGGGAAAGAGCCGGGTGGCTTTTTCAGCGCCCTATCCCGGCTCCATCATTCCGATGGACCTGAGCAAGTTGCCCCAGGGCTTGATTGTGCAAAAAGACGGCTTTTTGGCCGCCGCGCGAGGTACCCAAATTAGCCTGCATTTCAACCAAAAACTGGGGGTAGGGCTGTTTGGCGGCGAGGGTTTCATCCTGCAAAAGCTCACCGGCGATGGCAAAGCCTTTGTGCACGCCGGCGGTACCATTATCGAAAAGCACCTGCACAACGAACTGTTGCGTGTGGATACGGGCTGCGTGGTGGCGTTCGAGCCGGGAATAGACTTCAGTGTGGCTCGGGCCGGGGGTCTCAAGTCGATGATATTTGGGGGCGAAGGGCTGCTGCTAGCTACACTACGCGGTACCGGCCGCGTCTGGATTCAGTCGATGCCGGTCAAAAAACTTATTCAGGCCTTGGCACCGTGGGGCGGCAATGCCCGCAAGGAAAGCGGCGCGGGACTAGGTGGCGTACTCGGAGGCCTATTTGATGAGTAGGCTTACTTGCCGCTGAGCAGGTGGTAGGCTACCACGCCGAGCGTGCCGACCAAGGCAATTACTAAGAAGCCCACTAGCAGCAGCATGTGGCGCGCCGGCGCGCCGGCCGCTTTTAGCTGTTTGGCCCCGTTGAAAGAGGAACGACGATACTGGCGGGAAGCAGACGAAGAACTGAGATGGGGTGAGGCCATTGCGGCGGAAGGGAAGGAGGGCGTGGATATAGAGATAAAAAGTATGAATTTTCCATAGAAGAAACCGAAGGTACGTGTTGGCTAGGAAATTGGATTTATTTGTCGCCGTACTCCTCTAAATACTTGCTCACTACCTATTCATAGGCAGTGAGAGGTGCGGAAGGACGCGCGGTTATTGGATAACCCGGTTCTTTCCTCGTTTGGTTTCACTTGGTTTGGTTTGCCTTTCATGACTATTGCTTTTGCCCCCAATTACGTGCTGCCGCTACCGCCGGGCCACCGTTTCCCGATGCTGAAATACGAGTTGCTACCCGAGCAACTGCTGCACGAGGGCACGGCTACGGCCCACGATTTTTTTGTGCCTACCCCCCCTGTGCTGGCCGATGTACTGCTGACCCACGAGGCCGACTACCTGCATCGGCTGCTACAGGGCCAGCTTACGCGGCAAGAGGAGCGGGCCAGTGGCTTTCCGTGGTCGGCAGCCATGGCCGCACGCGAAATGACGCTGCTGGGCGGCACTATTGGCTGCGCGCAGCGGGTGCTGGCCAGCGGTGGGGTAGCACTCAACATCGCGGGCGGCACGCACCACGCATTTGCCAACCGGCCCGAGGGCTTTTGCTTGCTCAATGACCAGGCGGTGGCAGCCAACTGGCTGCTGGCCCACGAGCCAGCGCGGGTGCGCCAGATTCTCATCATCGACCTCGATGTACACCAGGGCAATGGCACCGCGGCCTTGTTTGGGCACGAGCCGCGGGTGTTCACGTTTTCGATGCACGGGGCGCGCAATTTTCCGGGCCGCAAGGAGGTGTCAGACCTCGACCTAGCGCTACCCGACGGCCTCGGCGATGCCGAGTACCTGGCCCAACTGGCCGATATTCTGCCGCGCCTACTCGACGAGCAAGTGCGCCCCGATTTTGTGTTTTACCTTAGTGGCGTCGATGTGTTGGCTACCGATAAGCTTGGCTACCTGGCTCTCACGCGCGAAGGCTGCCGCCGCCGCGACGAGTTGGTGCTCGCGGCCTGCCACCGGCGTGGCCTGCCCGTGGTGGTGTGCATGGGCGGCGGCTACTCCGAAAAAATCGCCGACATCGTGGAAGCTCACGCCAATACCTACCGCGTGGCCGCTAGCCTCTGGGATTAAGTTGAACCAAGGGGGTAGGGGCAGTTGGCAGGCCACAGAAAAGCCCCGCTCCAGGGTAGGAGCAGGGCCTTCTAATTAAAACCGGGAGCTAAAGCTAGCTGCGGGTAGTCGTGTTGGTGCCAGTCGTGTTGGTGCCAGTCGTATTGGTATCGGAGCTGAACGTGTCGTGGAACCAGCTTTTAATATCGTCGATGGCGTGGCCGGTCTTCTCTTGTAGGTTACCAAACCACTCATCTTGCTTGCCTTCGGCGTAGGTCATGTCATCGTCGGTGAGGTTGCCCCATTTCTGCTTGGCAGCACCTTTGATTTCGTTCCAGTTACCGCGAGCTTGCAGTTCGGTTTGGTCGTTGACCTTGTTATCGTTGATGTCCATGATTGAAAAGGAGAAAGAGGTGGGTTGTGGAGCTTATACGGGTCACTCTGCCGATAGGTTAGGGCGCCGGTTGGGGGGCGCCCAGCGGCTGCGCCGTGCGCCGTGCCCTGCCGCGCGTGAAATGTAGGATGAGCTTCACTAGTAGTACGATAGCGCCGGATATTAAGGCAGTGATTAGCAGAGCATACAGCGCCAAGAGTGCTAAAATGACACCGAAGTCTGCGCCAGAGAAATAGGGCCCTGCGCCGGCAGTACTTTGCGCTGGCCCTCGCCCCGCCACCAAGATTTTCTTTTGCCTAGGCAGTTGAAGCTGGCGTGTCCGTTGCCTGAGCGGCGCCTGGGGTAGTGCTGCGTGGTTGAGCCGAAGCGCCGGCAGTGGCGCTGGTGCCCTGTGCGCCAACCGGGGTAGCTTGGCCCGCGCGGCTACGGGTAATGGAGGCGCCACTGCCGAGGCCGGCAAGTAAGCGGTTGAGGCCGTGAACTGGTAGCTGGACCGCTGGCACGAGGCTGCCCCAGTTAGTATAATGATGCAAGTAAGTGATTGGTAGAAGTTTGTAGCCATCGGGAGAGAGAAGTGGTAGAGGCCGTTGCACGTGCTCGCTACCAGGCAGCTAGCCCCAGCGAACAGTAGCGAAAGTAGCCGACGGCCCTAGCGTAGCAACAGGCATTTCTGGCAAACCATGACGCGCACATTGTCTTGAGTTGTATTTTAAGTGTTTGGTAAATAGTGTATTAAATGAAATTAATCTGACATTGTAAAACGGCGGTCGGCCTGAACTTCACCCGGCGCTTACCTTGGGGCAGCCTAGCTGCTTCTCATGGACGACCTGCGCCTGACGCTCCAAACCCTACCCCCCGACGACCGCCGCGATTTGGCGCAGTTTATTCAGTGGCAGCGCCGCCGGGCCGCGGGCCGCCAAGACCTACGCCTGCTCGATTTGCTACTGCACCCCCAGGAATACAAGTCGGAGGAGCTGATAAAAAAACTTTACCCTGACGAGCCTAACCCCGTGGCGTACTACGCGTTGCGCAAGCGGCTCTTCAAGCACCTCACCGAGTTTTTGCTGCTGCGCCAGCGCCAGCAAGATGCCACGGCTGCCACCTCGGTGCGCGGGCAGCTTACGTTGGCGCAGTACCTGTTTGGGGCCGGCGTACCGCGCCTGGCCTGGACGGTGCTGCGCAAAGCCGAAAAGCTGGCCCTCGACAACGAGCAGTACGAGCCCCTAAATGCGGTGTACAACGTGCAGATTGCCTACGCCAGCTCGCCCCACGCCGAGCCGCTGGCCGCCATCATCGAGCGCCGCCTCCGCAATAAGAAAGCCGCCGATGAGGACGAGCGCGCCGGCATTGCCGATGCGCTGTTGCGCCAGCGCCTGCGCCAGGCGCGCCTGCACGGTCGCGGCGCTGTGCCGGTCGATGAGCTGCTGCGCAACATCTTGGTAGAGTACGACTTGCAGGAGGCGTTTGCCCGCTCGCCCTCGCTGCTGTGCCGGCTGCTGAGCATCGCGCGGCACGCCATGCTGGTGCGCGGCGACTTTGCCACGTTTGCGCCCTTCATCGAGCGCTGCTACCGGCTCATGGAGCGCCGCCACGGCTTTGCGCCCGCCCAGCGCGGCTACCAGTTGCGGCTGCTCTATATGCTGGCCCACGCGCTGTACCGGGCGCGGCGCTTTGCCGAGTCGGTGGCGTATCTGGAGCAAGGGCGGGCCGTGCTGGCCGCTGCGCCTGGCCGGCAGTTTGCCGAAATGGGACCGCGCTTTACGTTTTTGCTGGCTGCCAACTACGCTTTTCTCAATCGCAACCAGGAGAGCATCAGCTTATTGGTGGCCGCGCTGAAGGCCAAGCCGGCGCTGCTGCCCGCCGAGCAGCTCACGGCGCGCTTGCAGCTTACCTTCCATTACTTCGCCGAAGGCCAGTTTGCTAAAGCCAACCAAACCCTCATCAGCCTCGACCGCACCGACCACTGGCTGGAGCAGAATATGGGCCTGGAGTGGCTGCTCAACCATAACATCGGCGAAGTACTTATCCAGCTAGAGCTCGGCAACTCGGAGCAGGCGCTGGGGCGGCTGCGGGCCATCGAGCGGCGCCTGCACGAGCAGTTTCCGGCCTGCTTAGCCACGGCCGACACGCCGCCTACCCCCCTCGGCGGGCCCTACCACGCGGTGGTATGCTACCTGGTGCTGGTGCGCGAAATTATCGACAACCCGGCCGTGGCTACTACCCCCGCCTTTGCCGAGCGCGTGGCTACCATGCCCGCCTTCTTATCCGAGGAACGCGAAGACTTACAAGTCATTAGCTTCTACGCCTGGCTGCGGGCGCGCAGCCAGGGCCGGCCCTACTACGAAGTTCTTTTACGCCTGGCGGGGGGGTAGCGCGAACT
>CAZZDR010000059.1:0-15463 GCA_964652535.1 uncultured Hymenobacter sp. | reverse complement strand
GAAAAAGCCCAGCTACGCCGCCGCGTGGCCGAGCTGGAAAAGCAGGTGGGCCAGCAGTACACGTTCGCGGCCATGATTGGGCAGTCGGCTGCACTGGCCAAGGCCAAGGCGCTAGCCGAGCGCGTGGCGCCCACCGATAGCACGGTGCTGCTCGAAGGCCCTACCGGCGCGGGCAAGGAACTGTTTGCCCAGGCCATTCACCAGGCTAGCCAGCGGCGGGGCAAGCCGTTTGTGGCCGTCAATTGCAGCGCTTTTCCAAAGGATTTGCTAGAGTCGGAGCTGTTTGGCTATCGCAAAGGCGCCTTTACCGGGGCGCTGGCCGATAAGAAGGGCTTGCTGGAAGAAGCCAGCGGCGGCACGCTCTTTCTAGATGAAATCGGGGAATTGGAGCTGGCCGTGCAGGCTAAGTTCTTGCGGGTACTCGAAACCCAGGAGTTTACCAAACTCGGTGACACCAAGCCCACGAAGGTGAACGTGCGCCTCATTGCGGCCACCAACCGCAACCTGCGCCAGGAGGCCGCCGACGGCCACTTTCGGCCCGACTTATACTACCGCCTCTCGGTGTTTGAACTAGCCGTGCCGCCGCTCAGCGCCCGGGCCGACGATGTGGCCCCGCTGGCCCAGCACTTCCTGCAAGTATTTGCGGCCAAGCTGCGCAAGCGGCTGCCCGGCTTCGAGCCCGAGACACTGGTCCGGCTAGCCCGCTACCCCTGGCCAGGCAATGTGCGCGAGCTGAAAAACGTGCTCGAACGCGCCGCCATTCTGGCCTTCGACAACCAACCGCTGACCCTCGACGACCTGCCACCCGAGTTTCAGCACCTGCCCGCCCCTACCCCCCCCGACCCCGCCGACCGCAGCCTGCGCGCCGTGGAGGGCCGCCACATTGGGCAAGTGCTGCGCGAAACCGGCGGCAACAAGATGGAGGCCGCCCGCCAGCTCGGCATCGGCGTGAAAACGCTGTACCGCAAAATCGAGGAATTTGGGCTGGGTAGGGAAAGCTAATGGCGGAATGAGGTAGCGCAACGCATGCCAGCGCCACCAGGTGCCCCAACCTAAGCGTTTACTTTTTACCGGAAGAAAGGGGTAGGCTTGCTACCCCGATTTAACTAGCTAAGCTCTACCCACCAAAGCCACCCGTGTCGCCTTCCGGCTGGTTGTCGGGGGTGCTGGCGGGCTTGTTGCTGCCCAAAAACCACGTAAAGCCTAGGTAGCCCACGCGCGTTTCATACTTGGTTTGCAGGTCGGCGGTGAGGCCGGTGGCCCCAAGCTGCGTGTACTGGCGGCGCGTGTTGAAGAGGTCGCTCACGCGTAGCGTGAGCGCCGCTCGGTCGTGGAGCAGGCGCTGGCGCAATGCCACATCGACGCCGTACACGGCCAGCAGGCGACCCTGCGGCACCACCAGCGGAGCGCGGTAGTTACCGCTGAGCTGGATGGCTAAGGTCTTGGTTGGGCTAAATGTATTCAGCAAATACGCGGTGCCGGTGAAATTGGCGCGGGTGCCATCGCCGGTGTAGCTGGCCACCTGGCTGCGGTAGAAGGAGCCGTTGGCAACAATTTTCCACCACATGGCCACGGGCTGCGTCAGCGAGAGCTCTAGCCCGTAGCTGGCCGTGCGGCCAAAGTTGGCGTAGCTGGTGCGGGCAATAAAATCGGGCTGGCCGCTGAGGCGGGTCGCTAGCGTGTCAATCGTGCGCAAGCTCTGAATGGCTTGGTCGGTAAAGCGCCCGAAAAGCGTGGTGCTGAGCGTGGTGGATTTCCAGTTTACCTGGTGGCCCAGTTCCGCTACGTGCACGTACTCGGGGCGGAGGTCGGGGTTGCCGACCACGTAGTTGCGCGCATCGGAATAGATGGGCAAGGCAATGATTTGCAGAAAATTGGGCCGGTTCAGGCGGCGCGCGTAGCTGAGCTGTAGGCGCTGGTCGTGGGGCAGCGTGCGCGCCACCGTGGCCGACGGAAACAGGTTAAAAATGCCTTGGCTAGCCGAGCCAGTGGGCTGCACCTGGGCTTGCAGCCCGGTATACTCGGCCCGCAGGCCCGCCTGGTAGTCCCAGGGACCGGCCTTGTGCTGGTACGTGCCGTAGGCTTGCGGAATAACCTGCCGGTAGTGGTAGCGATACGAGCCCGCGGCCTGCGGCACGAATTCGGTTCCGGCCGTAGGTTGCACCGCATAGTCTGCCGAGCCGGGCGATACGAGCACATCAGTTTTCAAGCCCGCGCCCCAACGGCGCTTTTCATCCAGCGGATGCACGTAGTCTACCTGCGCCGAAGGCATCTGGATGGTCACGTCGAGCAGCTGCCGACGCGCCTGCCGGGCGTAGCTGGCCGGCCCGTCGAGCACGCGCTGCTCGGTGGTCACGGTGCCGCCATCTAGGGTGTAGGTGGCGCTGGCCGTGAGCTCGCGGCCAGGCTGGGCGGCCCAGGTGCGGCGGTAATTGCCCGAGAGGCGGCCGTTGTAGAGGTTGTCGGTTCCCAGGTTTTGGTTGTGTAGGGCAATGGCCGGGTCGGGGTCGCGGGTAAGTAGGGTCGTAAAGTCCTGCGTAGTCTGGTAATCCTGTTTATAGAACTGCGTATATAAGCTAAGGCGCTGTTGGTCACTGAGCGCGTAGTCAACGCCCAAGCGCCCACCGTAGGTGGTTTGGGAGCGCGTGCTGGTGCCCGTTTGGTCGGTGCGGGTGGTGCGACCGTCCACCGTGGCCACCTGCTGCAAAGACGAGCTACCACGGAAGTGATTGTCCGACCCATCAGCTCCCCCATAGAAGTTGGCTTTACCGACTTTGCGGTTCAGATTGAGGGATGCCGTGTATTTATCCCGGGTGCCTAGGGTAAGCAGCGCATCGCCGTTCCAGCCGTCCTTAGCCGGCTTTTTCTGCACCAGGTTGATGATACCGCCCGCACCCTGGGCCGAGTACCGGGCCCCCGGAGTGGTAATGACTTCAATGGTTTCGAGGCGGCTGGCGGGTAGCTGGTCCAGGCGCAGATTACTAGGTGCGGGCTTGCCATCGAGGTAAAGCGTGACGCCCGAATTGCCGCGCAGGCTGACTTGCCCGTTCTCATCTACGGCCACAGAAGGCACTTTTTGCAGCACATCGGCCGCCGTACCGCCCGCGCTGTTTAGGTCTTTACTCACGTTGATGATTTTTTTATCTAGGTCATCAATGAGGGCCGCCTTTTCGCCCTGCACGACCACGCCGCCAAGCTGCAAGGCCGCTGGAGCCACTAGCCACTCGCCCAGGCGCACTACCGGGGTAGTAGCGCCCAGCGTGGCGAGCCGGCCGGCGGGCCGGTAGGCCAGCGCCTCGGCCCGCAGCAGGTAGTGACCCAGCGGGAGACCGGCCAACGTGAAGGTGCCACTTTGTGCAGTTTGGGTATTGGCCACCACAGCCGAGTCGGGCAGCCGCCGCAGCAACACGTTGGCAAAAGGCAGCGGTTGGTGCGTACGTTGGTCGAGCAGCGTGCCGGACACTTCACCCAAAGTCTGCGCCGATAGCCTGCCGGGCAACAAGCTACTCAGCAGTAACCCGAGCCACGCAAGCCGCTGCCTACCTAGGCACACGACCAGCAAGCGCGCAGAAAACTGCTTGAGCATCTGAGCACTTGCCTTTGCTTTATTTTCAACTAACTGAAAAGCAATAATTATTGCAATGCAAGCTAGCTTGCAATACCCAGTAAACTGAGCTACGTGTACCGGCTGATTCATCAGAAGTTGGGGATTAGGTGACAGAAAAATGGCGCAGTAGCAGGAACAACCTCTTCCGCTCAACCGCTACCCTAGCAGTCGCGCATGCCGCCAAATGCTAGGGCAGGCTAGGTGCTGTATAAGGATTATTTCGCCTGGCGATGCAGGAAGAGATAGTAGGCCAGAAAGCCGAGCGCCGTGCTGAATAGCAGCACGATAACCCAGTGCAGCCCCAGGGGCAAATACCAGCTGCACACCGCAAGCCCCGCACCCGTGCTCAAGAGCAGCGAAATCCATTTTACGACTTTGCTGCGCTCGTCCTGCGGGCCGGGCAGCAGGCGCTCGACCACGCTTTCGGAGACGCCGGTCGCGATAATTTGCCGCTTGAGCAGGTAGTTCAGCACCATTCTTATGGCGGCTATAACGAAGTAGCAGAGCAGAGAAAGCGCAAAGCTGGGAAAGACGACCCGCCGGGCAAATTCCAGCGCATTGGTATCAAGGGCCGATGCTAGCGCACTTTGGGCCGAAGCTCCCCAGGTAGTCAGGCAGCAGAGCAGGAGCAGCAAAAAACTTTTCATGGGTCGAGCCGGGGGTAGTACCGGATGAGACCGGCCGCAGCCGTTCGTGTTGCAGGAAATTACGAAAAAGTCAGTAGGCGCATTTGTCGGCGGTACCGGGCCAGCAATTCTAGGCATTGCCCGGCTACGAGAAAGCTAGCCACAACTACCAGCCCTACCCCCAGCCCGGTAGATAAGTCTTGAAAAAGCTGCCGCAAAACGCCCCCAAACAGCGCCAGGAACGCCACCACTACTCCCAGCACGAGGGCGGCTACCCCACTAAGCACCCACGGGAAAGTAGGCTTGGGCCTAGGCAATTGGGCCAAAACAGCGGCCGTGAGGTCAAAAGAAAAAGACAGCGGCGGCACCTGGGCCGCCGCCGCAAACAGCTGCCGGTAGGCAGCCACCTCACGCTGGCACACGGAACAGCTACGCAAATGCGCCGCCTCGGGGGCTGGCAGCTGGGCAGCGGAGTCTGCTGCTTCTTGCAGCGCGCGTTCGGAAAGATGGGAGCTCGTCATAAGTCGTCGCGTTGGTAGCGGGCCAGTAGCTGCTGCTTCAACAGCTTGCGCGCTCGAAAGAGGTAGTTTTTCACAGTGCCGTCGGGCAAGGAAGTTATCTGGGCAATTTCCTCATAGCTCAATTCTTGCTGGTGGTACAAGGAAATTAACGTGCGGTAGAGCGGAGGCAGCTGCTCGATGGCCGTGCCCAGAATACCAGTCAGGTCTTGGCCAAAAAGGGCCGTCTCAGGGTCAGAATCTGGACCGGCAACCAGCGCGGGTGGGGCGCGGCGGCCTTCCTCGGCTGCGTCGTCGGGCGCGGGCTCGGCGGGGTCTACTAGCACCAGCTGCTTCTTTTCTAAGTAATGCAGGCAGGTATTGTAGGTAATTTGACCGACCCAGGTGGATAGTTTCGCTTGAAACTTGAACCCGGCCAGGTTCTTAAAAACCTTCAGATAGACCTCCTGCGCGATATCAGGGCGGTCGGCAGGATGCCGAATCATCTTGAAAACTACCTGCGTGACTAGCCCTTCCGTACGCTGCACAAGCTGCCCAAAAGCCGCCGTATTTCCGCCCAGCACCTGCGCCACCAGCTGCTGGTCAGTAACGGAAGAAGTAGGCAAGTTGCGCATCTAAGCATGAGACCGGCCAGCTGGAATGATGTTGCAGGCAGGTGTTTTCGGCGACGGTTGGGGAGTTGCAGAACAGCTCATTCTGACCCAGCCACCGGGTCAAAATGACCCACTCGGTAGCTAGCTACCGATGGGCCGTTCTTTTTAACAGCAATTTATAATACTGACTATCAAAAGATGACCGCTTAAAAACCTCGCCCTACCCCACCCCGGCCCGCCATTCGCAGACGCTAGCTCACCGGCACCGCACCAGCGGCGCTTCCAGCTTTGCTTATGCGTTTGCACACTAAAATCACCCTGGGGTTTCTGGCTATGCTAGGGCTGCTGCTGGGCATCGGCTTTTATGCCTATGCCACACTGGGCCGCCTCGACCGGGCCAACCGGGCCGTGTTGCAGGATAACTTTTATTCGGTGCAGCTGGGCCAGGGCATGCTGCAAGCGCTGGATGCGCTAGCCACCGAGCCCACCGCCGCGCCCGCGCTGGGCCAACTGCACACCCTGCTGGCCCGCGAGGCCAACAATGTAACCGAGCCCGGCGAGCGCCGCCTCGTCGATAGCCTTGCTCAAGAGCTGGCTGCCTACCCTGGCCCGGCGCCGACCGCCGCCCAAGCGCGACTGCGCCAACTTACGCACAGCGTGGTGGCCCTCAACCTGACGGCCCTGGCTCGCAAAAACGGCCAGGCTATGCGCACCGCCGCCCAAGCCAAAAACTACCTACTGCTCTTCAGCATTCTGAGTGCGCTGGTGGGCCTGATGCTGGTGGGCAGCGTGCCGCAGGCGGCCGTAGGCGGCTTGCGCAAGCTGGCAGCTAGCCTTGACTACGCTACGCGCACCAACTTCGCGGCCACCGTGCCGATCGAAAGCACCGACGAGGTAGGCCAGGTGACGGCTGCCTTCAACCGCCTGCTGGTGCACGTGCAGGACATTCGCAGCCATAGCCTGGCCGAAGTCGTGACCGAGCGCAACCGCACCAGCGGCCTCGTTCAAACCCTCAGCGAGCCGGTTTTGCTACTTGACCCCAGCCGCCGCCTGCTTGTGGCTAACCCCGCCGCCTGCACCCTGCTAGGCCGGTCCGAAAGCCAGCTGCTCGGCCGCCCGGCCGCTGAGTTGGCCCAGGAAAATACGATTTTTGCCCAGCTACTGGCCCCGGCGCTGCTGCCGGTGGGCCAGCGCCCGGCCGGCCCGCAGCCGCTGGCGGTGGTGGGAGCCGATGGCGCGCCGGCCCACTACCAGCTGTCGGTGCACGAGGCGGTGGCCTTCAACGAGGCGCGCGACCAGATGGAGGCCGTGGGCACGGTGCTGGCGCTGCGCAACGTGTCGGCCTTCCGCCAGCTCGACCAAACCAAGTCAGATTTTCTGGCCACCGTGTCGCACGAGCTAAAGACGCCGCTTTCCAGCATCAATTTCAATCTCAAGCTCTTGCACGACCCGCGCGTGGGCGGCCTCAACGCCGAGCAGCAGGATATCGTGGGTACCATCAAGGAAGAAAACCAGCGCTTACTGCGCCTCGTGGGCGAGCTGCTGACCGTGGCACGCCTCGATGTGGGCCAGGGCATTGCCCTGAGCCCGCGCCCGCTGGCCGTGGCCGACCTCGTGGCCGCTGCCACTGCGCCGCTCCAATTGCAGCTACGCGCCCACCAACTCACGCTGGCCCTCGACCTGCCCACCGACCTGCCGCTCATCCACGCCGACCTCGAAAAAACGGCCTGGGTGCTCCTTAATCTGCTTGTGAATGCGGTGCACTACTCGCCCGAGCAGGGCAGCATCGGCCTCCGTGCGGCCCCTACCCCCGACGGCCGCGCAGTGCGTGTGCAAGTGCAAGACCACGGCCCCGGTATTGCGCCCGAAGACCAGCAGCGCATTTTTAAGCGCTTTGCCCAAGGCCCCGCCCCTACCCCCTCCGGCGTTCCTAACGACCCCGGCACCGGCCTGGGCCTGAGCATCTCCCGCGAGTTCATCGTCAGCCAGGGCGGCACGCTGGGCGTGGAAAGCACGGCCGGCGCAGGCAGCACCTTCTATTTCACCCTGCCCATAGCCGGCTAACCCAGCAAATTCCTAATTACTAATTCACAAGTTCTCAAATGTCAACCTCCTCGGCCCTACCTACCGACGACAATATTCACCTGCGCCGCGTGTCGGCGGCGGGGTTGCTGGTCACACTCGGCATCATCTTCGGCGATATCGGCACCTCGCCGCTCTACGTCTTCCAAACCATCATCGGCGACCGGCCAGTGAGTGAGTTGCTAGTCTACGGCGGCGTATCGGCCGTGTTTTGGACGCTCACGCTCCAGACCACCATCAAATACATTCTGCTCACGCTGGAAGCCGATAACCACGGCGAAGGTGGCATCTTCTCGCTCTTTTCACTGGTCAAAAACCGGGGCAAGTGGCTGCTGTTTCCGGCCATCATCGGGGCGGGCACGCTGCTGGCCGATGGCATTATCACGCCGCCCATCTCGGTGTCGTCGGCCATTGAGGGCCTGAAAATTCTTTACCCCACCCTCAATCAGGAAACAATTGTCATCACGGTTATCGTCATCATCACGCTGCTGTTTGCCTTTCAGCAGTTTGGCACCAAGGTGGTTGGCGCGGCGTTCGGACCGATTATGCTGGTGTGGTTTTCGGTAATTGGCGCGCTCGGCGTAGCCCAGATTCTACATTATCCCGGGGTGTTGGCGGCGCTCAATCCGCTCTACGCCATTCGGCTGCTCACCGAATACCCGAAAGGTTTCTGGCTGCTGGGCGCGGTATTTTTGTGCACCACTGGGGCCGAGGCGCTCTACTCCGACCTAGGCCACTGCGGCCGCCAGAATATCCGCACGTCCTGGATTTTTGTAAAGACAGCGCTCGTGCTCAACTACCTGGGCCAAGCTGCCTGGACGATGGGCCACGTGGGCCACGCGCTGGCCCCGAACCAGAATCCGTTTTTCATGATTGCGCCGCAGTGGGCGCTCGTGCCGCTCATCATCCTGGCCACGATGGCCACCATCATTGCGTCGCAGGCGCTCATCTCGGGTTCTTACACGCTTATCTCCGAAGCCGTTAGCCTCCGCTTCTGGCCTAAGGTGCGGGTACTGTTCCCGACCGACCAGCGCGGGCAGATTTACGTGCCCAGCATCAACTGGCTGCTGTGGTTTGGCTGTGTGTGCGTGCAGCTACACTTCCAGACCTCCGAAGCCATGACGGCCGCCTATGGCTTCAGCATCACGCTGGCCATGCTCATGACCAGCCTGCTGCTGATGCAATACCTACGCGGCGTCAAGCACTGGGCCATCCCGGTGGTGGGCTTGTTGATGCTGGTGTTTCTCACGGTCGAGCTCTCGTTTCTTATCGCCAACATTACCAAGCTGCTCAACCGGCTGGGCATCCTAGTATTCGAGTGGGGCCTCATCACGATGATGTACGTAGGCTACCGAGGCCGCGAAATCAAGAACCGCCTGCTCAGCCTCGTGCCCGTGGCCAGCACCAAACCCACGCTGCTCGAGCTGAGTCAGGACGAGTCGGTGGCCAAGTACGCCAGCAATCTCGTGTACCTCACCCACAGCAAAAAGCCTGGCGAGTTGGAAAATGAAATCCTGTATTCTATCCTGCGCAAGCAGCCCAAACGCGCCGACCGCTATTGGTTTATCAACATGAGCATTGCCACCGACCCCTACTCGACCCGCTACTCGGTGGAAGAACTGGTACCTGGCGTGGCCTACAAAATCAACTTCAAACTAGGTTTTCGGGTGCAGCCGCGCCTCAATCTGCTCTTCCGCCGCGTGCTGGAGCAGATGAGCGCGCAAGGCGAGTTGGACATAACCTCACGCTACGACTCGCTGGCTAGGTACAACATGCCCGGCGACTTCCGCTTCGTGGTGCTCGAAAAAGTACTGAGCCACGACAATGACTTGAGCTTCCGAGAGCGCTTTATCCTGAATGGCTACTTCTTCATCAATCACCTCGCTATCTCCGACCAGCAGCTTTTTGGTCTCGATACTAGCGATGTGGCCGTCGAGAAGGTGCCCCTCACCATTAAGCCTACCCCCTCCACCCACGACTTGGTGCGCGAAGAATCGGAGGCCCTACCCGACCTAGTGCTGGCAAATTAGGCGGCGCCAAAGCGAGCCACAGTGTAAAGCTGGCCGAGTACTGAATAAAAAAGAAGGTTCTACTCATCCGGCGAGCGGGCGCCGGATGAGTAGAACCTTCTTTTTTATTCCTTCTTATATCAGGTCGCCCAACTCCTTTACCCCAACTGGCCGTTGCACCGTGTAGCCTTCGCCGAACTCAGTCCCGATAAGGTGGCCAAACTCGCGCGCCCGTGCCTCCATAAAGTGTGCAAACGTTTGGCCAGACAGGTAGGTTTGCGGCGCCGTTGGGTCGGCGTTGGCGTTGAAAAACTGCGTGCCGTAGGCATTAATACTTGCCCACTTGCCAGCCCAATAGGGCGTGATATCTACCACAAAATCGGCCGGAATTTGGCGGTCCTGAATGTAGTGGTACACATGCTTGGGCCGCCACGGCGCTTGCGGCTGGCCATCTTCGCCCAGCGTTTCTATCATACGCAGGCCGCTCAAGAAGCAAGCGTCGGTAGCTAGTTGCGCACCGCGCCCATGGTCGGGATGCCGGTCGGAGGTGGCGTTGCAGAGCACGATTTCGGGCTGGTAGCGCCGGATGGCCGCGATGAGCGGCAACTGGTGTTCTCGGTCATTCTTGAAAAAACCATCGGGCAACCCCAGGTTTTCGCGCACACTAAGCTGTAAAATCTTGCTCGCCGCAGCCGACTCGGCAGCTCGAATCTCGGGCGTGCCGCGCGTGCCTAGCTCGCCGCGTGTAAAGTCTACGATGCCCACCTTTTTGCCCGCCGCCACGGCAGCTAGCAGCGTGCCTGAGCACGACATCTCCACATCATCGGGGTGGGCGCCCAGGGCTAAAATATCTACCTTAATCACTGAATATACAGATTTATTTGACACGTAAATTTTTACCGGGCTGCAGCTTGCCGCGCAGGCTGGGATTAAGCCGTTTAAGCGTGCTCACTCGCACACCGTAGCGGTCAGCGATTTCGGAGAGCGTATCGCCTTGCCGAATCTTGTGGCTTGCTACCTGGCGAGCCGCTGTGGGTTCGCCTTTACTGTGGCTACGGCTACCCCGGTGCAGCGCTTGGCTGTAGTAGTTGAACAGCGCTGACGTGATGGTGAACGTTTCACCCCGCAGCTTATAATCGGGAAAATCATACACGTAGGTCGGGTTGATAGGATTACCCTCGTAACGCACTTCAAAGTGCAGGTGTGAGCCAGTACTACGGCCTGTGTTGCCGCCTAGCCCAATTACCTGTCCGGCCCGCACAAAGGTGCCTACCGGCACCAGCGCCTTGCTCAAGTGACCATACAAGGTTTCAAGGCCATTGTAGTGGCGCACAAGCAGATAATTGCCATAGCCACCGCCATCCCACTTACTAATACGGATAACGCCATCGAAGGCGGCACGCACCGAATCACCGGTTTCCAGGTCCAAATCTACCCCGAAGTGCCAGCGACCCCAGCGAAAGGTAAAGCCCGAAGTAATAGGCGTTTTGAGCAGCGGCATCTTGGCGTAGTGCTGGCGTGCTGGGTCCACGAGCTTCAGCGTGAGCGTATCGCGGATACGGCGGCCATCTACCCGGTAGGGGTTGATGTTGTGCGTATCCCAGATGGAATAGTAGCCCGCCACCTTCACCCAAGACGAGTCGATGAGCACTTCGTCCGACATCTCCACAATTTCCTGTCCACCCTCGTTGAGCGTGGTCGTATCCTCGCTCACAATGCTGAGTTTGCGGGCCGGGTTGAATATCGACTTGGCAGCGTCAGAGCGGTCGTCGGGCACCTCCTCCGTCTCGATAATAGTCGTCGTATCCGGCTTCACATAGCGCATTTTAGGCGTGCGGATACGAAAAAAATCGCGGGGCGTGCCTGCCCGCGCTTTGGGGACAGACGTTTTTTTGCGCCGCTGCGCCTGCACGGGCGTCCCTACCCCCACCCAGAAGGCAAAGAATAGTACTAGCGCGGGCAGGCGAAAAAATAGCTTGGGGAAAATCAAATGAAGCCCAAAATGGCAACAGTGGCCCGGTGCGCAGGCCACTGTTGTAGAGTTAAAAAAACAACCACCGCCGAGGGTAGTCAGCGGGTAGTAGCGCCTACTCGTGCAGGCCAGCCAGGTAGCGCTCGGCGTCGAGGGCAGCCATACAGCCCGAGCCAGCTGCCGTCACGGCCTGGCGATAGGTGTAGTCCTGCACGTCGCCGCAGGCAAACACGCCATCCACATTGGTTTTGGCCGTACCAGGCAAGGTTTTCAAGTAACCTTGCTCATCGTGGTGCAGGTAATCTTGGAAAATCTTGGAGTTAGGCTCGTGACCAATTGCCACGAAGAACCCGTGAACGGGAATTTCACGTGTTTCGTGTGTCACTAAATTTTTTACTCGTACACCTTCTACAGCATGCTCTCCCAGAATCTCATCGGTGGCCGTGTCAAACAGCACTTCAATCTTAGGGTTGTCGAGCACCCGCTTCTGCATGATTTTGGAAGCACGCATGGCGTCCTTGCGCACTAACATATACACCTTCGAGCACAGGTTGGCGAGGTAATTGGCCTCTTCGGCAGCGGTGTCGCCGGCGCCTACAATAGCTACTTCCTTGCCGCGGTAAAAAAAGCCATCGCACACCGCACAAGCCGATACACCCGAGCCATTCAGGCGTGCCTCTGATGGGATGCCCAGCCATTTAGCCGAAGCCCCAGTCGCGATAATAACCGAATCAGCCGTCAACTCAATCGTCTCGTCAATCGTCACTTTGTGTGGGTGGCCCGAAAAGTCCACTTTCGTCGCGATACCATAGCGAATGTCGGTACCGAAACGCTCAGCCTGCTTTTTCAGGTCTTCCATCATTTCCGGTCCCATCACCCCATCGGGGTAACCCGGAAAATTCTCCACATCGTTGGTAATGGTTAGCTGCCCGCCCGGCTGCAAGCCCATGTACATAACGGGTTTCAGGCCCGCCCGAGCGGCATAAATAGCGGCCGTGTAACCCGCCGGGCCCGAGCCAATAATCAGGCAATGAATGTGTTCCATATGCAGGATAAGCCGCAGCTTACCATTTTATAGTTCTAGTTGATTCCAGTGAGCCAAGCGAAAGCTTAGCCTACAAAAAACCCCAACCTTACAGTCGGGGTTTTCAGTCAGCAAATTTACGTAAAATTTAGCCCAGATAAGGCTTTAAAGCTTTCGAGCGTGAGGTGTGGCGTAGGCGACGGATAGCCTTTTCTTTGATCTGGCGCACGCGTTCACGGGTCAGATTAAATTTCTCGCCAATCTCCTCTAAAGTCAAAGCAGCTTCGCCATTCAATCCGAAGTAAAGTGTAATAACATCGGCTTCGCGCTTGGTAAGAGTCGAAAGAGCACGCTGTACTTCCTTGCGCAAAGAGTCGTTCATGAGGCCCGAATCCGGCGTTTCCTCATCCTCGTTTTCGAGTACGTCGAGCAAGCGGTTTTCTTCGCCTTGCACAAAGGGAGCATCCACCGACACGTGACGACCCGAAATCTTCAGAGTGTCTACCACTTCAGAGGTAGTCAACTCTAGTACTTCGGCAATCTCTTCAGGCGAGGGCTCACGCTCAAATTTCTGCTCCAACTCTGAGAACGACTTACTGATTTTATTCAGCGAACCTACACGGTTCAACGGCAAACGCACAATGCGGCTCTGCTCGGCCAAAGCTTGCAGAATACTCTGACGAATCCACCAAACGGCGTAGGAGATAAATTTAAAGCCTCGGGTTTCGTCAAAGCGCTTAGCTGCTTTAATGAGGCCCAGATTACCTTCATTAATTAGGTCACCTAGGCTAAGGCCTTGGTTTTGATATTGTTTTGCCACCGACACTACAAAACGCAGGTTGGCTTTAGTCAGTTTTTCGAGGGCTTTCTGGTCCCCGTCGCGGATGCGCTGCGCCAGCGTTACCTCCTCGTCGGGCGTCAGCAGGTCCACTTTACCAATCTCCTGGAGGTACTTATCCAGCGACTGACTTTCGCGGTTGGTAATCTGTTTGCTGATTTTTAACTGTCTCATCGGTAACGGCGCTAACTAGGTAATTCTAAATAAGTTAATCGGAAGATATCAGACTGGTTGAGCTTACGCCCATTTAACCGGGGCCAACAAGGCTATACGCGCTAAAGTTCTTTTAGGCTATTGAGCAGGGGGTAGGGAAGGGTTTTCACTGAGCTTACTAACGTCTAACTTATTCCCTATCCCCTACTCAAAAATTACGCCTGCTTTTCAAGCAGTACTTTACGCGAGAGGCGATACTTACCGGTTTTCTTGTCGATATCCACCAGTTTCACGTCGATTTCCTGACCCACTTCGAGCACGCCTTCGAGCGAAGCAATGCGCTCGTGGGTTACTTCCGAAATGTGCAGCAGGCCGTCTTTGCCAGGCATAATCTCCACAAAAGCGCCGTAAGGCTGGATGCTGCGCACCTTGCCTTTGTAGGTTTCGCCTACTTCGGGCTGCGCAGCGATAGCCCGGATGCGGTCGATGGCACCCTGCATATCCGTCTGGTTAGAGGCGTAGATGCTTACGTGGCCTTTTTCGTCTTTCTCCTCAATGATAACCGTGGCGTTGGTATCCTTCTGAATTTGCTGGATAACCTTACCACCCGGCCCGATGATGGCGCCAATGAATTCTTTGTCAATCAGCATTTTGTGCGAGCGCGGCGTGTGGGCTTTTAGCTCAGCAGCCGGGGCAGCGATGGTCTTGGCCATCTCACGTAGGATGTGCAGGCGGCCTTCGCGGGCCTGGTGCAGCGCGGCAGTTAGAATCTCATTGCTTAAGCCCTGGATTTTGATGTCCATCTGGCAAGCACAGATTCCCTTTTCCGTACCAGTTACTTTAAAGTCCATATCGCCGAGGTGGTCCTCATCGCCTAGGATGTCGGAAAGCACGGCGTACTCGCCAGTTTCCTTGTCTTGCACGAGGCCCATGGCGATGCCAGCCACGGCAGCCGAGATCTTCACGCCAGCATCCATAAGAGCTAGCGAGCCAGCACACACGGTAGCCATCGAACTAGAGCCGTTCGACTCCAGAATATCCGACACGATGCGGATAGTATAGGGATTCTCGTCGTCGGGGGGCAGCACTTGGCGCAGCGAGCGCAAGGCCAAGTTACCGTGGCCAATTTCGCGGCGGCCAGCGCCACGGTTTGGCTTCACTTCACCGGTTGAGAAACCCGGGAAGTTGTAGTGCAGCATAAACTTGGAGTAACCCTTAGCCAGTGGCTGATCGATAATCTGCTCATCGAGCTTAGTACCGAGCGTGGCTGTGGTCAGGCTCTGGGTTTCGCCCCGGGTGAAGATAGCCGAGCCATGAGCGCCGGGCAGGTAATTAATCTCCGACCAGATGGGGCGGATTTCGGTGAGCTGGCGGCCGTCGAGGCGTACGCGCTCTTTCACCATCATGTCGCGGATGGCCTTCTTCTCAGCCGACGAGTAGTAACGGCTGAAAAGCTTAGTATCCAGTTCGGGCTGCTCAGCTAAAAGCTTATCGAGAAAAGCCTTCTTAACGGCTGAAAAACCCTCTTTGCGGCCACCCTTACTAGTGTTGCCAGTGCGGGCTACGTCGTAGGCACCCTGGTAAACGCCTTCGCTGATGAGCTGCTTCAACGTTTCGTTTTCCTCGTATTTTGGATACTCGCGAGGCTGCGACTCGGGCGTGCGGCCTACTGCCTCGGCTAGCTCCTTCTGCAGCTGGCACTGGGCCTTGATGGCTTCGTGGCCGAAAGCGATGGCAGCTACCATCTCTTCCTCGCTCACTTCCTTCATAGCACCTTCCACCATGGCTACCGAATCGGCAGTGGCGCCAACCATTAAGTCCATGTCGGCACGGGCCAAGTCCGAAGTTTTCGGGTTAATTTGAAACTGACCGTCGATACGGGCTACGCGTACTTCTGAAATCGGGCCCGCAAACGGAATATCCGAAATTGAGAGCGCAGCCGAGGCGGCCAAGGCGGCCAGCGCGTCGGGCTGCACTTCTTTATCAGCCGAGATGAGGGTAATCATTACCTGCACCTCGTAGTGGTAGTCTTTGGGGAACA
>CAZZDR010000058.1:0-15463 GCA_964652535.1 uncultured Hymenobacter sp. | reverse complement strand
ACCGTAGCGCGGTGCCCGCTCCAAAACTCACGCAGCTTCTGCTCGGTGCGCGAGAGGCTCAGGCGCGGGTTCACGGCATATGCCAAACCGCCACTTTCCTTCTCCTCAAAGGCGGGGGTAGCCTCGGCAGCCAGCATGGCCTCGTGCAGGCCGCTGATGGTTTGGCGGGTGCGGCGGCGCTCGCCGTAGGCCGTGAGTGTGCCCGTCAGGTCCAGGTACTCGGCGTAGAGCTGGCCTAGCCGCTGCTCGGCCCCGAGCCGTGCTTCTAGGCTGGCCCGCGCGCCAGCCGCCAGCTCACCGCGCTGGTAAGCCTCGAAGAGGGCGTAGTAATCGGCTTCGGTTTGCATCTTTCAGGTGGGGTCTTAATCCCATTTGTCATTGCGAGCGTAGCGCGGCAATAACTAATGACTTAAGCTTCTTTATAACTAGCAAAAAACAACTTCTTCAGGCGGGTTAAGCACTTGTACTTCTGGGTTTTTGCCGTGTCGGCATTGGTGTAGCCATGCTCGGCCGTGAGGTCTAGCATCGATTTGTCGAGCAGATAAAAGCCTTCGAGCAGCGAGCGGCAAGGCTCACCCAGATGAGTAAGGGCCTCGCTCATCGTGGCAAAGCGCCGGTCGCGCTCCTCGGCTTCCTGCACATCATCCTCGGCCCCGGTGTTGAGGTAGGGGCCGTATTCTTCCTCGTCGAGCAGGCGCACACCGTGCAGCCGGCTTTTAGAGGTGAGGCGCTTGAGCCACAGGCGGCGGCACACAGCGTAGAGGTAGGTTTTAATCTGGCAGCTGAGCTCTAACGAGCCTTCGCGCACTTTTTCATAAAACACCATCACGCCCTCCTGGTACACATCGCGGGCATCGTCCTCGGTGCCGCTATTCTGCAGCACAAAGTGCGATACCATCGGCCAGTGCAGGCGGTAAAGCTGGCTGAGGGCCCGCTCATCGCCGCCTTCGATGGCTTTAATGAGCTGAGCGTCGGCGGCCAGCGCCGTAGTGCTATCCATGTTCATTCGCTTCGGGACTTAATGCCGACTAACGGGTGGTAGTAACCCATTAGTTTTTTTTAAATATTTTTTTGCAACCGCCGGGTTACCTCTCCGTAGCGCGGGCATTAAGGGCAGATTTCTGTTAATCCTCCTTCAAATTTACCTCAAGATGAACAACCTCCTGAAAGTATCCGCTCTGTTCCTGGTTATCGGCATGACTTCGTGCGAGTCGAAAACCGCTACGACCGAAACCACTACCACTACGCCTGCTACCACGGAGTCGTCTTCGACCATGACCACCGACTCGGCTTCGACCATGTCGACTGCTCCTGCCGATGCTACCACCGCTCCCGCTGGTGCTGCTGCTGATACCACCAAGAAAATGTAATTGCCCCCGGGCTTCGGCCCGGGAGTTTATTCCAAAAAAGGCCTGCGCAGCAATGCGCAGGCCTTTTTTAGTGCCCAATTAGTTGAGCAGCAGTAGTTCGTTGTCGTGCCGGAGCAAAGCTAGCGTGCTGCCAAAAGGCCGGAGCTGGCGAATGCCATTGAGCTTGCACTGTTGCCAGGTGTCGCCGTCGTTTTGGGTAGCCAGAACTTCACCCGTAGCCGTGAGCAAGTAGCCGGTGCGCGTGCCCGGCAAAAAAATGACTTGTTCGAAGCTACTAGCTTCACCTACAGGCACTACTTGCCAGCGACCGTGGCGCAGCCTGAGCAGGGCTTTGGTGGGCAGCGGCACGTAGTACAGCCGGCCGTGCGCCACGCGCGGCTTACGGTTTTCGAGCGTTGCCCACAGCTCGCCAGTACCCGCCTGCGCAAGCGAGTGCACGGCCACGGTATCGGGCACATCAAGCAGCTTGGCCCGAGGTTGCAGGCTAAGTGGCAGCGCATAAATATTGCCCTCCGTCGAGCTCAGCTCATTGGCAGGGAAGGTAGGCATGCGGTCGGTGCCAAAAACGAGCAGCAGTGAATCAGACGCTGAAAAGGCGAAGCCGTTAATACCCCGGCTCACGCTAAGCCTGTACGGATGCTGGGGCGTGTTGTGTGCCAGCGCTTTAGTGAAAGTGGTGTCGGCGCCATAAAACCAGATATCGCCGTCGCCGTGTAAGGCTACATTACCTTCTTCGGCATTGGCGTGGGTACCCACTAAAAAATTACGGCCGATAGCCGTGAGGGCCGTTGTGTAAAAGCTCGTCGGAATCTGATGGGTTTCCCATGCTAGGCCACGGTTGCGGGTGGTGGCGATAAAGGCCGTTTGCTTTTTATTGGGGAGGTAATAATGATAGCCACCCGGCCCTAGTTGCGTGCGGGTGATGAGCGTCGTAATCGAAGAGGTGGGGTCGGCCTGGCGGTATGCTTGCCAGGCCGAGCTACAGGAAAATATGCTGGCGCCGGCCAGGCTGATTAGCCCTAGTGCCAGGCTAGGTAGCAGCCGCTTCTGCCGAAGCGAAAGCAGCAAAAGCCCCAGCGTAAGTAAGATGCCCCAGCCACTAAGGCTACCTTGGGCTGGGGTAGGCTGCCCCTCGAAGGCATTGCCTACGATGGCCCCGTACTCAGACGTGACGAAATGCAAATGAGAGATGCGAAAACCCGCTGGGGTAGCCACGGGCGTATTTGTGTTGCCTACGAATTGATATAATTGCCCACCGCTATCCACCGCAAAACCGGAAGAATCGGTTAAAAATTGAAAATCCCGAATAGGATGCAGGGCTGCTAGAGTGAAGGTTTTCATGCAGTAAAGAGAGTAGCGAAGCAGCTGAATAAGTTGCCTCGTGCTAGTTGCCGAAAAGGCAATTTGTGTGCTACTGAGGGGCAACCAAAGCCAGCAAGTCGGCCGCAATGCCGGGCCAGGGCTGGTGCAGGTCGAGCGTGACGATGCGCACCGGGTGGCCGCCCAGCGCGTAGCGCACATCGACGGCCGCCGTGGCCGCCGGGTATAGCAAGATGCCTTCGAGCGCCTGGCCGGGGGTAGGGCGCAGGTTTTGGAGGTAGGCAAAGAGTTGGTAGAGGTGCGGCGCAATGAGGCGCACCTGGTCGTAGCGCGGGCGCAGGGCAGCGGCGTAATACTTGGTATCGAGGATAATCTTGCGGTCTGGGCTGTCGAGCGTCGTGTCGGTGAGCATGGTGGGCAGCAGGGCTAGGTCGGGCGCGTGAGTTGCCTCGGCCTGCCAGGCAATAGTTTCGGCAAATACGCGGTACTGCCGCTGCTCGCGCCGGTAAAAATTGCGCACCGCCTGCTCAAAAATGCGCGCCATCAGCCGCTCGTCGCGCCGAAAATCGGCGAAGCGCCCGCGGCTGCCCACGGCCGGAGCTGGTAGCGCCGTTTCAAAAATCAGCTCACATAGGTGCAGCAAAAACGCCTCGGCTGCCGCCCAGCGTTGGCGGCGCAGCATGCCAAACACAGGCGCGGCCGGTACGAGCGGCACCACACTGGCTGGCAGGCGGCGGCGCACCTCGCTCACCTCGCGGCGCAGGGCCAGGGGTAGGCCGGGGTGCGGCGCGAGCGCTGCTAGGGTGCCGGCCAGTAGCTGGTGCAGCGGCTGGTTGGGCCCCAGCTCGTCGAAGCGGCACACGGCGCGGCCTTGGGGCAGCAGTGCCCGGCCTAGTGTGGGCGTGAGCGCAATGCGCCCACGCAACTCCCTGGTTTCTTGCTCGATGCTACTAAAGCTGAGGGGTAGGCCGCGGCGCAGCAGCTGGCGCGTGGCGTGCAGCAGCATCTGGGTCAGCAATGCCAGCGGGCGCTGAAACGGCGTAGCCTCGGTGGCCTGCAGCACCGCCGGCTCGGGCAGGCGCTGCCAGGCATAGCACAGCAAATAGTAAAGGGTAGCGAGCGGAATCAGGGTTACTGCGTGCTTAGCAATGAATAAAGGAGCCTGTAATAAGCAGTGGCTATAGGTCGGCCAGCAGCTTGCGGAGCTGGGCGGCCGCTTTGTCGGGCTGCTCGCGCCAGTAGTCGGCCAGCAGCGGCCCGATTTCCTGCTCAAAAATCAGGCGCAGCCAGCTGCTGGTTTCGGCCGCATCGGGGGGGGTAGGGGGCGTACAGAAGTAGCTGTGACCCACCTCAAAATCGGGCCCCAGCTCGGGGTCGGCGGCAATGACGTGGTTGAGGGCCGCCATGCGCTCGGTGAGCAGCGCGATGAGCGGCGCGGGCACTTGCTGGCTGGACAGCAATTGGCGCAACGGCGCGCCAAACTGCGGCCGTAGGGCCACAAAAGCGAAGCGCCGCCGCAGCGCGTAGTCGAGCGGCGCCAACGAGCGGTCGGCTAGGTTGAGCGTGCCGATAACGTACAGATTATCAGGTACGAAAAACGGGGCCGCCGCGGGCGGGGCGTAGGGTAGGCGCAACCCGTGGGCGGGCCCACGCTTGTCGGGCTCCAGCAACAGCAAAAACTCACCAAAAATGCGGGCCACGTTGCCCCGGTTCAGCTCGTCAATCAGCAGGAAATAGGGCCGCTCGGGGTCTTGGGCGGCGCGCTGGCACAGCAGCGGCAGTACCCCCGGCACCAGTCCAAACTGCCCTTTGGGTCCCGGCCGAAAGCCCAGCATAAAGTCCTCGTAGCCATAGCTGGGGTGAAACTGCACCAGCTCGATGCGGCCCTCATCCTGGGCGCCCAGCACCAGCCAGGCCAGGCGGCGGGCCAGGTAGGTTTTGCCAGTGCCGGGCGGGCCTTGCAGTAGCAGCGCCCGGCGGCGGCGCAGGCCCGCCAATGCGGCAGTTAGCTCAGCATCAGTACTAAAAAGCTCGTTCAGCGCTTCGGCTTCGGTGTAGGGGGGTAGGGCGGCGTAGGCTACGCCGGGCTCGGCTACCGCGAGATGGTTGAGCGCCGCCTCGGGGCCGGTATAGAGGTTTTCGGCCTGCTGCTCGGCGGCCTGCTCGTGGTCTTGGGCCGAGCCTGCTGCCAAGATGGGGCGCTTGGCGGCGATGGTGAAGTCGAGTGCTTCGAGTAGCGTATTGGTGGGCTGGCCAGCGGCGTGGGGCCAGCGCGCCTGCGGGTTGGCCTGGGCCAGGCGGTAGGCTAGCTCAGCCACGGCGCGGGGCGGGTAGCGGCGGCCCCGGTACAGTAGCTCGTACACGGTGCTCGGGGGCAGGCGGCGGCCCTCACGCTCTACCAGGCGCAGGGCGCGCAGCACTTGCTCGCGGGTGAGCAGGTTGGGCGGTGGAGGGGGGGTAGGGGCAGTGCTCACGGTGCAAAAGAACACCCGCTGGCCAGCAACGGTGCGGGCGGGTCGCCTTTTGTGCGCAACTTGCTTGGCCGCCCCGCCGCCAACTTCGCCGCGGCCGGCTGGTTACTACGCGTATGGCTCAGCAACTTCCTCCCAACCCCGCCGCGCTGGCGTCCCTCACGGCCTTCCAAAACCTGCCCGCCGAGGTACTGGCCTGGCTACTGCAAGCCGGCGAGTTGCGCCAGTATGCCGATGGCGAAAGCGTGGTGCACGCCGGCGACCGAGCCGAAATGATGATGGGAATAGTGCGTGGAGGCATGCAGTATTCTCGCCTCGGCAACGGCGCACCGGAACCGGTTTACCGAGTCTTGGCGGGCAATATCACGGGCGTACTGCCGTATTCACGGCTGCAAATCATTAAGGGAGAAGGGATTGCGATTGGCGAAACCGTTTTGTATTTGCTACCCCGCACCGAGTTTCCGGCCCTGGAGCAGGTGAGCCCCGAGTTGGTGCAGCGCCTGGTCGGCATTATGAGCGACCGCGCCCGCGACGAGGTGCGTGGTCAGGAGCGCGACGACAAGCTCCGCGCCCTGGGTAAGCTGTCGGCTGGCCTGGCCCACGAGCTCAATAACCCCGCCGCGGCCATCGCCCGCGCCGCCGACACGCTGCGCAACCTACTGAAAAACAAGCCGGTGCTGCTCAAAAATCTGCTGCTGGCCTGCCCGCCCGCCGAGGCCGTAGCCATGCTGCTTACGGCGGGTGTGCCCACCACGGCCCTACCCCTCCGCTCGGCTCTGGCCCGCGCTGACTGCGAAGACGAGCTGGCCGACTGGCTCGAAGCCCAGGGCTGCCCCGATGGCTACGCGCTGGCGCCCAACCTGCTCGATGCCGGCCACACCGCGGCTACCCTGGCGCCGCTGGTGGCGCCGCTGCCCGCGCCGGCCCGCCCGGCCGCGCTGGCCTGGCTCGAAAGCCACTTGTCGGTGCTGCGCCTCACGCTCGATATTCACGAGGCGAGCCAGCGCATCAGCACGCTGGTCGGCAACGTGAAAACCTACTCGCACATGGACCGCGCTGGCGGCCGCGAGCCGCTCGACGTGGCCACGGGCCTCGACAGCACCCTCAATATCTTCGACCATGCCCTGCGCCAAAAAAACGTGCGCCTCACCCGCGCCTACGCCCCCGATGCGCCGCGTGTGAGCGCCGAGGTAGGCCAGCTCAACCAGGTGTGGACCAACCTTATAGACAATGCTATTGATGCCCTACCCCCTGCTGGCGGCACGCTGGTGGTGCAAACCGTGAAGCAATCGGATGGCGTGTGCGTTAGTATCATTGACGACGGCAGTGGCATCACGGCCGAGGTGTTGGCCCATATGTTCGAGCCCTTTTACACTACCAAACCGGCCGGTGAAGGCAGCGGCCTGGGTCTCGATATTGCCCGGCGTATCGTGCAGGAGCACGGCGGCCGGCTAGAGGCCACCTCGGTACCCGGCCGCACTGAGTTTTCGGTGTGGCTGCCGGCGGTTAGCTAACTTCTTATGAAAAAACCGATTATCCTCACCGTCGATGACGACGCCCAGGTGCTGGCGGCCATCACCCGCGACCTGCGCCAAGAGTTTCGCCAAGACTACCGCATCCTGAGCGTTAACTCGGGGCCCGAAGCTCTTGCTACCCTCACCGAGCTGCGCGCCCGCGCCGAGCCGCTAGCCCTGGTGCTGGCCGACCAGCGCATGCCCGAGGTAGAAGGCGTAGAGGTGCTGACCCGCGCCCGCGAGCTGTTTCCGGAAGCCAAGCGCGTGCTGCTCACCGCCTACGCTGACACTACGGCGGCCATCAAGGCCATCAATTCGGCGCAGCTCGACTACTACCTGCTCAAGCCCTGGGACCCGCCCGAGCAGCTGCTCTACCCCACGCTGCACGACTTGCTGGCTAGCTGGCAGGCCGCTTACCGGCCGGCGTTTGCGGGCTTACGGCTCATCGGCTTTCAGTGGTCGCCGCTTTCGCACGAGCTCAAGGATTTTCTCAGCGGCTACATGGTGGGCTATCAGTGGCTTGATTTTGAGAAAGATGCAGAAGCCAAGGTCTTGCTCGAAGCCAACAGCTTCACGTCCGACGACTTGCCGGTAGTCATCTGTGCCGATGGCAAGGCCATAGCTAAGCCCGACAAGTCGGAGCTGGCCCGGCACCTGGGCCTGCTGGTCGAGGCCAAGCAAGAGCTGTACGACGTGGTCGTAATTGGAGCCGGGCCGGCCGGGCTGGCCGCCGCCGTATACGGCGCTTCGGAGGGCCTGAAAACGCTCATCATCGAGCGTCAAACGCCCGGCGGGCAAGCCGGCTCTTCGTCGCGCATCGAGAATTACCTGGGCTTCCCCACTGGCCTCAGCGGGGCCGAGCTGGCGCACCGCGCCTGGAGCCAGGCTACGCGCCTCGGGGCCGAGTTTATGGCTCCGCAAGAAGTGCTGGACCTCTGCATTCAGGATGGCTACAAGGTGCTGACCCTAGGCGATAAAACCGAGATAAAGGCCCGCGCTGTGGTGCTCACCACCGGCGTGAGCTACCGCGTGCTCGATGCGCCGGGGCTGGCGCGCCTCAGCGGGGCGGGCGTGTACTACGGGGCGGCGCGCACCGAGGCGCGCAGCTGCAGCGCGCAGCCTGTGTACATCATCGGTGGGGGCAATTCGGCGGGGCAGGCGGCTATGTACCTGTCTACGTATGCGTCGCAGGTGTTCATCGTCATTCGGGGCGATAACCTGGCGGCCAGTATGTCGGCCTACCTTATCGAGCAGATTAGCCAAACGCCGAACATCGAAATCCTGCCCCGCACCCAGGTGCGGGAGGCGTGCGGTGAAAATTCGCTCGAAGCGGTGGTGATTCAGCAAGAAGGCCGCGAGCCCGAAAAGCGGCCGGCCCGGGCGTTGTTTATCTTCATCGGGGCCAAGCCCAGCACCGAGTGGGTGTGCCACCTGGCCCTCTGCGACCCCAAAGGCTACCTGCTCACCGGCCGCGACCTGGTGCTAGACCCACGCTATAAAACGGCCTGGAAAAAGGACCGCGAGCCCTACCTGCTCGAAACGTGCGTGCCCGGCCTCTTCGCCGCCGGCGATGGCCGCGCCGGCGCCATGGCCCGCGTGGCTTCAGCCGTGGGCGAAGGCAGCATGGCCATCAAGTTCGTGCACCAATACCTGGACGAATAGGGGTAGGGCTGGCCCAACTGCGGAGCGGCTGGGCCAGCCCTACCCCCCCTTGCCGAGGTAAGCAGCCTGTGCCTCGTCGAGCAGGCGCAGCACGGTGGCGCGCTGGCCTTGCAGCTGGGTGAGCGTGGCGGCTGGCAACTGCCGCACCCGGAAGCGCCGTAGGCGGGCACTTAGGGTCTGCCAGTAGCCTAGGGCATAGAAGCCAGCAAAGGGTAAGCTAATGAGAAAGAGCGCGGTAAGGCGCCAGTCGTGCGTGAGCCAGTGCTGCACGGCGGCCGCCTCCAGGGCATAGGCTAGCGGAAAGGTTACCATCCCTACCCCCAGCATAATGGCCGCGATAAACTCAGTTTCCTTGGTGGCGCGGTGGGCTACTTCAGCCGGTAGCTTATACGGCAAGTAGTTGGTAATAAACCCGTAGAGCCACACTGGGAAACCCAATACTAGATTGAGGTAATCGGCTAGCCTGGTGCCAGGGCGCTGACTTTGGTCGAGGGCATCGTCGTCGAGCCGGTGGCTTTCTAGCGCCGCCAGGTAGGCGCCCAGCGCTTGGCGCAGGGTGGCCAGCCGGCTCGCATCGTACTGCTCAAACCAAGCCACGGCATCGAGCAGCGTGCGGCTGAGCTGGAAGTTGTCGTAAAGTGTGGTGGGGTCATCGTCGGGGTTGAGGTGGTCGCCAAAGGTGCGCTCGACCTGCTGGGCCAACTGGTCGTCTTCGGCGGCGCGGCTGATGACGAGGCGGCGCGTAAGGCGGCGGCGGATTTCCTCGGTCAGCTCGTCGGCGGCCGCCTCGGGGTCTTGGCGGTAGCGGTCGGCATACTCAGCCACCACGATGGGTGGCGCCACATTAAGTAGTACATCGGAGCGGAAACGGCTGGGGTCGAAGTAGTTGGTGCCCACGCACACCAGCCGCAGGCCCAGCTTGAAGTCATGGCGCGCTTCGGTGCCTAGCGCAATGCGGGCCGCCCCAGTCTTGAGCGGCCGCAGCCGGCGCTCGCTCACGCTGGTGCCTTCCGGAAAAATCATAACCGTGCCACCGCGCTCTAAGTAGTCGTAGCAGCGGCCAAAACTAGCTTCGTTGTTGGCGGCTAGTTGGTCGGGGGTAGGGCCACCGCTTGCACCTTCCGCATCTTGCCGCCGGTAGATAGGAATGCAGTTGCCCGAGCGCATGATGGCGCCGAGGATGGGGTTTTTGAAAAACGTGCTCTTGGCCAAAAATGCAATGGGCTGGTGGCGCTGCACAGCCGTCACGAGCGGGTCCATGAGCGTATTGGGGTGGTTGCTGCACAGCATGAGTGGGCCGGGCAGGCGCAGGCGCTCGCGGTGGCGCACTTCGAGGCGCCGAAAAAACACGCGCAGCCCTACGCGCACCACGGGCTTCATGACGGTATAAAAGAGCATAGGTGCGGCAAGTTTACGCCAAAAGGGCCGGCTGCGCGTGCAGTCGGCCCCTTCAGGAAGTAAGCGTTAAAAGAAGCAAAGTATCTGCTTCGCTATCAGTACCTACTTGTTAATTTACCACCTAATACGCGCTAGTAAGCTGGTCGAGGTTGTTAGGGTTCTGGCTGCCCGAGGTGCCAGCGTCGTAGCGGCTACCCGAGGCTGGGCCTTGGTCGCGACGTTGGCCCGGTGCGGAGGGGGTAGGGCGCTGGCCGTGGTCGCGCTGGTGGTCGGGGTGCTCGTGCCGGGGGCCGCTGCCAGCCACTACGCGGCCTTTGCCGGTAGCTGGTGCGGCAGTCGAGCCGTAGCGGCTACTGCCCCAGGGGCGCTGCTGGGCGCGCGGGCCACGGTCCTCTGGTGCACCCTTCGACTTTTTGGCGAATGGCGAACGGCGGTCTTTCAGGCGATATTCGCCGTCTTCGCGCTTCTTCTTGGCTTTGCGGGTAATCAAGAACGCAATACCCGCCGTGAGCAGGCTCACGCCTACTACTTTTTGGGTCGTAGTCAGGCCATTGATGGTTGACAGAGCCTGGTTGCCGAGGTCCTTGGCTTTCTGGGGCAACTCCTTGGCTTTGTCGGCCAGGTCGCTGTCATCGAGCCACTTTTTGCTGCTATCGAGGGTCTGTTTGCCGCTATCGAGCACGGCCTGAATGCCATCGCTCACCTTTTGCGTATAATCTTGGGCTCCGGCAGGGGGGGTAGGGATAGAAGTGGAAGTGCCGAACTGGGGCTGGCCAAGAGCGGGCGAGCCGTTTGGCGTGTTGCTGGTGGGGTTCATAAGGAAAAGGAGCTAAGTGAAAGACCACAGCCGGCGCGCGGGCCGCTTGCTTGGCGGGGTATTCGTAAGTAACGCCCGTGGGGTTGCGCCCTCACGCCGTGCGTGGGGTGGCGCAGGCCGGCAGCCAGCCCTTAGCTTGGTGGCAGCGGGGGCATTCGGAGGGGGTAGGGCCCGCTGGCAGCTCGTGCACAGCCGCGCAGGCGTGGCAGGCATACTCCTCCGCGACGGGCAAGTGAAAAAGGGGCTTGTGGTAGATTTCGGGCCAAATGGGCAGGCCGGGCCGCTCGTCGGCCGGCTCAAAAAAATAAACGCTGATTTCGCCCGTGGCTTCCAAGTACAGGCGGCGTACCTGGCCCAGATGCTCTACCTGGTGTTGGCGCAGCTGCCCAAACAGCTCCTGCGCCGTGAGACTAGCCTTGATAAAGGCCGGCAGGTCGATTTCACCATTAATAACAATAAGCTCGGGTGCGCCCTCAAAGAGCCGCTCGATGCGCGGGTATTTATCGATGAGGTAATTAAAGAGCACGTAGAGCGCCATTACTACTGCAAAAACTACCACCACGTACAGCAGCGGCACATCGTGGTAAAAGGTGGCGTCGCCGGCTGCCGAGCCCAGCACGAGTATCAGCCCAAACTCAAACAACGAAAGCTGCCGCACCCCGCGCTTGCCCGTGATGCGTAGTGCCCCGATGGTGAGCCCAAAGGCGAAGATGCTGCGCACAACTACTTCCCATAGAAAGCTGGTTGGGGCTTGGTCGGAGACAAAAAGGCGCTGCCAGTCAAACGGCAGAATGTCGGCGGCCAGCAGCGCCAGGCAAGTCGTGGTCATAGCTCGTCTATACGACACCTGCGCTTCATTGGCTGTTAATAAAACCCCTGACTAAGCACGACAGCCAGCTTTGCCCCTTTTATTCCAAACAACTGCTTGCGCCACCCGTTTCCCTTGCGCAACCTCCTCTTTATCGCAGTAGTTTATGTTTCGTTTTCAGAATAAAGTCTGCCTGGTTACGGGTGCTACCTCTGGCATTGGCCGGGCCACGGCCGTGCGCCTGGGCCGCGAAGGGGCAACCGTTATCTGCCTGGGCCGCGAGGTAAAAGCTGGCCACGCTGTGGAGGCCGAAATAAGAGCAGGGGGTAGCGAGGCGTTGTTCATCAAAACCGATGTGGGCCACGACTCCGACCTGGTGCATGCCGTCGAAACCACGCTGGCGCGCTACCAGCGCATCGATATCCTGATAAACGACGCGGCCATGATGACCTTCACGCCCATCCTGGACCTGGACCCCACCGACTGGGACCGCGTGATGAATGTAAACCTGCGGGCGCTGTTCCGACTCTGCCAGCTCTGCGTGCCGCACATGAAGGGCGGCGCCGTGGTGGCCGTGAGCTCGGTGCACGCCTTCCAGAGCACCCCCAACGTGGCGCCCTACGCCACCAGCAAGGGCGGCCTCGAAGCCTTCGTGCGCGGCCTCAGCCTGGAGGTGCCCTATACCCAGGCCCGTATCAACGCTGTGGCGCCCGGCGCTGTCGAGACGCCCATGCTGCGCAGTAACCCCAACGTAATGGACGGTACCGAAGTCATCACGGGCCAGATCGGCACGCCCGACGAGCTGGCCGCCACCATTTGCTTCCTAGCTTCGGACGAAGCTAACTTCATCAACGGCAGTACCCTGACTGTGGACGGCGGCCGCCTGGCCCAGCTGTAGCCTTTCGGCCGCGACTTAACTAATAGAAGCGGCGGCTTGCCGAGCCGCCTCCGTAGCCCGGGCCAGCATATGGTGCCGGGCTCCTTCGCGTGCCTCCACCTCAAAGCGGTTTTGGTAGTAGCCTACCCGTGCCGACTCGATGAGGTATTGCCACAGAAAGCGGGGTAGACCCAGGTCGCGCACTTGGCGCAAGTGCACTTCTTCGTGTGCTACCCACTCGGGGTCGGCCAAGAAATCGGCGCGGGTAGCGCCGCTCAAGTGTACCGTTTTGCCGATGACCATGGCCACGCGGGGCGCCCCACCCAGCACCAAGCGCGCGATGCGCGCCAGGGGAGAATTGACGAAAGTTCGGGGCTGGTTCATTGTATAAAATTCGGGCTAAGCTACGCAGGTGGAGAAGCCATAGTTGCAGGGCAAACAATAAATTTCAATCTTTATACTGTACTTTATGAAGAATATTAGTACTTTATCGCTAAAAAGGTGGGGTGCTTCATTCTTTAGTGCTTAGCTTTGGCTGGTCACTACCCACTTGCTTTTCAATAAAAAGGTAGTTGATCAGCTTCACTTACTCCTAACCCCCGCTGCTCACGCAGTCCTGCCTAGCGCAACAGACTACCCCATTTTTGCTACCCGGCGGCCAGCTTGTAGGGCGCTGCCGGTGCCCACCCCAACGACGGACAATGAAAAACATCCTGCTATCTTGCCTCGCCGCTGCTTCCCTGGCGCTTTCTTTTTGCTTTGATAAAATGCCCGATGCCCCGGCTTCGGCTGGTGCCTCGGCCCCGGCCCTCGCCGAGGCATCTTTGTTGGCAGGAGTACTTGGCTCCGAGCGGCTGGCGGTTCCAGCCACCGGCGATGAGCCAGCTGCTGTTACGGCCTCGCGCGATTCGCTGGCCTATGGCTACTATGCCCAGACGCTGGGCGTGCACCTGGCCCACACCGAGAACCAAAGCCTGCTGCAAACCATCACCAACTGGCTGGGCACACCCTACAGCTACGGCGCCAACTCGCGCCGGGGCACCGACTGCTCGGGCTTCGTGACGCAGGTATTCCAGAAAGTGTACGGCATCACGCTCAAGCGTAGCTCGCGCTCGATGTTTACGGCTGTGCAGCACGTGGCCAAAACCGATATGAAGGCCGGCGACTTGGTATTCTTTCGCCACGGCAAGGGCGCTATCTACCACGTAGGCATCTACCTGAAAGATGGTAAGTTTGCCCACGCAGCCTGCAACGGTGGCGTGATGGTGAGCTCGCTGCACCAACCTTATTACCAGCACAACTTCTACGCGGCGGGCCGCGTGGCGGGCACCGAAGCGCTGTCGCCCGACGCTACCCCCGCCGAAACTGCCGAACTGCTGTCGGCTGCCGCTACTGCTAGCCCCGACTAAAAGCGCGGGCCCTACCCCCCATTACTTGGTAAGAAACCCAGATAAACGGCTTTCGGCGTGCGCGCTGGCAGCCGTTTTTTTGTGTGCGGATAACTCAGATGCGACGAATGCAGTAAACGGCTCTTAACAAGCACTTGCGGCTGCGCCGCGCTACTTTTTGCACCCTTTTTTTGCATGGCTACTACCCATAATTCCGCCCCATCTGGCACCGACATCGCTGGCTCGGTTCTCTTCAAGAAATTCTTGGCCGCTGCCGAGAGCTATATCAAACAGCCCAGCCGCCTCAAAACCTTGCTAGTGGATTCCTTTAACAAGGCCCGCGAGAAAAAAGAGCTTGGCACCCTGGCCCACGAAGCCTGGGAAACGCTGCAAAGCCTGTTCCGCCTCATCAAGCTAAGCGCGGCGGGCGAGTATACGGGCGTGCCTACCTCGACGGTGGTAGCCGCCGTGGCGGTGCTCATCTACTTCCTGTCGCCGATTGACCTTATTCCCGACTTTATTCCGGTAGTGGGCCTGCTCGACGATATGGCGCTGGTGGCGTGGTTCTCGACGTCCATCAAGCACGAGCTGGATAAGTTTCACGAGTGGGAATTGACCAAGGCCGCCACAGTGGTTTCGGATGACGAGCTGTTTGCTAATCGTGGTGCGGCGCCTGCCCCCGGTGCGCCATCCACTGCCGGCCCGCGTTCCTTGGGTGCTACCACCAATCAGTCGTTTAAAAGCGCAGGTACCACCGACCTGCCTACTGCCCCGGCCGGCTCTGGCCAGTCGGCTACCGATGCCGGGCTCGGCTCGCCTACCTCGTCAGTCACCGAGCCCATCCACGACATCGGTCCCGACGGCCCCCTGCCCACGCCGCAGGGCGATGATATATCCAAGGTGAGCGATGGCTCGCGCGACGGCAACCGCGACCAGCACAACGACAGCGGCGGCAACGTTCGCTAGCCTTTTCTGAACCATGGATTCCGCCGGATTTTTCGAATGATTCGGATTTTGTGGACGGCCGCCAACGACCGCTACCTACCAAAAAAGGCTGCTCGAGAGAGCAGCCTTTTTTAGTGTCATTTCTATTTGATAAGGTCGGAGAACGAATCCTCCGCAAAATCCAGCTGAATCAGTGGCCTAGATCTATGCGGCGTGGGCCGTGACGTAACGCACAAAGTCGCCAACGGTGTAAAAAGGGACTTCGTCGGGCACCGTGATGTGGAAGTTACGTTCCAACTCCAGGATGATATCGACCAGGTCTACGGTGTCGAAGCGTAGGTCGCGGCTGAGGCTGGCGGTGCGACGCAGGCGCACGGCCTTGATGGCTTTGCGCTTGCTGATAATCCGCAATACCTGTTGCTCGATGGCTTTGGTAGGCGCGGTAGTAGAAATGGTGGTAAACATACTTTTTGCAGAAAAAAGCGTGAGATAGAGTAGGGTAGGGGTAACGGAGCGTGTCGTCGGTTTCTTGCAGCCACCGGGGGTAGGCCGAAGAAACCGACGCGTGTGCTACTTAATTAGGCCAGTACTGCTGGGGTGGCGGCTTCTACCTCCTCGTGGTCTACTTCGGCGCGGGGAGGCGGCGAGTTGTAGTCACGGCCGGTGATGCGGGCCCGCAGCTTCTCATTAAGGAGATACATGACCGGGACTACCAGCAGAGTGATAAGGGTTGCAAACGTTAACCCAAAAATTATTGTCCAGGCTAGCGGGCCCCAGAACACCACCGATTCGCCGCCCAAGAAGAAGTGCGGGTTGCCCGAATTGAAGAGCTCGTAGAAGTCGATGTTCAGGCCGATGGCCAGTGGGATGAGGCCCAGCGTGGCGGCCGTGGC
>CAZZDR010000057.1:14085-15508 GCA_964652535.1 uncultured Hymenobacter sp. | reverse complement strand
CTCGCCGCCCAGCACCAGGGTAGCCAAGCGCAGCGTATCGAGCCGCTGCAAGGGTAGCAAGCTGCGCTGGTTGCGTAGCAGCGTGAGGCTGTGCTCGGTAAGGCGGTGGGCCAGGTAGCGAGCGTGCGGCGGGTTGAGGTCGGCCAATAGATTTTGCTCGCTGATAATTGGCCGCTTCCGCAGGCCAGCCCACTGCTTGAGGGCCAGCACACGCCGGCAGCTTTCGTCGATGCGCGCCTGCGAAATGCGCCCGCTATCCACGGCGGCCAGCACGCTGGTGAGGGCCAGCGGCACGTTTTTACTGAACTCCAGCACGTCGTTGCCGGCTAGCAGCGCCCGCACTTCGGCCTCGCCGGGCGGCACTAAGTTGGTGAGGCCCTTCATGTTCATAGCATCGGTGAAGACTACTCCCCGAAAGCCTAGCTGCTGGCGCAGCACCCCCGTCACGATGGGTTTCGACAAGGTGCTGGGCCCACGCATGGTGTCTAGGGCTGGCACGTTGAGGTGCGCCACCATCATGCCCCCAATACCGTTGGCAATCATGCTTTTGAAAGGCGGCAACTCCAGCGAATCGAGCCGGCCGCGGTCTACGCGCACCACCGGCAGGCCCAGGTGCGAGTCGGCATCCACGTCGCCGTGGCCCGGAAAGTGCTTGGCCACGGCCAGCACGCCCGCATCCTGCATGCCGCGCATATACAGCCGGCTCAGGCGGGCTACGGCAGCCGGGTTTTCGCCCCACGCGCGGAAGCCGATAACCGGGTTGGCGGGGTTGTTATTGACATCGACCACCGGCGCAAAATTGACTTGCATGCCCAGCCGCGTAAACTGCCGCGCCACCTCGCGGCCCATGTCGTAGAGGAGCGCCGAGTCGGCGGCCGGCGCCGCGCCGAGCGTCATTTGGTACGGGAAGCGCAGCACGCTATCTAGGCGCATGCCGGCGCCCCACTCGCCATCCATGGCCACCAGCAGCGGCACCCGGCTCTCGCGCTGAAAACGATTCAGCAGTCGCGTCTGCCGCACCGGCCCACCCTGAAAGTAGATGAGCCCCCCAATGCCATAATCCTTTATGAGCGTCGAAATCGAGTCTTGGTAAATAGCAGGCTTGTTAGAATACGCAGCCAGCATAAACAACTGCGCCACTCGCTGCCGGGGCGTAAGCGTGCGCATCAGGCTATCTACCCAAGTCGAGTGCAGGTAGCGCAAAAAAGCCGGCTGCTGGCCAACTTTGGCTATTTTAGGGGGGGTAGGTGCCGCGTGGCGCGGGTGCGGCCGGCGGGCCGGGCGGTGCTGGGCCGGGGCCAGCAGCGGGGCTGCCAGCAACAGTAGCAGCCACAGGTATTTTTTAGTAAGCAAACGAAGGCGCGACGAAAGGTTGGATAACAAAAGTCGCACAAAAGGTAGAGTAAGCAGTAGCTCGCCGCCG
>CAZZDR010000057.1:0-13985 GCA_964652535.1 uncultured Hymenobacter sp. | reverse complement strand
AATTCGCGCAGCAGCTCGGCGCCTGGCCGCTGCCACAGCGGGAACTCGCCGCGCAGCCCCGCTCGCGCCAGCTGCTGCTCGCGGTAGGCCCGCAGGTCTTCCAGAAAAATGTCGCCGTAGAAAGCGGCTTCTACTCCGCGCGCCCGCAACGTGCCCAGCGTGGCCAGCTGGGCCTGGTCGTACTCCGCCATGCCGGGCATTTCGGGCAAGCGCACTTGCGTGAGGGGTAGGCCGATGCGCGCCGCCTGGGCTTCGAGCAGCGCTAGCCGCACGCCGTGCATCGCCACGCGCTCGGCTGGCAGGGTTACGCTCGTGAGCAGGTGCCCCACTTGGTAGCGCGGGTCGCGCAGGGCGTGGTACAGCGCCAGCGCCGCGTCTTTGCCACCGCTCCAGCTTACTAATACATCCTTCATCATGCAATAAGTACCAAAAAACGGCCTGCCGCAACAATGCAACAGGCCGTTCTCTTACCGTCTACGTAGTTAACCTGCGCAGCAGGCGTATCCGCGAAATCAGGTTAATCCGTTAAATCCGCGGTCTATTTCAGCGTAAATGTGGTTTTGCCCATCAGGGCGCCGCCTTCGTAGAGCTCGACCGTGTGCTGGCCGATTTTGTAGTCACCGCCTTTGGCATAGATGAAATTCAGGGCCTGCTTGCTGTTGTCGAATACTACGTCCTGCTTCATGGTGTAAAAAGCCTCCTGGCCGTCTACAGTGAAGGTGCCGCCGCCCGTGCTCAGGTTGTAGAGGGCCGCGCCGTCGGGCTCCAAGATGCGCATGTAGATAGTTTTGGTGTCCTTGGCCGTCACGTCGTTGCGGGCCAGGCCAAAGCTCACCTTCACGCGGTCCACCTTACGGGCCTTAAACTCCTCCTTGTCATCCTCCTTCTCTTTGTCGCGCTTGTTGAGCACGCTCACGTGGATATTGCCGGCCTGAATGCGCGAGGCTACCGTCACCTTGTCGCTCAGGTCGCGGTTGGTTTTGGCGATGGTGCTGATGGTGTCGGTCAACTTGTTCTGCCGCTCCTTCAGGGTCGTGGTTTCGGTGTAGAGGTTTTCGTTCGACTTTTTCAGGTCGGCAATCTGCTCATCCTTTTTCCGGAGTTGGCTTTCTAGGTTAAGCGCGCGCTGCTTAAACAACTGCTGCTGCGCCACCGAAAACGAGCCCGCCTTAAACGAGCGCAGCTTCAGCAAGTCGGCGTTGATGCTAGCAATGCGGGTATTGAGCGAGTCGTTGCTCAGGCCCAGCTTCTGCAGGTCCTGGCTTTGGCGCTCGTAGCTGGCCTTCAGGTCCTCGTATTCTTTAATCTGTTCTTGCAGCTTGGTATCCTTGGCCTGCACTTGCGTGGTAAGCTGCTCGTTCTCGGTCTTTTTTTGCGAGTTCAGGTAAAAGAGCACCCCGTTTATACCCAGCAGCACGAGCACGAGGGCGACCCAAAGCAAGACGCGGCTGTTGTTTTGGCGGGGTTCGGGAAATTCCTGTTTAGGCTCCATAAAGAGGGGGACTGGGTGGATAAAGTGGCAGAATGCAAAGCGATAGCCAGGGCCAGCCTGGGTGCTACCTACCTTTGCGCCGGGTAAAAATAGGCGTAATTTTTAATCGGCTACTGCCGCTCGGTATTCTTAGCTCCTGTGCAAACGGTTTTTCCGCCCTTCGACGCGGCCTATTGGCAGGCCCGCTACGCTACTCCGGGCCGCGCTGGCTGGGACGCCGGCGGCCCTACCCCCCCACTGCGCGCCTACTTCGACCAGCTACTAGTGGCGCGGCAGCCGCGCATTCTCATTCCGGGGGCCGGCCGGGCCTACGAGGCCGAGTACCTGCACCACCTGGGTTTCCGGCACGTGGTGGTGGCCGACCTGGCGCCCGAGCCGCTGGCCGCGCTGGCCGACCGGGTGCCCGACTTTCCGAAAGAAAATCTCTGGCAGGCCGATTTCTTTGCCCTACCCCCCACCGAGCCGTTCGACTTACTTATCGAGCAAACCTTCTTTTGTGCCCTCGACCCGGCCCTGCGGCCCGCCTACGCCCGGCAGTGCGCCGCGCTGCTGCGGCCTGGCGGCCGGCTAGTAGGCTTGCTCTTCGATACCGCTTTCCCGAACGCCGCCGAGCCGCCTTTCGGCGGCAGCCGCGCCGAGTACCAGGCCTACTTCGCGCCGTATTTCCAGTTCCTGCACTTCGAAACTGCCACCAACTCGCTGCCCGCCCGCGCCGGGCGCGAGCTGTTTATTTGCCTGGAGAAACCCGTTTCTAACCTCTAGGTTAACGTAGAACAGCATACATTGGCAAGCCCAGCATGCTGTTCCTTATCAACTTATAATCAGTATTTTCACTTCTCATGCTTACTTCCCTCGCCCAGGCCCTACCCCACTTCCGCAACACCAATTCTGGCCAGTTTTTTCTGATGGCCGGGCCCTGCGTCATTGAGGGCGAGGACATGGCCCTGCGTATTGCCGAGCGCATCAAGCACATCACCGACAAGCTCCAGATTCCGTATATTTTCAAGGGTTCGTACCGCAAGGCCAACCGCTCGCGGCTCGACTCGTTTACGGGCATCGGCGACGAAACGGCGCTGCGCATTCTGCAAAAAGTAGGGCGCGAAATCGGGGTGCCGACCGTGACGGACATCCACGAGTCGGACGAAGCCGCGCTGGCCGCCGAGTACGTGGACGTGCTCCAGATTCCGGCTTTCCTCTGCCGCCAGACCGAGCTGCTGGTAGCGGCTGCCAAAACGGGCAAAGTGGTGAATATCAAGAAAGGCCAGTTCCTGAACGGCGAGGCCATGCGCTGGGCTATGGACAAGGTGCAGGGCGCCGGCAACCCGCACGTCATCCTCACCGATCGCGGCAACTCATTTGGCTACAGCGACTTGGTAGTCGATTTTCGCAACCTGCCCACCATGCGCAGCTTCGGCGTGCCGGTGGTGATGGACGTGACGCACTCGCTGCAGCAGCCCAACCAGGCCAGCGGCGTAACTGGCGGCCAGCCAGCCCTCATCGAAACCATTGCTAAAGCCGCCATCGCCGTGGGCGCCGACGGTCTGTTTATCGAAACGCACCCTACCCCCGCCACCGCCCTCTCCGACGGCGCCAATATGCTACCCCTCGACCAGCTCGAAGCCCTGTTGCAGCGCCTCACCCGCGTGCGGGAGGCCGTGCGGCCCAGCGGCGACATCGACCCGCAGGGCCTCATGGCCTAAGGCAATGCTATAACTTCTGATGCAGGATATGGGGCCTACTTCCACCTGTCGCCGAACAAATCCTACCCCTTTTCGCAAACTAGCTTGTGACGAGTGCACCTAGCAGACGCTAGAACTACTTAGCCCCATGGTTAGTACCGTAGCCAGAAGTCCTGGCGCGGCTGCTTTTTTCGAAAAAAGACTAAGCCCACGTAGAATAAATCGACCGTGAGGGTAACGGCCGGGTGCGCCTTGATAGCGGCCCAGGCCTGCTCCATCTCAGCCGACCAGTGGATATCATCGAGCACGAACACGCTGTGTTCGTGCGCGTTGGCCAGGCACTGCTCGAAGTAGCGCAGCGTGGGCTCGTAGCGGTGGTTGCCGTCGAAAAACACGAAATCGACGGGCTTGGTCAAGCCGGCCAGCGTGGCGGGCAGGGTCGTATCGAGGTTGCCTTCCACCACGCGCACATTCTTGATTGCCAGGCGCTCGAACGTATCGCGGGCCACCGCGGCCGTATTGGGGCAGCCCTCAAAGGTGATGACCTGGTGGCGCGAATTGGCCAGCGCCAGGTAGGCCGTGGTGAGGCCCAGCGAAGTGCCCAGTTCTAGGATAGTAGCGGGCTGAAAGTAATTGACCAGTCGAAACAGCAGCTGCGCCAGCCGCGGCGGCTTGGCCGCGTGGCGCGCGATGGCCCGTACGGCCCGTCGCCGGCCACTGGCCCCAGCTACTTGCGAGCCCGCCCCAAAATCAGTTACGTCCAGCACTTGGTCGCTGGCCAGTAGTTCCTGCCGTCGCTTCTCCACGAGGGGGTAGGCGCCAAAATCGCCGTCGTGTCGGATAACGGTAGTGTAGAGCCCAAACACGAAGGGCGAGTGCAGCCCGTGGGCATTGCCCGAGCGCAGTAGCCAGTGGCGGAGATAAGCGAGAAGTTGGTGCAAATTTTTAGCTGTTAGCTCCCGGCTGTTAGCTACTAACTTTTCTTAGCTGAGCCCTTCAACAAAAGCTAACAGCTACTAGCAAGCAGCCAACAACTAAAATATCAATTCATCCGGAACGGTACCATGAGCGTAAACTCGGGAATGTTAACCCGAAACTGTTCCGCGTTGGCTACGCGCTCCATTAGGTAAGTGCCGCGCATTTTGCCTACCCCCGATTTTAGATTGCAGCCACTCACGTACTGGTGCGTCTCGCCAGGCTCTAGCACGGGCTGGCGGCCCACCACACCTTCGCCCTCTACCTCGCGCACGCCGGTGTTGACATCGGAAATGTACCAGTGGCGCCGCAAGAGCTTAATAGTATATTCGCTATCATTGCGAATATCAATGCGATAGGCAAACACAAAGTGTTCCTGAGAAGGGCTAGAGTAGTCGGGCAGGTAGTTGGTCGTAACCGTAACGGTTACGCCCTGCGTAGTGGTAGTTGGCATAGCGGCGGCCGGCGAAATTACGCTACTGGGGCAACAGTGGCCCCGGATGTTTGGTTTTGAGGCCTCAACGCGAGGCTCGATAGTTTAGTTGTTGCGCGGGTTTTCTCTTTTATTCTTCCTCTTCCTCCATGGTTAAAATTGCCGAAAGCTGGCGGCCCATACTCGCCGCTGAATTTGAAAAACCCTATTTCCAAAAACTCACGGCGTGGGTGCGGGGCGAGTATGCCACCACTACGGTATACCCGCTGGGCTCGCAGATTTTTCATGCCTTCGATGCGTGCCCATTTGAGGAAGTAAAAGTGGTTATTCTGGGGCAAGACCCCTACCATGGCAAGAACCAGGCCCACGGCTTGGCTTTTTCGGTGAATGAAGGAATACGCATCCCGCCATCGCTGCAAAATATTTTCAAAGAATTGCAGAGCGACCTACCCGACACACCCGCGCCGGCCAACGGCAACCTCGACCGCTGGGCCCAGCAAGGCGTTTTGCTGCTGAACGCCACGCTCACCGTGCGGGCCGCTACCCCCGGCTCGCACCAGAAAAAAGGCTGGGAAGAATTTACGGATGAAGTTATCCGGCAGGTATCGGCGGGCCGGCCGCACGTAGTTTTTATCCTGTGGGGCGCCTACGCACAAAAAAAGGAAGAGCTTATCGACGCCCGCAAGCACCTAATTTTGAAAGCTGCGCACCCGTCGCCCTATTCGGCCGACCGCGGTTTCTTCGGCTCTAAGCCCTTCAGCCAGACAAATGCGTGGCTTGAGAAAAACGGGGAGAAAACGATAGCGTGGTAGTTACCCGTCCTGTCTAACGTCAGTAAAGCATCGCGGGTGGGGTAGTAATTTCTAATATCTGAGATTACTACCCCACCCGCGATGCTTTACTGGCGTTAGGCAGGACGTTCGCTTCTATAGCAAGCGCTTGATTAGCCGCAGCTTGTGGCTGTATTTCTGGCGCTCGCGGTTGAAGATGCCGTGATGGTCGAGTGGGTCGAGGCGCACCTCGCCCGAAGCGTGCAGTAGGAGGCCATCGTCCATCATGACTCCCACGTGCACGATGGCTCCATCGGCATTATCAAAAAAAGCTAAGTCGCCGGGCCGGGCCTGCGTCACAAAATCGACAGGCTCGCCCAGCGCAATTTGCTGCTTGGCATCGCGCGGCAGCTGCACCCCCACCAGGCCAAACAGCGTCTGCATCAGTCCCGAGCAGTCGATGCCAAAGATGTGCTTACCACCCCACACATAGGGCGCTTTCAGAAAGTGCTGGCCCAGCTTGCGCAGTACTGCCAGTTGGCGCTCGGGCGGACAAGCAGTGGTCGGGTTAGTAGCCGTTCCGTTGAAAAACAGCGGGTTATCATCGCCCAGGCGCAGCGTCATACCGTCGAAGAAGGGTAGGCGGCAACCCAGCGTGATAGGCTGACGCTGGTTGGCGCTCGACACTACTTGCACCACATCGAGTACGCGTGGGTGGTCTTGGGCGCCCCAGGCAGTGAAGTAGGCCTCGCTCACCGGGCGGTGTTGCTTAGCGTCTATCCAGCCCAGGTAATGGTCGGCGGCGGCCTCAATGCGCAGCCAGTTGCCTTGGTCTTGCAGCACCGTGTAGCATTCGCCAAACAGCAATTCGGTGACCAGCTCGGCGCGGTCGGTGGGCTCGGCGCGAACCGGAACGGCGCTGAGCGCGCAAATACCGTGGTTCAAGTTCTTAAGGTGAAGATGTGAGAAATGTGGAGATGTGAAAATGAGAAGGTGAAGATTACTCCATTTTCACCTCTCCACATTTTCCACATTTGGTAAACTACCGAAAGCGCTCCATTTCGCGCTTCTGGTCTTTGGCCTTGAGGTCTTCGCGCTTGTCGAAGAGCTTTTTGCCCTGGGCCAGCGCAATTTCGAGCTTGGCAAAGCCACGGTCGGTTACGAACAGGCGCAGTGGGATGATGGTAAGGCCGGTATCCATTTTGCCGGCCAACTGCTTTAGCTCACGCTTGTTGAGCAGCAGCTTGCGGGCGCGCATGGCATCGTGGTTGTTGTAAGTACCTGGCGTATAAGGCGCAATGCGCACGCTGTGCACCCACAGGTCGCCCTTGTGGTCGAAGGTGCAGTAGCCATCCTGGAGGTTGACTTCGGCGGCGCGCACGCTTTTTATTTCGGTGCCGTGCAGCATCATGCCCGCGTCGTACTTGGCCAGAAAGGTGTATTCGTGGCCGGCGCGGCGGTTTTTGATGTTGATGTGGGCGGGGGTCTTGTCTTTCATAAATCGCAGATTTTGCAGCTTCCGCAGATTCAATCGGCGCGGGCGTAAAGGTATTAAGGGGGGTAGGGTAAGCTTCGGCTTGCCGCTTTCAACGCGGCTTATACGGCATTGTGGCCAGCCAAAGCCTACCCCCTCTGTCTACGCCAGCTTTAGGCGCGGGTCGGGGCTGGTGAGCTGGCTGGCAAAATCGCCGGCTTCGTACTGAAAAATGGCGGCCTGGCCCACCATCGCCGCGTTGTCGGTGCAAAACTCAAAGTCGGGAATAAAGACCTCCCAGCCTTCGGCGGCGGCTAGTGCCTGCACACCCTGGCGCAGGCCCGAGTTGGCCGCTACCCCCCCCGCCAGCGCCACTTGGCGCAAACCGGTGGCCAGGGCTGCTTTTTTGAGCTGGCGCAGCAGCGTCTGCACAATGGTGTGCTGGATGCTAGCGCAGAGGTCGGCCAGGTTTTCGGCCACAAAGGGGGGGTAGGCGGCGGTTTCCTTTTTAAGAAAGTAAAGCACCGATGTTTTCAGGCCGCTAAACGAGAAGTTGTAGCCTTCGAGCGCGCCCTCCGGGAAAGTGAAGCGGTGCGGGTTGCCGGTCTGGGCCAGCTTGTCGAGGCGCGGGCCGCCGGGGTAGGGCAGGCCGAGTAGCTTGGCGGTTTTGTCAAACGCCTCGCCGGCCGCGTCGTCGATGGTCTGGCCCAGAATTTCCATGTCGGCGGCGCTGCGCACCACTACCAACTGCGTATGGCCGCCGCTCACGGTGAGGCACAAAAACGGAAACGCCGGCTTCGGGTCGCGGATGAAGTGCGCCAGAATATGCGCCCGCATATGATTTACGGCTAGCAGCGGCTTGTCCAGCGCCAGCGCCAAGCTTTTGGCAAAGAGGTTGCCTACCAACAATGAGCCCAGCAAACCGGGCCCCTGCGTGACGGCCACAGCATCGAGGTCGTCTTTGGTGATACCAGCTTGGCGCAGCGCCGCCGTGACCACCGGCAGCAAGTGCTGCTGATGCGCCCGCGACGCCAGCTCGGGCACCACGCCGCCGTATTGCGCGTGCACGGCCTGGCCGGCCACCACGTTGCTTAGCAGCTGGCCGTTTTGAAACACGGCCGCGCCGGTGTCGTCGCAGCTTGATTCGATGGCGAGAAGAGTCATTTTAACTAGTAATTAAATTTTCCCGTCATTGCGAGCCGGCGAAGTAATGCTAAGGGGGTTTATCAACTGCTGGCTTAGAATAGCAATGAAAGCGCAAAGTTCGGGCGAACCCGCGCCGTATCTACCCCGTTGGCGCAAATGGTGCGCGCTAAAAGCTGCACCTTTGCGTTAGGACCTGCTCAGTCGGGCGTTTTTCTTAACCTGCACCCGCTTTTTTTCGTGCGTCGCATCCTCCGTATTCTGTTTAGCATTTTGCTGGGGCTGGCCTTAGTGCTGGTGCTGGCGGTGGGCGGCATACTGCTGGCGCTGCGCACGCCCGGCGTGCAAACGCGGGTGGCACACGAAATAGCCGACGTGCTGACGCGCAAGCTAGGCCAGTCGGTAGTTATCGGCAGCGTCGATGTGCGGCCGTTTTCGCACGTGCTGCTAGAGGGCGTGCGGGTGCTGGACCGGCGCGGCGGCGAACTGTTTGGGGTGGGTAAAGTCGATGCCGATATCCGGCTGTTTTCGGTGTTTAATCCGCGGCACCTGCATGTGGGCACGCTCACACTCACCGAACCGCACTTTGCGCTACGCGACGTGGCTGGGCAACCCGACTCGACCACGCTCGACCAGTTTTTGGCCGCCATCAAGCGCCTGAGTGGGCCGCCGGACACCACGACGACATCTAAGCCGTTCGATTTTCAATTGCACGATGTGGCTATTCGCAACGGGCAGTTTATCTTGGAGCGGCCCGACGAGCCGCGCTCGCCTACCTACGGCCGCAGCGTAGACTATGCCCACATGCGGGTCGATAGCATTTACGCCGATATCTCGGCCCTAAACTGGAAAACCGACACCCTGCGCGCCCGGGTAGCGGGCCTGCGCGCCGTAGAAGTGCCCTCCAAAACGCACTTGCGTGAGCTTACGGCTGATATACAGTACAACCAGCACTTCTGGGATTTTGGCGGACTGACGCTGCGGGTGGGCCGCAGTGAGCTGCGCAAATACGTACGCTTTGAGTACAAGCGCTTCGGCAATTTTTCAGATTTCAATGACTCGATGCGCGTGGTGGCGCAGCTGCGCGGGGCCAAGCTTTATACCGATGATATTGCCAAGTTTGCGCCCGATTTAGCTTCGCTGAAAGATTCCATCTTCATCTCGGGCGATGCCAAAGGCTATGTGCGCGACTTCCAGCTCAAGAACCTGGATGTGCGCTACGGCCGGCGCACGCACGTAGTGGCTACCCGCGCCCACGCCGACAACTTGCCCAACTGGCGCGAAAGCCTGATTGACCTGCGCCTGCAGCCCTCGCAAATCGACGCTGCCGACCTGCGCCGTTTCCTACCCCCTTCGGCCAACCGAATGGTGCAGCGGCTAGGCTTGATAAAGCTGAACGGGCAGTTTGTGGGCTTCTACAATGATTTTGTGGGCAAAGCCAGTTTTGACACGGCGCTAGGTGCGGTATCGACCGACGTCAACCTGAAAACGAAGAGTGACTTTGACCACGCGGTGTACGAAGGCACTATTCACAGCACGGCCTTCAACATTGGCAAATTTATTGGCGATGAGTCGGTTATCCGCGATGTGACGCTGAACGGCCGAGTGCAGGGCACGGGCTTTGTGCCACCCATAGCCAAGGGCCACGCGGTAGTGAACGTGCCGGCCATCTGGCTCAATGGCTACCGGTACCACAACCTGACGCTCGACGGTGACTTTGCCGGGCAGGGCTTCAAAGGCAAAGTGACAGCCAACGACCCGGCCGTGCGCCTCACAGCCAATGGCGACTTTAACCTCGACCCCAGGCGCCAGCACATCGACGTGCAGGCCAATATAGCCCACGCCAACCTGGGCACGCTGGGCCTGCTGGGCATGCCGCTCACCATCAGCACTACTGCCCGCGTAAACCTGCGCGGCACGCAGCTCGACTCGCTACTAGGCACAGCACAGCTGCGCGGCTCGCACTTTGCACTACGCGGCCAGCGCTTCGACCTCGATACGCTAGATGTGCGCAGCAGCCGCAGCAGCCGCGGCCAGCGCCAAGTGAGCCTGCGCTCGGAACTGGTGGATGTGACTGCCAACGGGGCTTTTGAGGTAGCGGCCGTGTCGCGCGATTTGCAGACGCTGTGGCACGAATACCGGCTCAATTTTGAGAGCAACGCCGCTGCCACGGCTGCTTACTACCGGCGCAAGCGCCAGGTGCGCCTGCCCAGCTATGCCATTGACCTGGAAGTAAATCTGAAGCACATAAACCCGGTGCTGAACCTGTTTATGCCCGACCTGCAGATTGCGGACCGCAGCCACCTCGACGGCTCGTTTCGGCAGGGCGAAACGTCGATTTTGCAGCTCGGCGGCCGGTTTGACAGCATCTGGTACGGGCCGGTGCACACCGTGGCTACCGAGTTTGACTTTACCACCTCCAAGCTGCCTTACCAGCCCGAGGTGCTGGCCCAGGCCAGTGTTACCTCGGACCGTCAGCTGGTGCCGGGGCTGGGCCGCACCGAGAAGTTTGTGCTCGAAGGCGTGTGGGACCAGCAGCGCATCAATTTTTCGACTTCGCTGGCGCAGACTGGTACCACGAACCGCGCTACTATTAATGGTGCGCTGGGATTTTTGCCCAGCGCCGTGCAAGTGATTTTTAGGCGGAGCGGCCTGCACCTGCTGGACCAGGAGTACGTGATTGCGGCCGACAACTCGGTACGCATCAGTGGGGGGGGTAAGGAATTCGATATTCAAAATTTTACGCTTACCAATGGCAGTGAGCGCATTAGTGCCCAGGGCGTCATCTCGCCTGATGCGCGGCGGCTACCCCTGCGGCTCGATGTGGCCAACTTCGACCTGAGCTCGCTCACCTCCGTTATCGGCCAGCGGCTGGGCGGGCGCTTGAACATGCAGGCGGCCGTGAGTGGTATCTACAACCAGCTGGCTATCAACAGCACGCTGGCCGTGGACTCGCTTGTGTATGAGGGCACGCCCATCGGGCAGGTGGCAGGACGCGGCGACTGGGACAACCCCAGCGGCCAGCTGCGGGTGAACCTCGATGTGGCCCGCCAGCAGCAGCGGGTGCTCACGGTGACGGGCTACCTAGCGCCGGGCTCGGCCACCCAGCAGCTGAACCTGACCGGCGAGCTAAACGATGCGCCGGTGGTGCTGGCCCAGCCTTTCTTAGGCAGCATTCTGCAAAACCTGGGCGGCACCGGGCGAGGCCAGCTGCAGCTCGGCGGCATGTTTAGTGGCCCTACCCTAGCCGGCGCGGTCGATGTGACGGATGGCCGCTTCACCTTCGGCTACCTGGGCACCACGTATAAGTTTGCCGACCGCATCAGTTTCACTACTAGTTCGATAAGCTTTGCTAATGTGCAGCTGCGCGACCAGCAGGGCAACCTGGGCACCGTAACAGGTCTTATCCGGCACCAGGGCTTTCAGAATATGGTGCTGGACATGAACGCTAGCTTCCGCAAGTTTCAGGTGCTGCGCACCACGCGGCGCGACAACGATCTGTACTTTGGTACGGCCTACGCCACGGGCACAGCCACCGTGCGCGGCCCCGCCGACGACCTGGTGGTGAACGTGACGGCCACCTCGGAGGCGGGCACGCGCCTGGCCCTACCCCTCGACAACGCGGCAAAAGCTGAGCAAGCCAGCTACATAAAGTTTGTGAATCGCAACCTGCCCGACTCAGTACGCCGCCGCCAAGTGCGGCAGGCGGCCGTGCTAGCGGCCCAAGACAAGGTAGACCTATCGGGCATTCGCCTGAACATGAACCTGACGGTGACGCCCGACGCCTACCTAGAGATTTTGCTAGATGAGAGCACTGGCGACGTGATTCGGGGCACCGCGACCGGCCAGCTGCGCCTGAACATCGACACGCGCGGCGATTTCAACATGTATGGGCAGGTCGAGATTGTGCGCGGCGCCTACAATTTCACGCTGCAAGGGCTGGTAAATAAGGAGTTTGTGGTGCAGCCTGGGGGCGTCATTACCTGGAATGGCGACCCACTCGATGGCCAGATGAACGTGTCGGCTACCTACACCCAACGCACCTCGCTGTCGCCAATTCTGGACTCCAGCACCTCGGCAGGCACCTCGGGCGCGGTCGTGCCCGTTACGGCCGTAATGAACCTGACCGGGCCGCTGCTGCTGCCCGTTATCAAGCTGGCGCTAGAATTTGATGACGCGCCCAGCTCGCTGCAAAACGACCTGGCGGCATTCATTGCGTTACTGCGCAATGACGAGCAGGAGCTAAATCGCCAGGTATTTAGCTTGCTGGTATTCCGCACGTTATCACCCAAAAATAATAGTAGCTTTAGTGGAGTTTCGCTCACGGGGCAGGGCAATGCTGTGCAGAATAGCCTGGGCCAGATTATCTCGTCGCAGCTCGGCGTGCTGACCTCGCAGATTGACCAGAACCTCGAAATCGACTTCAACATCAACGGCCTCACTGCTGACCAGCTGCAGGCACTGCAAGTGCGCCTGAGCTACTCGTTTTTGGGTGGCCGTCTGCGCCTTACCCGTGAGGGCGGCATCAGCAACTCGGCCAACACCTCGAGTATTAACCCAACCACGGGCCTCCCCTACACGCAGTCGTCGCTTATTGGCGACTTTAGCCTCGAATATTTCTTGCGGCCCGATGGCAAGTTCCGAGCGAAGCTGCGCTACGAGACCACCCCGCGCGACAACATCGTGACCACTGTAAACCAGCCGCGCGCAGGTATTTCGCTGCTGCACACCAAAGAATTTAATACTATCAGCGAGCTGTTTAACCGCGACAACCCCAGCCGCCGCGAGCGCAATAATCGCCGCGCCCACGAGGTGCTGACCGTGGATGAAGACAAACGGACGAACCTCTAGCCGCAGATTTAGCGGATTACGAGCGCGCGCCCGCAATCCGCTAAATCTGCGGTTACCTTTGTGCCCCTATGGCCCGGCCCCGCAAAAAGAAACTTGGCTCCTACCCTACCCTGCTGGTGGTGTTTAGCGTAACGCTGGCGCTCACCGTTATTGGGCTATTTGGCTTGCTGCTACTGCATGCCCACAAGCTGGGTGAGGCAGTGCGCGAAAACCTGGAAGTGCAGGTGTACCTGGAGCGCAACCTGCCCGAAACCGAGCTATTGCGCCTGCAGCAAGACCTGGAGCACCAGCCCTACGTAGCCGAGCACGACGGCCGCGCCCAGGTGCGCTTCGTGAGTAAAGAGGAAGGCGCTCGCCAACTGCTCGAAAGCACTGGCGAGGATTTCCATACCTTCCTGGACGACAACCCACTGCGCGACGCTTACGTGGTCAAAATCCGGCCCGCGTATACCGACACGACCCACCTGCGGCTGCTGGGCCGCAGCCTAAGCCAGCAGCGCGGCGTGTTTGAGGTGCAATACCCCAAGAGCCTCTTTGCCAGCATCAACCAGAACCTGGCGCGGGTGAGCCTGCTGCTACTGGGTTTTGCGGCAGTGCTGGTGCTGGTGGTGGTCATCCTGATTAACAATACCATTAAGCTGGCCATGTTTTCGCAGCGCTTGCTTATCAGGTCGATGCAACTGGTGGGCGCTACGCGTTTCTTTATCCGGCAGCCATTTATTCGGCGCGCCACCTGGCAGGGGCTGGCGAGCGGCTTTTTAGCTTCGTTGGTGCTGCTCGGCTTATTACAATACGCGTACCTGGAAATCACGCAGCTACGCCTGCTGCGCGATGACCACTTGGTGGGCCTGCTGCTGCTGGGCGTGCTGGGGCTGGGCACAGCCATCGGCTTTTTCAGCTCGTACTGGGCCGTGAATAAATACTTAAACGTGTCGCTCGACGAACTCTATTAGGTCTTCGCCTTTTCGTTGTTTGTTGCTCGGCACCCTGCTTCCCAACCAACGAAAAACAAACAACGCAAAACGACTATGCAACCGACCTCTCCTACCCCCCGCTTTGCTTTCGGACCCCGCAACTTTCGCCTGATGTGGGCGGGCCTGGCCGTGCTGGCCGTGGGCTTCGTCACGATGATGCTCGACAAAGCTGACTACGGTGAAGGGTTCCTGGG
>CAZZDR010000056.1:10608-15566 GCA_964652535.1 uncultured Hymenobacter sp. | reverse complement strand
ACGTCGGAAAACCATACGACGCTGCTCGTGCAGACGCCGAGCACCACGCAAACCCAGTTTCTAGCGGCGCTTCACCCCTACACGGCGCAGCCGCCCAGCGTGGCTACTACCAGCCAGGCCGCAACCGCCGCCTTGGCTACGGTCGGCACCGAATACACGGATATCGCCTTTGCGCAAGCCGATACGGTGGCCAGCGCCGACGCTAGCGGCCAACTACCGCAGCCCGTGAGTGCCGATGGCCTGCTGAATTTTTACTCCGCTACGGCCGAGGGCTCCTTTGCCCAGCTCTTTATGCAGGCTGGCACTGTGCTTAGCGTGGGGCCTACGGTGGTGGTTCAGTCGTCGCGTCGGGCCACTATCAGCTGGCAGCAAACCGGCCAAGTACGTTATGACGGCTACGTTAGCCGGGCCACTACCCTCACCTTGGCCCTGGGCACGGCGCCGACCGCCATCACTGGCGTGGGCGTCAGCAGCTACAGCTACGATGCGGCCCGGCAGCAGGTGCAGGTAGTGCTGGCGCAAGCCAGCAGCTTTGGTGTGCAGCTGCCGATGGCAGCGGAGCCGCTGCCGGTGGGGCTCACCAGCTTTGGCGGCCAGCGGCAGGGTAGCACCGTGCTACTGAGCTGGCGCACGGCTTCGGAGCAGCAAAACCAGGGATTTGAGGTGCAGCGCCAGACTAGCTCTACGGCAGCTTTTGAGGCCATAGGTTTTGTAGCGGGCGCTGGCGATGCGTTGCACGCCACTAGCTATACCTTCCGCGACGCGCAAGCTCCGGCCGCGGCCGTTTACTACCGGCTGCGGCAGCTCGACCGCAGCGGCGCAGTCACGTACTCGCCGGTCGTGGCTATTGGTGGCCCGGTTACTGGGGCGGCTCGGCTGCTGCCCGTGCTGCCCCAGCCTGCGCACGACGTGCTGCAGGTGCAAGTGGCCGGCCCCGCCCAGGACATTACCCTGCACCTGCTCGATGGCCTGGGCCGCGCAGTGCGCCAGCAGCGCTGCCAGCAGCAAGTGCAACTCGACGTGAGCGCGCTGGCACCCGGCCTCTACTACCTGGTAGCTACCACGGCCGATGGCCAGCGCCTGCCAGGTAGCCAGAAGGTGCTGGTAGCCCACTAGCTTTATCTCAGCCAGCTCCCTACCCCCGGCAATTACCTAAAAAATCACAGCCGCCAGCTACCTTAAAAAGGCGGCTGGCGGCTGTGATTTTTGGCAGTTTCCTACCCCCGTTATTTCACGCGGGTGAGGGCAACTTCGCGCACTGGTGCGATAACGAGCGGTACTTTCTCCATCTTCACCGATGAGGTGTCGAGGCCAAAGTACTGGGCCTCGCCCGAGATAAATTGCTTGATGTAGAAGTAAGCCTGCATCACCAGTTTTTCCTGGGTCGGGAAGTCATTCTCCACCGAGAGGTATTTCTCCAGCACTACAAAGCGAAAGTCACCCACCACGTGCCGCTGGCTCAGCGACGAGTAGCGCGAGGTAATATCCACTTCCTTGTTGCGCACGAGGTCTTCCACCACTTTGCGGAAAAACAGGTTGATGCGCTGCTGCACCCGGAAGCCCAGCTTGAAGTTGATGCGGAACACATCGTCCTTCGCTAGTTCCGTCACCTTATACTCCATGGTATAGGGCTCATCGGTGGTGTCGACGTGGATAAACCAGTAGATATCAGCCCGTTTAGGCCGTTTCTGAAAGATGGAATAGATGATTTTCTGCTCAATCTCGCTGGCCCGCTCGGCCGAAGTCAGGAACACCAAGTGGGTGGCGTACTTGCCAATTGACTCGTCGTTGCTGAGCTGCTTGAGCGGCTCGATATACGGCTCCATTTTCACGAAGTCGGTGAGGCGGCGCTTGATATAGAACGCCTTTAGCCACACGTACATCACGCTCATCAGGGCCGAGCCAATGGCCAGCGATACCCAGCCACCGTGCGGAAACTTGATGAGGTTGGCCACCATAAACGAGCCTTCGATGAGTCCGTACACCAGCACAAACAGCATGACCAGGGGCAGCGCCACCCGCTTAATTTTGCTGAGCCACACGGTCAGCAAAATGGTTGTCATGAGCATGGTAAGCGTGATAGCTAGGCCGTACGCGGCTTCCATATTCGAGCTTTCGCGGAAGTACAGCACTACCCCGATGCAGCCGATGAGCAGCAGCCGGTTCATGCTCGGCACGAAAAGCTGGCCCTTCACATCGGTTGGGTAGTTGAGCCGCACCTTAGGCCACATATTCAGGCGGATGGCCTCGGCCACCAGGGTAAACGAGCCCGTGATGAGCGCCTGCGAGGCAATAACGGCCGCCACCGTAGCCAGCCCAATGCCGAAGAGCAAAAACCACGGCGGCATGAGGGCGTAAAACGGGTTGCGGCCCGCTACCTGCTCGCCCTGGTGCGCCAGCAGCCACGCGCCCTGGCCCAAGTAGTTGAGCAGCAGCGTCAGTTTGACAAAAGTCCAGCTGATGCGGATGTTGCCCTTGCCGCAGTGGCCCAGGTCCGAATACAAGGCCTCGGCGCCGGTGGTGCACAAAAACACCGAGCCCAGCAGCCAGAAACCACCCGGATAATTTACCAGCAACTGGTAGGCGTAGTACGGGTTGATGGCCTTGAGAATAACTGGATTCTTGGTAATCCAGAGTATGCCCAGGACACCCAGCATCGTGAACCACAGGAACATAATCGGTCCAAAGGCCTTGCCCACAATCTGCGTTCCGAAGCTTTGCAGCAAAAACAGCCCCGCGATAATGCCTATCACGATAGGCACCGTCGGAATGTCGGGATAAATGGCCCGGAGCCCTTCGACCGCCGAAGCTACCGAGATGGGCGGCGTAATCACGCCGTCGGCAAGCAGCGCGGCCCCGCCGATAATGGCTACCGCCGAGAGCCAGGCCCCACGCCGCCGCACTAGCGCATAAAGTGAAAAAATGCCACCCTCACCGTTGTTATCGGCATTGAGAGTGATGAGCACGTACTTGAGCGTGGTCTGGAGCGTGAGCGTCCAGATAACGCACGAGATGCCGCCGAGCACTAATATGGGATCGATCAGGTCGGGTACCCGGCCGCTCTTGAGGATGGACGACATCACGTAGAGCGGCGAGGTCCCGATATCGCCGTAGATAATACCCAGCGCGATAAGCAGCCCAGCCCCGGAAATGGCGGTGTGCGAGTGTTTGGAACTCATTAGAGAAAAGGAGTAATTACTTGGTCAGGTAGCAGGGGGTAGGGCTCGGTGACGCGGTAAACATAAGCTAAAATTGCCCAGGCTGGCTTTACGCAGGTGGGGTAGGAACGGCCGGGTCGGTTGGTAGCAGGGCATCTTCGGCCGCCGCGGCGGCCGCTTGGGCCTGCTCGGCGGCCAGCGTGGCCAGCAACGTAGCAGCTTCGGCGGCCGCTTGGTCGTGGGCCCGCGCCACACGGCGGTTGAGCTCACTCACCAGTCGCTGCCAGCCGGTCAGCTCGCCAGGTAAGGCGAAGTGTACCGCCTCGCGGCCCAGTAACCACAGCCGCAGTCGGTTGGTGCCCCGGTGGCCGTAGAGCAGCATCAGCGCTGTGGCCAGCAGGCCAGCCATGGTAGGCAGCGTACGTAGCCAGTTATTTAAAAACAGGATAAGCACCACCGCCAGCCCCAGCCCTCCGAGCAGGTACCACAGCAGCCAGCGCACCGGCTGCACCTCGGCTCGCTCTAGCTCGCGCAGGCCAAACGTGTGGCCCAGCACGGTGAGCGAAGTGGCCGTTAGTGTCAAGCGGCCATCGGGGCTTTTTACCGTGGCAAGAGGGGGTAGGGGCGTAGCTGCCGGCTCGGCGGGGGCTGCTGCCAAAACCGCCACCGGCGCCGAAGCGGCCGGTGGCGGTGTAATGGCGGGCGGCGTAGCAGCCGGGGCCGGCCCTAGGCCGGCACTACCGCCAACGGCGGCCGTGCTGCTTTGCACCCAAGTGGGAGCGGCAGGGGGGGTAGGGGCAGCGCCCGGTAACGTGGTAGGCGCCGTCAGCGCCCCGGCCGACGTCCCGGCTCAGTTATTTACTTTCAGCAGCTCCACGTCGAAAATCAGCGCCGAATCGGGGCCGATGTCGCGGCCTGCGCCGCGCTTGCCGTAGGCTAGCTCCGAAGGGATATAGAGGCGGTACTTCGAGCCCTCGGGCATCAGCTGCAGGGCTTCTGTCCAGCCTGCAATTACTTGGTTAACACCAAACGTAGCTGGCTGGCCGCGCTGGTAGCTGCTGTCGAACACCTTGCCGTCGAGCAGGGTGCCGTGGTAGTGCGTCGTTACCGACGAGCGGGGAGTAGGTTTGGGGCCGGTGCCCTGGGTCAGTACTTCGTACTGTAGGCCGCTGGGCAGGGTCGTTACGCCCGGCTTGTTCTTGTTTTCGGCGAGGAAGGCTTCGCCGTCGGCTTTATTGTTCATCGAGTTGGGGTTTTGGGTGTCATCCTGGTCGTCCTGGTCGTCTTCGCCACCGCCGAGCTGCTCCTGTAGCTGCTGCATAGCGGCCGACATTTGCTCTTGGCTGAGGCGGCTGGGCTGCCCAGAAAGACCTTCTTTGAGGGCGGCGGCCAGGGTGTCGATGTCAAGTTCCAGCCCTTGCTGGGCGAAGTTGCGGGCCAGGTCGCGGCCAATGATGTAGCTGACCTGCTGCTGATTGGTGTCGAGGGTCACGGGTAAAAAGGAAGGTAAAACGGCCGGCTCACCAGAGCCAGCCCGGCGTGAGAAATGGGTGCTACCGACCACAAAGGTCGGTGCCACTGCCGGCTTCTTACGCAAAAAGCCCCGCCTAGGGCGGGGCTTGGGGCAATAGTATGGTGGGAAACCCGCGGGCCTAGAGGTAGTGATGGTCCTCTTCGCCGTGCAGGTGAAAGGTTAAGTTGAGCGAAGCCAGCCGCGCACTCAGGTAGCGGAGCGAGCCCAGGCCGCCCAGCAAGAGCAGCAGCGAAGGAAGGGCAGTAGTCTTTTTCATGAGAACTGGG
>CAZZDR010000056.1:0-10508 GCA_964652535.1 uncultured Hymenobacter sp. | reverse complement strand
TTCAGCTTGCGAAAAATCAACAGAAACTGGCCTTGCGCATCGCCGGCCACAGCCCCGGGCCGGGCCAGGTGCCAGTGGCCCACCACCTGCGCCACCTCGGCGCCGAGCGGCGTAATGCGCAGCTGGCTGAAATCGAGCTTACCCATCTGGGTGGCATCGGGGTAATTTTTTTGGTAGTTACGGAGGGTAGGCTGCCAGCCGTAGGTAGGGCCATTTTTGCCGATGAACACCAGCGAATCGGAGTGCCAGTAGCCGGCCATGAAGCTCGTAATATCGCCCCGGTTCCAGGCGGCAGCTTGGGTAGTCAGCACCTGGGCAATGGCCTGGCGGGGGGTAGGCGGGCTGGCAAGCGCGCAGCTAAGGGCAAGGGTAAGCAGCATAGCGAAAAAGTAGGTTTGCAGGGCCAGGTCAAGTCCTAGCGATTCAGCAAGGTAGCTACGTAGGCGGTGCCGCCCAGCGCCCGCATGTGGCGCAGCACGCGCAGCTGCTTGGCACGCGCCTGTGGCCCCGGCTGGCCCGCCCTAAAACGCAGCGGATTGGGCAGCACCCCGGCCAGCAGCGCGGCCTCGGGGGCGCTTAGGTTGCGGGCCGACTTATGGAAATATCGCTGGCTGGCGGCTTCCACGCCAAAAGTGCAGTCGCCCATTTCGGCCACGCTCAAGTACATTTCCATGATGCGGCGCTTGCTCCATAGTAGCTCGATGAGCACCGTGAAGTAGGCCTCGGCGCCTTTGCGCACATAGGAGCGGCCTTGCCAGAGAAACACGTTTTTGGCCACCTGCTGCGAAATAGTGGAGCCCCCGCGCACAGGCTTGCCCTCGGCGCGGTGCCAGTTGTACTGGGCGGCTTTCCACATGCCATCCACATCGAAGCCGTGGTGGATGAGAAAGCGCTGGTCTTCGGCCGCTACCATAGCCAGGGGCACGCTGGGTGCTACCTCGTCTAAGGACCGGAAATCGTAGCGCACGTGGCGTGGGTCGGCCTGAATGCCATAGTACCCCAGGCCCACCGGCGCGTGGGCGCGGCGGTCGAGCATGAGCCAGGTGGCGGGCGGCGCCAGCCAGCGGTAGAGCAGCACCCAGGCCACAGTCAGTAGAAAGAGCGCCGCCACGCTTTGCAGCACCACGCGCAAGGCCGTGCGCCAGGAGGGTAGGAGAGTTTGGATAGCGTGTGCCACAAGTCAAAAGTAAGGTTAGCCGTGCTGGGCTCGCACCGTGGCCAGGCCCTCGGCCGTGATGAAGCCGTGGGCAGCGGCATGGGTAGCAGCGGCCAGGTAATCGGGCACCAGCAGCAGCTCCACGCCCGTGTCGCGGCGTAGCGCGTCGGCAATGGGCCCCACGCGGGTAGCACGGCTCGGCACGCCCACATCGCGGATGTACACCGCCCGGATGCGCCCCGGATGCGTGCGCACCACCTCGGCGTAGATGTCGGGGTCTAGCTGCCCACTGTCGCCGAGCAAGATAAACGTAAGGTCGGGATAAGTGTCAAGTATCTGGTTGATTTCCTTGAGCTTGTGGCCGTGGTGGGGCGAGGCGGCTGTGGGCTTGCCCTCCGAGCCAGGCGTGCGGCCGAGTAGGGTTTCGCGCAGCAGCAGCGGGCCGGGTGGCACGCCCTGCAGGCGCAGAAAGTCGTCGAGCACATCGTACAGGTTCCAGGGCGAAGAGCTGACGTAGAAAAACGGGTTGTCGGGTCGGCCGCTAAGGCCATGCAGCAGCGCCTGGTAAAACGCTGCCACGCCGGCCAGCGTCTCGTGCGAGTAGGCATTGCGCAGCAGTACCGTGCGCAGCATCCGCAAAATGTGCGTGGCCTTGGTCACAATCACGGTGTCGTCGAGGTCCGAAATCACCCCAAACTCGGCCGTGGGCGGCGGAATAAGCACCTGCGCCGTGCCCTCTACCTTGCCCAGCAGGCCCCGAAAGCGGGTGGGCAGCTTGGTAAGCCGAACCGGCACCGGGTACCATAGGTACGCGACTGGCGGCGGCAGGGCGGGCGGGTCGAGGCGCAGGGTGAAGTAGCCGGTGGGGCCGGTGGTCACGGGCAGGTCTAGGTGCTGGGGTAGGGAGATAACCACTTCCGCCCCGGTTATTTCGCGGCTATTAAAGCGGCGGTACATGGCCTGGAAGTTGCGCCACGGCGAGTCGGCGTCGGTTTGGGGCGTGAGGCCGCGGTCGGCCAGGAGGCGGCCTTTCACATAAAAGCGGTGCGGCGTGCCATAGCTGCGGTACACGTCGAGGTGCAGTGGGCGCAGGCGCCCCAGCCGCGCCGCCGCCCGCGTGATGGTTGCATCGACCCATTCCCACCCATCTGCTAGCCACTGCGCTATATCCATCCGGCAAACCTACGGCCAGCCGGCGGTTTGGGCGGCATCGCCGTTCGCGCGGCTTTTGCGTAGAATCCGGCTTTAAGCTCCACTGCAATGTCTGCCGCCCACGCCCTACCCCGCCCCAAGACCCGCAAAAAAAGCCTACCCCCCCTGCACGAGCTAGCCGCCCATGAGCTCTACAAAGACCCCGCCCGGCAGGCCGAGCTCGCGGGCCTGCGCTACGCCACCGACGCGGGCCCCGGCCTGCGCCGCGAAGCCCACGGCCAGGAAGAGTTCTTGTATTTCAACGTCAAAGGGGAGCAGATAGCCGACGAGAAAACGCTGGCCCGCATCCACAGCTTCGTGATTCCGCCGGCCTGGACGGACGTTTGGATTGCGCCCAACCCTAGTTTTCACTTGCAGGTGACGGGCCACGACGTGGCCGGCCGCAAGCAGTACCGCTACCACCCGGCCTGGGATGCGGCCCGCTCGCTCACCAAGTTTTCGCGGCTGCTAGCATTTGGCCAAAAGCTGGGCGAGCTGCGCGGCCAGCTGCGCCGCGACCTGGCCCGCCCTGGCCTGGACCGCGACAAAGTGGTGGCGCTGGTGCTCACGCTCATGGACCAGTCGTTTATCCGCATCGGCAACGAGGAATACGCCAAGAAAAACAAAAGCTACGGCCTCACCACGCTACTCGACGACCACGTCGAAATTAAGAAAGACGACGTGCGCTTTTCTTTCGTGGGCAAGAAGGGGGTAGCGCACGACGTGACCATCCACGACCGCAAGCTGGCGCAGCTGGTGCGCAAGTGCAAGGACATTCCGGGCCAGCACCTGTTTCAGTTTTACGGGGCCGATGGCCAGCGCCATCCGCTGGAGTCGGGCCATGTAAACGACTACCTGCACCAGCACACGGGCATCGCGCTGTCGGCCAAAGACTTTCGCACCTGGGGCGGCACCGTAAAAATGGTCGAATGCCTCGAAAAAGTGCTGAACGCTAACGCGGAGCTGGCCCCCGAAAAAGCCATTAGGCAGGCTACCAAAGAAGTGGCTAGCAACCTAGGCAACACGCCCACGGTGTGCTCCAAATACTACATCCACCCGCAGGTGACGGAGCTGTTCAAGTCGGGCCGCCTCATCGAATACCTGCGCCGCCACGACGCCGACCCCCAGGACCAGGACGCCCTTTCGCCCACTGAGCACTTGGTGCTGGAAATGCTGGCCGAAATGTGATTCAATCATCAATTATCATCGTTCTGGACAGCGCATCAGAACGATGATAATTGATGATTGAGATCTACTCGTCCGTCAGCCGGTCGTAGTTGTCGAAGCGTTCTTTCTTCTTGGTAGGCGCAGGCGTGTTGAGGGTGCCGTTCGACTCGGGCTCGAAGCGAAGGCGGCGGTGCGAGGTCGTGCGCAGCACATCCTGGCCTGCGCCGGCGTGAATGACGATTCTGAGGCCGTGGCCAGTTAGGTCGAAAGAATCGTTGCTGCCCAGGCCTTCGAGCGTCAGGCGCTTGGTTTCGCGGGTGTAAAACGTGCGTTGGTAAAAGAGCGAGTCGGCCCCCAGCGTGTGGTTGTACACGCGCACAATAGTCGAGTCAGGGGTGCGAGCCACTGCAAAGTGGTCGGGCAGCTCGGTGCCGGCCACCACGGGGCGCTCGGCCTTTAGCTCGTAGTAGCGTTCGGCCACGCCGGGCAGGGCATCGCGCCGGGCTTGTAGGTTTAGCAGCAGGGTAGGGCCTTCGAGGGCATACACGGCGGGCGGCAGCTGCCGCACGGCACGGGCCAGCACCGAGTCGGGCAGTTGGGCCTGGACATAGCGGCCGGCTTCTTGGAAGTCGCGCCGGGTCAGCGCGTTCAGGCCACGCTGGTCTACGTAGCGGCCCTGCCCGGTGAGGGCCGGCAGGTCGTGAAACTCGCGCTTGAACGTGACGAGGTGGCGCACCGAAAACTTACGCGTCATCAGCCACGGCACTACCCCGTCCGACATGCGGAAGAAAACCTGGTCGCGGTCTTTGGGCACCGCCACAAACACCCGGCCGCCGGGCCGCTGCGGGTTGGGCACCTCGCCCCACTGCCACTGGCCCGAGTGGCGGTCCCAGTCGCCCACCAGCACATCGAGCAGGCGAGCGCGCAGCAGCGCCGGCTGGTCGGGTCGGTTGCGCGGGTCGGCGTAGAGGTGCTTGCGCATGTCCTCGTCGTCGATGAATTTCTGGGCCTCGGGCACGAGCGGCGAACTCACTACCTCGCCGCTGTACTTCTCTTCTAGCAGCACCAGCCGGCCGCGCAGGCGCTCGTTGGCCTCGGCCGAGCCCAGGTTATCGGCCTCCAATGGCACATAAAAGATGCGCGGTTGCGTGTGCGGCACGCCCAGCTTTTGAGCCAGCGGCGACACTACCAGCGCCCCGTAAGGGTTGCCGGCCGAAGTGCCATCGCGCAAAACATTAGCCAAAAACGTTCGCTGATACCGCTTAGGTAGAATTTTGGCTGGGTCTTTATCTAAGGAGCGAATGACGAAAAGCTGGCCATCAGCGGCTTTCAGCGTCAGGGTAGTGCTCTGAAAGCCACCCCCGAGCTTGGTAGCCATGAGGGGCCCCGCTGCCGGCACCGCCGTAGCCAGGCGCAGTATCGGCACGCGCACCGGGGCTGCCCATACTGCCCGGTGGTGTGGCCCCATCAACACCTTGTATGGCCCGCTGTGGCGGTTGTAGTGGCGGCCGGCGGTAGCCACTACACTGTCGGCGGCGGGGGGGGTAGGGCCCTGGCTAGCCGTCGGCAACCGCGCATCGGGCTGAAAAAAATGGCGCCGGGCACAGCCCGCGCTCAAGCCCAGCACCAAGCCGCTGGATAATACTAGGAAGGTAAAAGTGCGCAAGACGAGCCGGGGTAACGGGTGCAGGGCGGTAAAAGCCAATTCAGGACTTCTAACGTAGCTCAACAGGAAAGGATAAGTCCTTTTTTAGAGGGCCGACGCGGGCAACCCCGCGGGCCGGCCCTGCGCTATACGGCCGCGGCGGCAGCCGATTTAGGGTATGTTCTATTCAGAAGAAAGGCCGCCAGCGGCTGCTTTTGGGGTATCGGCGCCAGCCGCCGCCCAGGGGGCCGCGGCTACGAAATGGATGCTGGTGGCGGCCCTGGGCTTGCTGCTGAGTAGCTGCGCCGAGCCAACTGCGTCCGCGCCTGGCGAGGCCGGCCCGGTGTTTAGCGCCGATTCGGGCAGCGTGCGCGTGGCGGCCGGGGCGCACTACGCCCGGCGCGGCTGGTGGTGGCAGCACCTGTGGGGCCGCCACTACCGCCCGCTGTGGGCGGCTCCCGTCACGGCGCCTGTGTTGCGGCTGGGCCAGGCGGGGCTGGTGCCCACGGGGGCAGGCGGCAGCTTTCAAACCAACTCCCTCCGCCTGAGCTCGCCCGACGGCCGCGAGTTTGTGCTGCGTTCAGTTGATAAGGACCTGCGCCGCAGCTTGGCGCACCACTGGCTCGACCGCATTATTGGCCCCGTGCTGCACGACCAAACCTGTGCCGCGCCACCCTACGGCGCCTACGTGGCCGCCCACCTAGCCCGCGCCGCTGGCGTGTTTCACACCAATCCGCGCCTGGTGTACCTGCTGCCCGATGCAGCGCTGGGCGCGTGGCGCGGCCGGTTTCAGCCTGCGCTGTACCTGCTCGAAGAGCGGCCTAGCCACGACCAAAGTCACGCCGTTAGCTTTGGTGGCGCGGGGCGGGTAGTAGGCTCCGACACGATGCTGACGCAGGTGCTGCGCCGCCCGGCGGCGCACCTAGCGCCCCGCGCTTTTTTGCGGGCGCGACTACTCGACTTGCTCGTGGGCGACTGGAGCCGCCGCGCCGACCAGTGGCGCTGGGCCGAGTTTCCGGGGGCGAGCGGTACCGAGTTTCGGGCCATTCCGCGCGACCGCGACCAGGCGTTTTTTCGCTTTGATGATGGCTGGCTGACGCGCCTTATTTCCTGGGTGCGGCCCCGTTATCAAACTTTCAACCCCCGCCTCGTGCCCGCCGATGTGGGCCCGCTTACCACCACCGCCCGCGCCCTCGACCATACTGCCCTAGCCCTGCTGCCCGAGGCCGCCTTCGAGGCCGAAGCCGACTCGCTGCGCCGCCGCCTGCCCGATGCCGTGCTGGCCCAGGCCCTGCAAACCGTGCCGGCCGAGGTGCGCGCCGCCCTGGCCCGCGAGCTGCTGCCCGCCCTGCGCGCCCGGCGCGACGCGCTGCCCGCCGTGGCCCGCCGTTACTACCAGGTGCTGCAAGAGGCAGCCGTGGTCACCGGCACCGACGCCGCCGAGCACTTCGAGCTTACCGGTCTAGGACCGGGCCACCTGCGCCTGCGCGTATTTGCCCGCCGCTCGGCGCGGCCCGACAGCCTGCTGGGCGAGCAGCGCTACGATGTGCGCCGCACCACGCGGCTTTCTATCTATGGGCTAGGGGGTAGGGATGTGTTTACGCTGCGCGGGCGGCTGGCGCCTGGCTTCGGCGTACACCTCTACGGTGGGGCAGGGCACAATGTGTATTGGCAAGATGCTGCCAGCCAGCCGCCCGGTTCTGGCTTCACCCTCTACCCCGGCCCGGCCACCGACTTGGTGCGCGTGAGCCGCTCCGTACGCGTGGTGGCGGGCGCAGCGGCGCCCGCTACGGCCGCCGCCTGGGTGGCCAGCCAGTACCGCTTGCAGCTGGGTAGCGAGCATGAAGAGGGAAAGTAGGGGTAGGGACTACGCAGGCGAAAGCTAGGCTTGCCTACGTCGCCCTACCTCCATAAGCCAAAATTGATTGGCATATCTTGCAGAATGCAGAAGCCCGAAACTATTGCCGAATATTCGCAACGATACGACCGTGCGCTACCCGATGCCGGACAAGTCGCGGTGTATCGCATCGAGGATGTGGCTGCTCCTCAAGCTTTCCCGCACATTCGGCGAGATTTCTATAAGATAAAGCTGCTGTGCGGGGCGCAGGGTAGCCTATCCTATGCCGATGAGCGTGTGGAGGTACGAGCCAGTGCCCTGATCTTTGCCAACCCCCTAATTCCGTATGCGTGGGAGCGTACGGCGGGCCGCGAAACGGGCTTTGCCTGCTTATTTACGGAGGAGTTTATTCGACCGCTACGCACGGGTAGCCTGGCCGAGTCGCCCCTGTTTTGGGCGGGTGGCACCCCCGTGCTGTTTCCGCCCCCAGAGGTAGTAGGCCGGTTGCAAGTCATTTTTGAGCAGTTGCTGATAGAGAGGCAATCAGCTTATGCCCATCGGCATGACTTGCTGCGAACGTACGTGCAGCTGCTCCTGCACGAGTCGCTAAGGCTGCTGCCCGACGCCCCGGCCCACCCGCTGGCTACCGCAGCCACTCGCTTGAGCGCGTCGTTTTTGGACTTGCTGGGCCGGCAGTTTCCGCTGGCCTCTCCTCACCACGCCCTACCCCTCAAGAATGCCAACGAATTTGCCCGGCAGCTGGCAGTGCATCCCAATCACCTAAATAAGGCGCTGAAGGCGACCACCGGCCAAACTACTACCGCGCACATCGCGGCCAAGGTAGTGGCCGAAGCGCAGGCCCTGCTGCGGCACAGCAACTGGAGCATTGCGCAGATTGGCTATTGCCTGGGTTTCGAGCACGCACCCAATTTTCAGCTTTTCTTCAAAAAGCACACGGGCCAGTCGCCCGCCCGCTACCGCCGGCAGCCGCAGGGTATTTCATACGTTTCGGATTGATTCGCATACTTTTCGCCCGACGGTGGCGGCCACCTTTGTGGTGTCGTTATTACCCACGACGCAAAGCAATATGCAGACCGAGCTAGCAGGAAAAGTAGTGGCCATTACGGGCGCAAGTAGTGGCATTGGGGCGGCTACGGCGCTACGCCTGGCCGCGGGCGGGGCCAAGGTGGTGCTCGGCGCTCGGCGCGTCGAGCGCCTCGAAGCGCTGGCAAGCCGCATCGCGGCGGCGGGCGGGGAAGTGGCCTACCTCGGCACCGATGTAAAGCGGCGCGCCGACGTAGCTGGCCTCGTGCAGCTCGCCGTCGAACGGTTTGGCCAGCTCGATGTGCTGGTAAATAACGCCGGTATTGGGCCCATTTCGCTGCTCGACGAGCTGCGCGTAGAGGATTGGGAGGAGATGATTGACGTCAATATCAAGGGGGTTCTCTATGGAATTGCCGCCGCGTTGCCCATCTTTCGTCAGCAGGGCGCGGGGCATTTCGTCAACGTAGTCTCGACGGCTGGCCTCAAAATAGTACCGATGCAGGCTGTATATGCGGGCACCAACAATGCAGTGCGCACCATTTCGGAAGGCCTGCGCCAGGAAGCCGGCGATAAACTACGGGTGACGGTGGTGTCGCCGGGCTTCGTGCACACCGATTTTGCCGACTCCATGACTAACCCGGTGGTGAAGGCCCAGGTGCTGGCCACGCGCGACAAGCTGGCCATTGCGCCAGCGGCCATTGCCGAGGCTATCGCGTTTGCCATTGGGCAGCCAGCCGATGTCGATGTGGGCGACATCACTGTGCGGCCCACGGCTCAGGGCTAGCGCGGCGGCAAGGCCCTACCCCCCTGCCAGCGGGTCACTTCCATCCACGGTGCCGGTGCTGTTCACAATCTGAAAGCGGGCAAATAACTCTTCCGAATACCAGCCTTCACGGCGCGTGAGCTGGATGACTTCGCGGTGCCGGGCGTCGCGGTAGGCATACTGCTGCATGGCTGCCACCGACTCCCACACGCTGAACGTGGCCTGCCGCACCAGCGGCAATTCGCCCAGCCCAATGGCTAGCCGCAGCCCGGGCGTGCCGGCCAGCGCCCGGCTCGTGGGCTCTACATACCGCCAAAAGCGTGGCGCCCGCCGCAGCCGGATGCTAGCGCGCGTGAGCACCGCCACCGGCCCTACCCCCCCCGGCGCGACTAAAGATTCGGCAAAAGGATTGGTGCCGTTCCAGGCGCCGTGGGCCTGTAGTGGCGCCAGCTCGGCGGTCCAGGTTTCGCGGCTGCGCTGAGTGTAGGCGGCCCACACGGGGTGGCTGGCGAAGAAGGCCGCCGCGTCTTCGGCCCGTGCCCAGGTAGCCAGCAAGCCGTAGCGTTGCAGGTTGGGCCAAAAGCCAAAGCCATTGTCGGCCCCGCTGCCCAGCAGCTGAAAAAAGCGCAGGCCCGCCACCCGGCGCAGCTGGGGCGGGGCCGTCGCCATTTGGGCCAGCGCCCAGCGGGCTACGTTGGCGCCGGGTTGCAGCGTGAAGATGGTAAGAGTAGTCAGCATGAGACAAGCAAACAAACGGGCGCAAAAAAAGGCCGGAGTTACGTCCGGCCTTTTTTGAGTTATGCATGATGAGTTAAAAGCCAGGAATTGCTGACGACGCGCTCTGCAACTCCTGGTTCTCAACTTAGAGCTTCACCTGAGCGTGCTCGTTTACGTCGTCCGACTTGCTGCCCTCACCCGTGGTCACGGCGCGGAGGTAAGCATAGGCGCGCGACAATACGCCGCTCGGCGAATCCCAGTACTCACCTTTTTCGATGGTTACTTTAAGAATCATAATGTTTGGGTCTTCCTTTCCTTTCGGAAACCAAGCCTTCATGTCTTCGCTCCACAGCTCAGCTATTTGGGCTTCGTCGCGGTAGGCGCTGGCTGAACCCGATACCGACACGTACACGTTGTCGCTGGGGTTAGAATAGCTCAGGTTTACTTGGTTATCTTCTTTTACCTCGTATACCTTGGCCGAGTCTTTATCGGTGAAGAAGTACAGCGACCCATCGGTGCCGGGCTTAATGGTGCCCATTGGGCGGCTGTGCAGCTTGTGCTCCTCGTCGAAGGTGGTGAGCATCGCAATGTGCACATCCTTAATTTTTTCAATAAGCTTGCTGAGGTCTTGGGTGACCGGAGTTTTCGTATCAGACATGGGAAAGGAACTGGTAAGGAAAAATAGGTGGAGACCGGCTGGCGGTCTCTATGCTCTAGCTTACGGCCGAACCCGCATCTGGTTTTCCGGTTAGGAGAAGTGGGCGGCGGCCCTAGCCCCTTTTAGCCCCTTTCGCATGAATTTTCTGGCTCACCTTTACCTCGCCGGCCCGGCCACCGCGCCCGACTACCTGGGCCAACTCGTGGGCCAGTTCATTGCCGACTCGGTGCCCGGCCGCCAATTCGAGCGTTACTCGGCTGCCGTGCAGGCTGGCATTCGGGCACACCGGGCCATCGACACCTATACCGACCAGCACCCCGTGGTGCGCCG
>CAZZDR010000055.1:4176-15567 GCA_964652535.1 uncultured Hymenobacter sp. | reverse complement strand
ATGCAGCAGTACGGCGACCTGACGCCCCATACCAAGTACGGCAATACCAAAGTGTACTTCTTCCGCCAAGGCCAGCCGGTGCCGAAGGCAGTACGGCCAGGCGAGGTGAATTTTGACCCGGAATTCAACCAATACTGCCTGGCGAAGTACGAGAAGGAAGTGATGGGCAACGTAACCTTCCAGCGCTATCCGTTGCGGTAAGTCATGGCTTCAAACAGCCAAATCCATTACCTAAGCGGTGGCCAGCACTGGCCGTTGATGGGGCTTGCGGTGTTTGTATCGACCACGCCACACCAAGAAGCCTGTGATGGGTAGACTAGCCGCAGTTAGGCTGATAATGAATGCGATGACTTTGCCGCCGAAGCCTAGAATAAGGCCCGTGTGCAAGTCGTAATTCATATCCGATAGTTTCTTGCCGGGGCTCTTACTATCGTGGGGCTGGGCTAACAGCAACTGGCCAGTGCGGGGGTGAAAGCGGTATTCGTCGCGGTGGTAGTAGTGCAGCGCCTGGCCGTAGGCAGTGGCCCAAACGGGCTCAGCAGCTTTGCCAACGGGGCCGATGAGCAACATCTCAGCCTGCGGCGACTGCTGCCGCATGTGGGCGTAGGCCACGTCTACTACTGGGCGGGCGGGGCGCGCCGTGAGTAACGTGTCGACCTTGGGCATCGCGTTTTCGGGGGCAATAGAGCGGCCGCCGTTGGCCAGGGCGCCGACGCCATCCATGAGCCACTCGTAGCTGATGCACAGGCCCGTGAGAGCCAGTACCAGGGCCAACGCGCTGGCGTAGAAGCCCAACACATTGTGCAAGTCGTAGAGGCGGCGTTTGGGCGAGGCGTCCCACTTTACTGAGAAGCGTTGCTTGCGGGCCGCTTTGTTGCGCGGCCACCACAGCACTAAGCCCGACACGAGCATGACGACGAAGGTGAAAACAGCGATGTCCACTACCCACTTGCCGATGGCAGGCGGCAGCAGCAGGTACATGTGCAGCGTTTGTACGATAGTGAAAAAGTCGGTTTTTAAGTCCTGTATTTTCAGCAGTCGGCCGGTATAGGGGTCCAAAAAGGCGTAGTACACCTCCTCGCCCTTGCTCAAGTACACGGCTACCGAGCGGTCAGGGCCGTTGTAGGTGGTCCAGGAGGCAGTAAAACCTGGCTGGGCCTGGGTGGCGGTGGCTTGTAGCACCGAGGGGGGTAGCATGGGCCGGGCCTGCATTTCCACCTTGCGCCAGGGCTGCGTCAGGTCGCGGATGTCGTCCTGAAATACAAATACTGCCCCCGACAAACTCACAATGAGCACGATGAGCCCCGAGGCGAGGCCCAGCCAGAGGTGCAGCTTACCGATAGCTTTGCGGAAGGTCATAGGGACTTAATTGATTGCAGCTAGGACGCTGCAAGTTTAAGTGTAAGCACAACGAGCATGCCCACTTGCAAGCAGTGGCCTACATGGTTACTAGCTACGGTCAAGCCACCAACTGAATAACTAAAACTTGTACGCTACCGAGCCTACAATGCTGCGCAGCCTTTGTGCGTTCATGGTAGTGTAACCTACCCAGTACTTCTTGTCGGTAAGGTTGTCGATTTTGGCCGAGATGCGGTACTTGGGCTGGTCGTAAAAGATGCTGGCATTCAGCACCGTGTAGTTGGGCAGCGTGAATACGTTAGTGGCCGTGTTTTGAATCTTGTTGTCGCTGGCATAGTTGCCGCCGAAGCCCGCGCCCAAGCCCTGGAGAACACCCTCGGGCTGGCGGTAGCTGAGCCAGGCATTGGCCAAGTAAGGTGACGAGGCGGTATTAGGGCGTAGGCCATTCACGTCGTCGGTGGCATTCACAAACTTCGAGTAGTTGTAGGCAAAGCCACCCACGAAGTTGAGGCCGCGCATGGGGTTGGCCACCACGTTCAGTTCTACGCCGCGGCTCAGCTGGGTGCCATCCTGGGTCGAGGCATTGGTTAAGGCTGCCGTGGGCGTGGCGCGCAGCAGGTTTTGCACCCGAATATCATAGTAGCTTACCGTGGCGCTGAGGCGGCCGTTGGCGGCGTCGAGCTTCACACCGGCCTCTGCTTGGTTGGCCCGCTCGGGGGTAGCGTTGCGCGACACGCCGTTGGTGCCGATGAAGCTGCCCAGGTTATTAAAGCTGTTCTGGTAGTTGGCAAATACTGCCACTCGGTCCTTCACAGGCTGATATACCACGCCAAACTTGGGCGACACCGCCGTTTGGACGTAGGCCGATACGGGCGAATAAAAGATGCCACCCTTGTTGTCGAAGCGGTCAACGCGCAGGGCCGCCAGGATGCTGAGCTTATCGGTCAGGTTCAGCACATCGGAAGCAAAGGCGCTGTAGGTGTTCGACTTGGTTGTAACCAGGTAGTGCGGTGGCGGCGTGGCGGCATAGGCAGCGCGCACGGCATCTGCGTTGTAGCCGCTTTGGTAGTCGTAGCCAGCTGGTGCGTTGAGCGGCACCACGTCGATGCCACTACCCAAGAAATTCACGTTGGCATCAATGCGCAGAAAGTCCAGGCCCAGCACTACGCGGTTGCGCAAGCTGCCGATTTTGAAGTCGCCGTTGAAGAGCTGCTGTACTTCGTAGAGGGTGCGGGTGCTGTTGTCGCTCGATTGGTCGGCGCGGGCCAGCGACAGCGAGTTCACGCTGTTATCAGCCCCTGGTATCAAGTAGAAATACTGCCCAAAACCATTGGAGTAGCTGTGGCTCGTGGTGAGGTAGGTAGTAGAGGTAAAGCTGGGCGAAATCTGGTAGCGTACCTGGCCAAACAGATTGGTGCTGCGCGAGGTCTGCTCCAGGCCTGGGCCCTGGTACGAGCGGCGGTAGTTGACCGGCAGTTCGTCGGCGCGCGACGCGCCCAATTGCGCCGATGGGAAGTAGAAGTAAATGAGCTGCTTACCTACGTTGGTGCCGCGGTACACCTCTGCGTCGAGGTTTACCGTGAGGCGGTCGTTGGGCCGAAATTGTAGGCTTGGCGCAATGGCCAGGTTGCGGGTAAAGCCTGGGTAATCAATATTTTGGAAATTGTCTTCGTAGTTGTAAGCCGTGTTCAGGCGGAAAGCCAGCGTCTTGGCCGGGTTGAGCGGTGTGTTAATGTCTACACTAGCGCGGTGAAAACCGTAGCTACCGCCCGACAGTGCCACCTCGCCGCCAAACGTTTCGAAGGGCTTCTTGGTCACGCGGTTGAGCAAGCCGCCATACGAGGTGAGCGCACTGCCAAACAGCGTGCCCGACGGCCCTTTGATTACCTCCAGCTTCTCGAGGTTCACGGCGTCGATGTCGCTGGTAATGTTGCCGGCTACCCCGTTGCGCAGCTGGCTCGATACCACAAAGCCCCTGCTGGCGTAGAATGCGCCGCCGTCGCCGCCGCGCCCAGTGGCATCCCACATCTTTTGCAGGCCCGGCACGTTGCGCGTCGCATCCTCTACCGAAAATACCAACTGCTCGGTCAGCAATTCCTTACCCACGGTGGCGTATACCTGCGGGTTTTCGAGGTTTTTGAGTGGCATCTTGCCCACATATTCGCTGCTCACGCGATTAAACTTGTTGGTGCGGGCGCCCTGCACTAGCACTTCCTGCAGCTGCGCGGTGCTCTCGGTCAACTGAAAGTCAAGGCTCACACGTTGGCCGGCATCCACCGTTACTTGCTGCTGCTCCGCCTTTAGGCCCACCGACGACACCCGGATGGTGTAGCTGCCAGCCGGCACATTCTTGATGGTGTACGTGCCCTGGCCGTTGGTGATGCTGCCCAGCGCTTGGCCTTGTAGGCCTACGCTTACCGCTTCGGCGGGGTCACCGTCGGTGGTCGTAACGCGGCCCGTAATGCTGCCCGTGGCCTGGGCCCAGGCCGTATTGGCGTAAGAGAGAAGCAGAAATAGAAGGAGTAGGTAGCGGGAAGCAGTCATGACTTTGTTTAGACCAAATCTAAAGAGTCACAAAGGAACGACTCAAAATAGCCCGCCTCAAAATCTATTTAGAATTAATCCAGACTATTCGCGACGCCTATCTGGGTACGCAGCCCGAAAAAGCCTACCCAAACAGTGCCATGCCGCAGCACCGCACCGCCCAGGTAGGCTTATAAATCAGTTGCCTAGCATCCCTCTTATCCGGTGTTCCAACTTCCGAGAAAGTGAGCAGCCAATCAGTTCTATTTCTTTAACGAAGGGGGAGGGGGTAGGGCACTACGGCCGAATGCCCGCTACGAATTTCTGGATGGCGGCTGTGCGCCCCGCCGCCGGGGTGGTTTGCAAAAGCCGGATGAAGGCGCTGCCAATAATGGCCCCAGTAGTATGCCGGCTCGCTGCCGCAAAGCTCGCCGCGTCGCTGATGCCGAAGCCTACGAGCGTAGGGTTGCGCAGGGCCAGCGCCTTGGTGCGGCTGAGGTAGGCGTCCACGTCGGCGTTCATGTCGGTTTGGGCGCCGGTGGTGCCGGCGGCAGCTACCAGGTAAATGAAGCCATCGGCCAGGGCATCGAGCTGGCGCACGCGGGCGGCGCTGGTCTGGGGCGTTACCAAAAACACCACTTGCAGGCCATACTGCGCAAACAGGGGCTTGTATTCGCGCTCGTACACTTCGAGGGGCAGGTCGGGCAAAATCACGCCATCGACGCCCACGGCCTGGCACTGCTGGCAAAATTTTTCGACCCCAAACTGCACCACCGGGTTGAGGTAGCCCATGAGCAGAATGGGCACCGAAAGGCCCTGCTCCCGAATACCGTGCAGCTGCTCAAACAGCTTGGCTACGGTCATGCCATTTTCGAGGGCCTGCTGGTTGCTGAGCTGAATGGTTTCGCCGTCGGCTACTGGGTCAGAGTAGGGCATGCCGATTTCCACCAGGTCGGCGCCCGCGTCTTGCAGGGCTTGTAGAATGGGCACCGTGTCGCCGAGCTGCGGGAAGCCGGCGGTGAAGTAGACGTTGAGCACGTCCGAATTTTTGCGTTGGAATAGGGTAGTAAGGCGGTTCATAGTGCGAGTGGCGTAATAAAAGTCGTCTGTCATGCTGACGAAGGAAGCATCTCGCGTGAGGTACTAAACTCAACGGTTGAGATGACTGCTATAAGCGAGATGCTTGCTTCGTCAGCATGACGTTCAGCTGTAGGCAGCTTAGGAAGCGTATTCCTCCAGGTGCTTGGTGTAGGTAGCGAGGTCTTTGTCGCCGCGTCCTGAGAGGCAGACCACCACTACGTCGTCTTTCTTGGCCCCGATGAGGGGTAGGCAAGCCAGCGCGTGAGCCGTTTCGAGGGCCGGAATAATGCCCTCTAGTCGGCTCAGCTGAAACGCCGCATCGAGCGCTGCCTTGTCGGTAATCGAGATGAACTCGGCCCGCCCGGTGGCAAAAAGCTGCGCGTGCTGCGGCCCAATGCCTGGGTAGTCGAGGCCCGCCGAAATAGAGTAGGGCTCCGTCACCTGGCCGTCGTCCGTCTGCATGAGAATAGTGCTGGCGCCGTGCAAGATACCGGGCTTGCCGAGCGCCGTGGTGGCGGCCGAGTGGCCCGTGTCTACGCCCTGGCCGGCGGCCTCGGCGGCAATCAGGCGCACGCTGGGCTCGTCGAGGTAGTGGTAAAACGCACCGGCCGCGTTGGAGCCGCCACCCACGCAGGCCAGCATAAAGTCGGGCGTGCCGCGGCCCGTTTGGTGCAGCAGTTGGCTGATGGTTTCGGCCGAAATAATGGACTGAAACCGGGCCACCATGTCGGGGTAGGGATGTGGCCCTACCACCGAGCCGATGATGTAGTGCGTGTCGGTAGGGTGCGAAATCCAGTGGCGCATGGCCTCATTGGTGGCATCCTTCAGCGTTTTGCTGCCGCTTTTGGCGGGCACCACCTTGGCCCCGAGCATGCGCATGCGGTCCACATTGGGCTTCTGGCGCTCCATGTCGATTTCGCCCATGTAGATAATGCACTCCAGGCCCATGAGCGCGCACACGGTGGCCGTGGCTACGCCGTGCTGGCCGGCGCCGGTTTCGGCCACAATGCGCTGCTTACCCAGCCGCTTGGCCACCAGTATCTGGCCGATGGTATTGTTGATTTTGTGCGCGCCGGTGTGGCACAAATCCTCGCGCTTGAGATAGATAGTCGTGTTGAACTCGGCCGATAGCCTTTTGGCTAGAAACAGGGGGGTAGGGCGCCCCACATAGTCGGTGAGCAGCTGCGTAAACTCGCGCTGAAAATCAGCGTCCTCGATGATGTTGAGGTAGTTGTCGCGCAGCTCCTCCACGTTGGGATAAAGCATTTCGGGCACGTAGGCTCCGCCAAAGGGGCCATAGTAGCCGCTGGCATCGACGCGGTAGGGAGAGGAGGCAGTCATAAGCAGGTTAAGTAGTAGGTAGCAAGGAGGAGTTAGCGGAGGCTGGGCTGGTCGCGCAGGCGGGCCAGCAACTGGGCGGTGGCTTCCACATCTTTGAGGCCAGGCGCTAGTTCAAGTAGGCTGTTGAAATCGTAGCCCGCCAGCTGCGGGTGCTCAAAGCGTAGCAACTCGTCCACATTGGCCGGCCCCAGGCCGCCGCTCAGCAAAAAAGGCGTCGGGCCGTGGTAGCCGTGCAGTAGTTGCCAGTCGAAGGCGTGGCCGTTGCCGCCGGGGTGCTGGCCTTTGGTATCGAACAAGAACAGCTCGCAGGCCGGCGCGTAGGCGGCTAGTGTAGCAAAATCAAAGCTGTCACCCACCGAAAAAGCCTTGATGACCCGTAGCCCCTGCGCGCGCGCAGCCTGGCAATAGGCCGGGGTTTCATGGCCGTGCAGTTGCACGTAGTCGAGGCTATATTGGCAGGTAGTGGCCAGCAGCTCGGGCAGCGGCGCATCTACGAAGACGCCCACCTTGGCAATGGACTCGGGCAAGCTGCGCAGTAGCTCCGTGTCGAGTACTTCGCTTGCGCAGCGCGCCGACTTTTGGTAGAAGATGAATCCCAAGAAGTCGGGATTGAAATCGGCAAGGGCAAGGATATTAGCCGCCTCGCGCATACCACAGATTTTAACTTTCATAGCGCGCTAAGAAGCGGTAAGCGGCGCCGATAGTTCAGTCACGAGGCTAGCTAGGGCGGCGGCTGGGTCCGGGGTCTTCATAAACGTTTCACCAATTAGGAAGCCTTGGTAGCCCGCCCGCCGCAGCGCCACAATGGTACTGGCGTGCTGCAAGCCACTCTCCGCCACCTTCACAAACGAGTCGGGAATGAGCGCCGCTAGCCGCGCCGATGTATCCACATCGGTGGCAAACGTAGCCAGGTTGCGGTTATTAACGCCCACCAGGTCAACCGAATCGGCTAGGTGGCTGCGCAGCTCGGCCTCGTCGTGCACTTCTAGCAGCACTTCCAGCCCCAGGCCATGCGCAAACTGGCTGAACTGCCGCACCTCAGCCGGGCTCAGGCAGCTCGCGATGAGCAAAATGAGGTCGGCCCCCATCGCCCGCGCTTCGGTTATCTGGTACTCGCTGATAATAAAATCTTTGCGCAAAATTGGGGTGGCTGGGCAAGCCGTTCGCGCTGCCGCCAAGTCGGCCGAGGTGCCACCAAAAAACGGCTCATCGGTCAGTACCGACAGCACGGCCGCGCCCGCCGCTGCGTAGCCCGCCGTGGTAGCGCCCACCTCAGCCGTGCCGTTTATTACGCCCTTGGAAGGCGAGCGCCGCTTAAACTCGGCAATAATGCCCGACGAGCCGGCCGCCGTGAGTGCCGCGCGTGCCGACAGCACCGGGCGGGTGAACAACGGCGCTTGCTCCAGCGTGGCGGCTGGGGCTTCCGCTTCGCGCCGAGCTACTTCCTGGCGCTTTTCAAGGATGATTTTATCAAGGATAGTCATGTGCTGGCGGGGTTCCCTACCCCCCGGCTCCCCTCTAAGAAAAAAGGAGAAGCCGCGGCGGCGAGGTTTCCATTAGTAGGTATTCATAAAAAAGACGCAAGGCGCTCTCTTTCTTTTAGGCAGAGAGAGGGGGTAGGGACCCCGCTAGCCCAACGCCAACAGCTTCTCAAACGCCTGCCGCGCCCGCCCGCTGTCCAGCGATTCGGCGGCCAGGGCCAGGCCCTCAGCCGCATCGGCGGCGCGGCCGGCGGTGCGCAAGGCCAGCGCGGCATTGGCCAGTACGGCGTTGCGGTGGGCGGCGGGGGCTTCGTTGCGCAGCACGCGCTGAAAAATCTGCGCCGCCTCGGCCACCGTGTCGCCGCCAAACAGCGCCTCGGGCGTGGTGGCAGGTAGGCCCAGGTCGGAGGGCGACAGCAATTCCTCGCCCTGGCGGCTGATGAGCTTCACCGGGCCCGTGAGCGACACTTCGTCGTAGCCATCCAGGCTGTGCACGATGAGAAACTCGCGGCCGGCCTCCTGTTGGTGCAGGTAGGCATAGAGGCGCGCCAGCTCTAGGCTAAACACGCCCACCAGCTGCAAGCGCGGCCGGGCCGGATTCACGAGCGGCCCGAGCATGTTGAAAAATGTCTTTACACCCAGCTCTTTGCGCAGCGGCGCCACGTTCTTAAGGGCTGGGTGAAACAGCGGGGCGTGCAAAAAGCAGATGTTGGCCTCATCGAGCTGGCGCTTGAGCGCGTCGTTATCGGCCGTGAATTTTACGCCCATGTGCTCGAGTACCGTGCTGCTGCCGCTGATGCTCGACACGCCGTGGTTGCCGTGCTTAGCCACCGGCTGGCCCGCGCCGGCCACCACAAAGGCCGATAAGGTCGAGATGTTGAACGTGTTGCGGCCGTCGCCGCCGGTGCCGCACACGTCCATCGCGTCGATGCCGCCGAGGTCTACGGGGCGGCACAGCTCCAGCAGTGCATTGCGGAAGCCAGCCAGTTCCTCCACCGTCACGCTGCGCATGAGGTACACGGTGAGAAAGGCGGCAATCTGGGCCGGGTTGTACTGGCCCTGGGCGATGCCTAGCACGATACGGTGCGCCTCGTCCTGGGGCAGCGTGCGATAGGCAAAGAGGTGGTTGAGCGTGTCTTTCAAGGAATTGTCGAAGAGAATTAGTGCTTTAATCGTTTGTCATGGCGAGAAGGAACGACGAAGTAGTCTTTCCTTTTCACTAGTAAAAGCTCGGTAGTCAGTCAATTAAAAGGAAAGCTTACTTCGTCGTTCCTTCTCGCCCTGACAGACTAACAGCTTCTACCCATTGACCCAATTAGTCAGCATGGTTTTGCCATGCTCGGTGAGCACCGACTCGGGGTGAAACTGCACGCCGAGCACGTCGTAGTCGCGGTGGGCGAGGGCGAGCACCTGGCCGTTTTCGTCCACGGCCGTCACGCGCAGCTCGGCGGGCACGCCTTCGGGCGCGATGGTCCAGGAGTGGTAGCGGCCCACGCGCACATTGTCCGGCACGTCGTTGAAGAGGCGGTTGTCCGCAGCTTCTGGGGTTTGGTGCAGCGTGTGAGCCACGCCGTGGTGCACCTCACCCAGGTTGGCGAGCTGGCCGCCAAAGGCTTCGCCAATGGCTTGGTGGCCCAGGCACACGCCCAAAATGTGCTTGGTCGGCGCGTAGCGCTTTATTAGCTCGGGCATAATGCCGGCCTCGCTGGGGATGCCGGGGCCCGGCGACAGCAGAATGTGCGAGTAGTTATCGACCTCATCGAGGCTGATTTTATCGTTGCGAAACACGTCTACTTCTTGGCCCAGCTCGCGCAGCATATACACGAGGTTGTAGGTGAAGGAGTCGTAGTTGTCAAGAACCAGGATAGCCATTTTAGTTACTTTTTTAACGTCCGTCATGCTGAGCTTGTCGAAGCAGCTTGCTCGCACCATTGAATTGTATTTGATTATTGCGCCATGCGAGATGCTTCGACAACCTTAGCATGACAGACGCTCTTAGTGAAGGCAACTTCCTATACCTTCTCTGCTTGCTGCATGGCGGCGCGCAACGCGCCAAGCTTGTTGTGTACCTCTTGCAATTCGCTGGCGGGCACCGACTTGGCTACTACCCCCGCGCCAGCCTGGAAGTACAGCGTGTTGTCCTTGCTGAGGAAGGTGCGAATCATAATAGCGTGGTTGAAGTCACCGCCAAAGTCGAGCGCGCCGATGCAGCCACCATAGAAGCCGCGTTGTGTGCTCTCATACTCATCGATGAGCTGGATGGCCCGGTACTTGGGCGCGCCCGAAAGCGTGCCGGCCGGGAAGGTTTCGCCCACCACATCGAGCGGCTCGGTGTCGGGGCCAAGCTGGCCCACTACCTTGGAAACCAAGTGAATAACGTGCGAGTAGTACTGAATTTCCTTGAAGCGCTCCACGGCTACCACGTCGCAGCGGCGGCTGAGGTCGTTGCGGGCCAGGTCTACGAGCATCACGTGCTCGGCAGTTTCCTTGGGGTCGTCGAGGAGCTGCTGGGCCAGCCGGGCGTCGGCCGCGTCGTCGCCGGTGCGGCGGAAGGTGCCCGCGATGGGGTAGAGCACCGCCTGCCCCTTGTTCACCACGATTTGCGACTCGGGCGACGAGCCAAACAGCTTGTAGCTGCCGTAGTCGAAAAAGAACAGGTAGGGCGACGGGTTTAGCGAGCGCAGCGCCCGGTACACATTAAACTCATCGCCCTGGAACCCCTGCTGAAAGCGCCGCGAGAGCACCATCTGGAACACGTCGCCGCGCTGGCAGTGGTGCTGACCCAGCCGAATCAGCTCCAGAAACTCGTCGTCGGTAGCATTCGACGTTTCGGGGCCGGTGAGGTGAAAAGCGTGGGTCGCAAAGTTGCGATTTTGAATAATCGACTCGATGGCGTCAAGCGTGTCGGCCACCGGCTCTTCGCCCTTGCCCAGGTATTGGTGCTCAAATAAGTATAGCTCTTCCTTAAAATGATTGATGGCGATAACGTAGCGAAAGGCTTGGTACACAATTGCCGGCACCGTGCTGGCGCCGGGCTTGTCGCGCAGCGTCACGTCCTCAAAATACTGTACCGCCTCGTAGGCCATGTGCCCAAACAGCCCGTTGGTAATGAATGGCAGCCCCGACGGCGCGGCCGGCTGGAAGCTGCTCCGAAACGCGCGCAAGTGGCCCAGTGCCTGGCGCGGGTCGGCGAGCGTGGTGGTGCGGGCGGGTTGGCCGGGGTGCTGGGTAGTTAGCTGGTTTTTATCCAGCTCAAACCGCGCTACCGGGCTAAAGCACAAGTACGAGAAGCTATTGCTGTTGCCGTGGTAGTCAGAGCTTTCGAGTAGCAGCGTACCTACAAACTGGTCGCGCAGGCGCAGGTACAGGCTCACCGGCGTGAGCGTATCGGCCAGTAGGCGGCGGTGGCGGCTATGAACGAGGATGGCGGAAGAAGTGGCGGTAGCGGCCGACATGGCAAAGGGAAAGCGAAAGGACAGGATAACAAAAAAGCCCGCTGCGGTGAGCAGCGGGCTTGGAGAATCTCAAGGGGTTCAACCAACTATATATGCCTAATGCTCAGCCTTTGGGAAAGGTTGAGTGCCACCAGCTTTGCGAAACGGTTGCG
>CAZZDR010000055.1:0-4076 GCA_964652535.1 uncultured Hymenobacter sp. | reverse complement strand
TCATCGGCCAGGCTTTTGTCGCCGAGGGGTAAGCGGCCGTCGGGCTTGGTGCGCAGGGCGGCGAGCACGAGGTTGGCCGCGGTTTCGACTTCGTCGTAACCGGCCTGGCCGAGGCGCACATCGAGCTTGCCATCGGGCCTAATTTGGCGCAGGTGGCCGGGTAGCAGCTCGCCCGTGCGCAGCGGCCGAAACACCTCATTGCTGTACAGCAAGCCGGGGTGGGTGCCGTTGACAATGACGGAGTAGCCAAGCGGCGTTTCCTCGGCAATGAGGAGCTGCACGCTCGCGCCCTCGGCCCCCTCGAAAGGCTCGGGGCTGAGAAATTGCTGCCACTTGGCCGAAGCCACGAGGCGGTCGGTGGCCTCGTCGAGGTACACATACACCAGCACGCGCTCGCCGACTTGCACGGCGTGGCGCTGGTTTGCATGGGGCAGGAGCAGGTCTTTTTCGAGGCCCCAGTCGAGGAACGCGCCGGGCGCACCCACATCGCGCACAGTGAGGGCCGCAAAGCTATCGACTACTGCCAGCGGCTCTAACGTGGTGGCGATGAGGCGGTCCTCAGAGTCGCGGTACACAAACACGCGGATGGTGTCGCCGACGTGCGCGCCCACGGGGCGGTACTTCTCGGGCAGCAACAGGTCGCCGTCGTCGCTGGTAAGGTAGAAGCCAATACTGACTTCGCGGGCTATTTCGAGGTCGTTAAAATCGCCGAGACGCATGGGGGTAGGGGCGGCAAGCGCAGTAAAATTGAACGCCACGAAGGTAGGGCCGGTAGCCAAGCGCTAGGTTAACCTACCAAAATGACTGCTTTTTAGAACAATCACAAGAATCGGTGCTATTATTGATATAATACTAGAAAATGCGCAAAAGTAGTATTAAATTTGGAAGTAGCAGTGGTCAGTCCCTATCCCCCCTTTATTCGCTAAGCTTTCATGATTACGCGTTTTTTAACTTGCTTGCTTGCTATCGGTGTGAGTTTTATGGGCTCGGTAGCAGCCCAGCGCGCGGCCTCTACGGTGGCTTTGGTACAACCAGCGTCCGCCTCGGGTACTCGGGCAGCGGCCTCAGCAGCTGGTGCGCGGGCAACTGCCCCAGCCTCGAGCAATCGAGCAGTAGCTCCAGCTGCGGGCGCCCGAGCGGCAGTGGCCCCAGTAGCAGCTTCTGCGCTAGCCTTTAAGCCCGATTCTATCTTCATTAATCCTGATGTGCGGCCACAGTTTGTGGGCGGCGAAGGCGGCTTGCGCGACTACCTGATGAAAAACCTGCGTTACCCCGAAAAGGCGCTGCGCCAGCACGTAAGCGGCCAGGTATTCGTGCGCTTTGTGCTGAGTACCGCCGGCCGCATTACCGATGCCTCGGTGGTACGCGGCCCCGGTGGCGGCCTCAATGAGGAGGCCTTGCGCCTGGTGTGGCTGATGCCGCCTTGGCAGCCCGCCTACCAGCGCGGCCAGGCCGTGCGGGTGTCGTGCACGCTGCCCATCACATTTCAAGAATAAGCGGCTGCGCGTAGGGGGTAGGGCTACTGCGTGCCGTACTGAATGACGCTAGGTTGCCCAAAGCTGAAGTCGCTGAAATTATACGAGTCGCGGTTGGTCTCGAACAGCCTCAGGCCGTTGGCGCTGAGTTGGCCGCGGGGGTAGTAGCCCAGCAAAAATTGGAAGGTACGCAGCACCGTGAGCTCGTTGCGAAAGCGCAGCCCCAGCCCAAAACCCGAATAAGGCGCATTGCCGCCGAAAGGTGAGCCGCCGCCGATGCGTTCGTTCACCATGGCCAAATCGGCAAAGGCCAGCACAGCCACCCGGAAACCCAGCAGCGATAGCGGCGTGTATACGGTGCCCTCATAATTGGCCAAAAAACGGCTGGTAGCCAGTATCTGGCTTGTGGGCTGGAAGCCCCGTACCCCGTCGGGGTTGCTATTGACGCCGCTCAGCAGCACCTCGGCGGGGTAGCGATTGAAGCCAGCCGTGACGCGGGCATTCAGCAAATGGCGGCTTTGGTAGTTGCCTACCCGATAGCGGCGCGTGAAGTACAGCACCTGGCCGCTGAGCAGGCCTTGTTCCCAGCCGCCATCGTTGATGCGCTGAAACGTGCCGAAATCGAGGCTGCCGTAGAGGTAGCCCTGGCGCTCGGAGTAGCCCGCTGCGGCAATGCGCGCGTCGAGGTAGCGGCGCGAGCCCACGGCATTGGTTTCGTAGCCGGTGGTGAGGCTAAGCAGGGTGCCGGCTGGCACGTCCTCGGTGCGGCCAAAGCCGAAAAGGTATTTGTCTTTGTAATAGCGCCGCACGGAGTAGCCCACCGAGCCTAGGAAGATGGTGCGCGTGCGGTCGTCGGGGGTGTTGGTAGGGTTGGTGGTGTGGTGCTCGTTCACGACACTGCCCGCCACGATAAGGCGACCAGGGTTTTCGTAGCCCAGGTCGTAGGAACGCAGGCGCAGCGCTCGGCCCACCCACAGCGTCTGGCTGGTGTAGGAGCGCACCTGGAAGTTGGGCTGCTGGTCGGGCAGCGGGGGCGCGTCGCGCGGCAGCACCAGCCGAATATTAAACGCATCGGCTGTGAGCGCGCCGGCCCAGCGCGCGCTGGGCGAGTAGAAGTCGCGCCGTGCCGATACCCCGCCCGAGTGCGACTCAAACTCGTTGAAATAATGCCCTTCGGCGTACACGAAGTTGCGAAACGGCACTTGGTACGTGGCCTCGTAGCCCCAAGGCTGGGGCAGGTCACGGCCGTACTGGTAGCGGTTGCTGAGCTGGTGGCCGAGGCCCAGAAAGTTCTGGTCACCGGCTGTCACGATGGCTTGCCCCGGCCCACCCCGCAGCTCGTAGCCCCCCGTCACGCTGAATACATCAGTAGTGTACACCAAGATATCCACGCTGTCGCGGGTGGCTGTGAGCTCATTCACCAGCACCCGTGCGTCCAGAATCTCGTTGGTTTGGCGCAATAGGCGCTCGCTTTCAGCCAGGGCCTGGGGTAGCAGCGGCTGGCCCGGCCGAAACAGCAGCACCTGCCGAATGCGCGAGCGCGCCGTGCGGATGTGCACGGCATTGCCCGACTTTTCGAGGAAGGTGCGTGGCTTGCGCAGCGAGTCATTCAGACTATAGCCAAAGGCGTCGAAGGGCGTGATGCTGACGCGGCGCACAATCTTGAAGTTGTGCTGGTCAAACTGCCGGTTGAGCAGCACTGCGTCGAGGCCGTGGTCTTCCTCGCGGGGCTTGGTAAGGCGAAAGAACGCCGCCAGTGCCCGGCCCGCAATGGTTTTGCGGCGCGTGTAGCGCTCTAGGCCCAGGCGCACGCGGTCCTCATCGAAGCGGCGGCCCAGCGAGTCGGCGGGTGGGCTCGTGGTGGTTTCGGCGGCGCGTAGCGAGTCGGGCGGCACAGCCAGGCGCGGGTTAAAATCCTGGGCACGCACCCCGCCCGGCCTGCTCAGCAGCAAGCCCAGCACCAGAAAGCACAGGACGAAAAAACTACGCAACATGGGGCACCGCGGCACTATGCGCAAGTTACGGCCAGCAGTGTAGCAGGGCCCAACACGTGCGCGGATTTCCAACGTCCAAACCCCTTGCCAAGGTATAGCTCCGCCAGCCGGGGGTAGGGGAAATAGCGAGTAAGATTTGCGGCCCTACCCCCGGCGAGCAGGAAACTTTTTCTAAAAAAATTAGCTTATCAAAAGCTTGCCAAACTCAATGGCTAGCGCTACTTTTACCCCCGTTAAACGACCCTTTTTCGATGAACGAGCGCATCCAGGAGAAGCTAAGCATCTTAGCCGACGCCGCCAAGTACGACGTGTCGTGCAGCAGCAGCGGCGGCAAGCGCAAAAACGAGCAGAAGGGCCTTGGCAACGCCGAGGGCATGGGCATTTGCCACAGCTTCACGGAGGATGGCCGCTGCGTGAGCTTGCTCAAGATTTTGCTTACCAACCACTGCATCTTCGACTGCGCCTACTGCGTGTCGCGCCGCTCCAACGACGTGAAGCGCGCCGCTTTTACGGTAGAAGAAGTAGTGGACCTTACCATCAACTTCTACCGCCGCAACTACATCGAGGGGCTGTTTTTGAGCAGCGGCATCTTTAGCTCGCCCGACTA
>CAZZDR010000054.1:10742-15678 GCA_964652535.1 uncultured Hymenobacter sp. | reverse complement strand
GCTACGCGCTCGCAGTTCGGGCGGGGCGGCATGCTCACCAAGTGCTCTATTGCCCACAAGGTGGCCAAGCTGGGCATCAGCGTGCACATCGCCAATGGCAAGACGGCCGATATCCTGCCTAACATATTGAACGAGACGGCTATCAGCACGTGGTTCCAGCCCAGCAAAAAGGCGTCGGGCACCAAAAAATGGCTAGCCCACGCCCCCACCGCCCAGGCCATGGTGCAGGTGAATGCGGGCGCCCGCGCCGCGCTGCTGGCGCCCGGCCAAGCCACGAGCCTGCTACCAGTGGGGATAGTAAAAATCGAGGGCGAATTTCAAAAAGGCGACCTAGTGCGCCTCGCCGACGAAGCGGGTCACGCGCTGGGCCTGGGCCTGGCCGAGTACAGCTCGGAGAAGGCCCGCGAGCGCCTGGGCCAGCACGGCCAGCGCCCGCTGGTGCACTACGATTACCTGTTTCTTACCGAAGTAGGATAGGTTTTAGCTTGCCGCCTACCCCCTATGCTAGCTCCAATTTACTGGCATCCTGAAGCTTACTGTAAAGCTTATGTCTGATTACTCCGCTTTTTTCGTGGCCGCGCAGCGCGCCAGCCGCGCTCTGGCTACGGTGCCCACCGCCACTACCGACGCGTTTTTGCGCGACCTAGCCGATGCGCTGCTAGCCCATACCGACTCTGTGCTGGCCGCCAACGCCCAGGACTTGGCCCGAATGCCCGACACCGACCCGCGCCACGACCGCCTGCGCCTCACGCCCGAGCGCCTGGCTGCCATAGCCCAGGACCTGCGCAGCGTGGCTGCCCTACCCTCCCCACTGGGCACAACATTGAGCGAAAGAACGCTACCCAACGGCTTGCGTCTGAGCAAGGTGCGCGTGCCGCTGGGCGTGGTAGGCATCATCTACGAGGCGCGGCCCAACGTGACGTTTGACAGCCTGGCGCTGTGCCTCAAAACTGGCAATGCCTGCCTGCTCAAGGGCGGCTCCGACGCGGCGGCTTCCAACGAAGCGCTCTTGGAAGTGGCGGGGCCGGTGCTGCTGCGCCACGGCCTGCCGCTGGCCGCGGCCACCCTGCTGCCTCCCGAGCGGGCCGCCACCGAGGCGCTGCTGCTGGCCGTGGGCCTGGTCGATGTCGTGATTCCGAGGGGTAGCCAGGGGCTAATAAACTACGTGCGGCAGCATGCCCGCGTGCCCGTTATCGAAACCGGGGCCGGTGTGGTGCACACGTATTTCGACGAGACCGGCGACCTGACCCAGGGCGCCGCCATCGTGGCCAATGCCAAAACCCGCCGCGTGAGCGTGTGCAACTCCCTGGACTGCTTGCTGGTGCATGAAAGCCGCCTCGCCGACCTGCCCACGCTGGTGGCGCCGCTGGCGGCGGCACAGGTGCAGCTTTTTGCCGATGTGCCGGCCCGAGCGGCGCTGGCTGGGGCCTACCCCCCCGCGCTGGTCGAAGAAGCCACGGAGGCGCATTTTGGCACCGAGTTTCTGGATTACAGGCTGGCTATCAAAACGGTGGCCGACCTCGACGCGGCCCTCGACCACATTGCCCAGCACGGCTCGCGCCACAGCGAGGCCATTATTTCGGAAGACCCGGCGCATATCGACACCTTTCTGCAAGTCGTAGATGCCGCCGCCGTGTACGCCAACGCCTCCACGGCTTTCACAGACGGCGGGCAGTTTGGGCTGGGCGCCGAAATCGGTATTAGCACCCAGAAGCTGCACGCCCGCGGCCCGATGGGCCTGGAGGAGCTCACCAGCTACAAGTGGCTGGTGCGCGGCGCCGGGCAGGTACGCTAGGGCATTTATTCTCATACCATTACTTACCAAGAGTCCCGTCATTCCGAGCTTGTCGAGAAATCTCGCCCGCGTCGTTGCACGCTACTCGATGGCTCAAGTAAGATTCTTGGGCAAACTTTGGAATGACGGGCCGTTGGGTAGGTTGCTGCGCGAAAAACAGTAAAAAGTAACTCAGTTATGCTTACTACCTCACCCACGGCCACTTTTCGCGCTGTGCTCGAAGCTGGCGGCCCCAGCTTCATGCCGACCCAGATTGTGCTAGTGCCGGAGGCAGCGTGGCAGGCACTGGGAGGCCGGGCCACCAAGCGCGTGGTGGCTACGCTCAACGGCCAAGCCGAGCGGCTTGGCCTACTCCCGGCAGCCGGCGGCGGGCGCTACCTGATGCTGCGCAAAGCGCTGTGCCAGCAGCTAGGGCTGGCTATTGGCCAGGAACTGGACGTGGTGCTGGCGCCTGATCCTACCCCCGACTATGTAGAGCTGCCCGACGAGCTAGCCGAGGCGCTGGCCGCTTGGCCCGAAGCTGAAACCACTTTTGACGCGCATACCGGCGCCATGCGCCGGGCCATGGCGCGCAAAGTAGCCGACGCCAAACGCCCCGAAACCCGCGCCCGCTACGCCGTAGAGCTAGCTGAGCGCCTGGCGCGGGGCAGCCACCCCTTTCGGGCTAGCTAGCGGCGGCAATTCTGCTTAGTTCCAGCTGGTAATGCTGATGATTTTGCCGGGGCCACTCACGTCGAACTTACACTCGTCGAAGCCCGGCGCGGACAAGCGCGGGTGCACGTTGTTGGAAAACGCGTAGGGCTCGGTGGGAATGCCGAGCATGTTTTTGTCAAGTATATCGTTGTCGTTAACATCCTGGGTGAGGGCTAGGGCCCACTCGCCAGGCACCAGCTCTACGGGCACCGAAATCTCGGTTTTCCCCTCGGGCTTCACCACCAGCCGGAAGGCCTGCTGGCCGTGCTTCAGAAATTTTTCGGGCGCGTTGTAAAAACTCAGCTTCACCACCGAGTGCGTGGAGGCTAGGCCCGACACCACCACCGTGACGAGTTGGGTGGCCGGAGCGGGCGTCGGGGTGGGCGCCTCACCCAGCACCAGGCTGCTCAGAAACAGGGTAGTTAGCGATAAAGCAGTCATAATAGGCAAGATATGCACGGGTGAGTACGGGCGAAACCGGCCGGCGGCCGGAAATCGTTCCGCAGTGCCGGGCGGTGGCGGCATTTACCTTCGCGCCTCCCACCCTACCCCCTGCACTGTATGCAAGCCTACTTCCGTCATTTTCAGCGCGTGGCCGCAGCCGGCGCCTACCACGAGCTAGCCGAGCTGGCTATTCCGCAGCCCGAATTCTTTAATTGGACAGCCGATATTCTGGAAGGCCTGCACGTGGCCGAGCGCCCCGACCAGCCGGCTTTGGTGCTGGCCGGCGATGCTAGCAGCCAGACTACCACCTATGCCGAGCTGGCCGCCAGCGCCAACCGCCTGCTCAACTTTTGGCGCGGCGCGGGCGTGCAGCCAGGCCAGGCCGTGCTGCTCATGGTGCCCGTGTGCGCCGAGCTGTGGCACACCTACGTGGCCGGCATTAAGGGCGGACAGGTGCTGATTCCGGCGGCCAGCATTCTCACCGTGAGCGACTTGGAATACCGCTTTGGCCGGTTGCTGCCCGCCGTGGTGATTGCCGATGCCGAAAATGCCGCCAAGATTGACGCCGCCGAGCAGGCGCTGGGCCAGCGCATTGGCCTCAAAATGCTGGTAGACCCGGCCGCCCAGCGCCCGGGCTGGGTGGGCTTCGAGGGACTAGCCGACCTGCCAGATACCGCGGCCGCGGCCCCTACCCGCCCCACCGACCCGCTGTTTTTGTTTTTTACTTCGGGCACTACGGGCCTGCCTAAGGTGGTGACGCACACGCACTTTTCGTATCCGGTGGGCCACCTCAGCACAGCCGCCTGGATTGGGCTGCGGCCCGGCGACCGGCACTGCAACATCTCGCAGTCGGGCTGGGCCAAGTTTGCCTGGAGTAGCTTTTTTGCGCCGCTGAGCGTGGGCGCCACGCTGGTAGCCTACCAGGGCAGCGGGCGCTTTGCAGCGGGGCCGCTGTTGGCGGCGCTGGTGCGCGAGCGCGTCACCACGTTTTGCGCGCCGCCCACCGTGCTGCGCCTGCTGGTGCTCGAAGACCTGGCGCCCTACCCCTTCCTCTTTCGCGAATGCGTGAGTGCCGGCGAGCCGCTAAATCCCGAGGTGATTCAGGCCTGGCAGCGCGGTACGGGCGTGCTGCTGCGCGATGGCTACGGTCAAACTGAGAGCACGGCCATGATATACAACCTGCCCGGCAGTGCCGTGCACCTGGGCAGCATGGGCCGGCCCTCGTTTATGTATGACATCGTTATTGCCGACGACGAAGGCACTACCCTGCCCGACCTGGCCGAGGGCCACATTGCGGTGCGCACCGACACGGGCCGGCCCAACGGCTTGTTCACCGAATATTTTGGCGAGCCCGCGCGGGCGGCCAGCGTGTTCCGGCACGGCCTGTACTACACCGGCGACAAGGCCTACCGCGATGCCGACGGCTACCTCTGGTTTGTGGGCCGCGACGATGACGTGATAAAATCGAGCGACTACCGCGTGGGGCCATTCGAGGTCGAAAGCGTGCTCGTCGAACATCCAGCCGTGGTTGAGGCCGCCGTAGTGGGCGTGCCGCACCCCATCAAGGGCCACGAAATCAAGGCTTTCGTGATTTTAACGTCGGGCACGAGCCCTACCCCCGCGCTGGCCCGCGAACTTTTTGCTTACAGCCGCGCCCATTTGGCACCCTACAAAATGCCCCGCGTGCTAGAGTTCGTAGCCGAATTGCCCAAGACTATCAGCGGCAAGATTCGCCGCGTCGAGCTGCGTGCTCGCCCAGCCCAGTTGCCCGGCCAGGCTAGCCAAGCAGAGTTTTTCTACGAGAAAGAATAAGCCTGCTACGGGTTGCGGCGGCCGCTGCGCCACTCGGTTGTCTACCGCGTTTGCCTGCCGCAACTGTCGAGTTATGAGAAACAAAAACCTTAATAAATGGCATAATACGATAACAGGAAAAAATATAAACTTGCTAGCTAAGCTGCTGCCCTAGCGCAGGCTGTTCTTTTTTCCTATCTTTGGCAAGAATGC
>CAZZDR010000054.1:0-10642 GCA_964652535.1 uncultured Hymenobacter sp. | reverse complement strand
GAGCGCCTTTGGCTCCTTCCTGTTTCAACTCACGCTAGCTACTATGAAAAGAAACTGTTACGCACACTTTTTTTCACTTATCATAGCCTTGCTGCTGGGGACAGCGCAGCAGGCTGCGGGCCAGAGAACCCAAATCAGAGGGTTTGTAGATGTCGTCTCGTATTACCAAAACGGTAAATTAAATTTTGGCCTTGGCGAACAAGACTTATTTATTACCTCAGAAATAACCCAGCGCTTATCGTTTCTGGGCGAAACAGTTTTTAAGTATTCGTTTGATTCGCCTACCAGCTTTAATATTAGCGTGGAGCGAATAATTCTGAAATACAATTATGCCGGCAATCACAGCGTATTGATTGGCAAGCACCATACACCGATTAATTATTGGAATGATACGTATCACCACGGTCGGGTATTCTTTCCTACCGTTGAGCGGCCTTTATTATTTGCGCAGGGCTTTATTCCACTTCATACCACGGGCGTTAGCTTGCAAGGCCAAAATCTGGGCCGGCTGCGGTTTGGTTACGATGCCATGCTGGGCAATGGCTTAGGCTCGGGCGATATTGAGGATAATAATCCTTTCAAATCTCTTACGCTAGCCGCGCACGTGAAGCCTACTAATGGCTTACGCATTGGTGCTTCCTACTACCACGATGTTATTTCGAAAGGAAGCACGATTCACAATCATTACGGAGGAACTAGCACGGTAGCACCTGGCCGGATAAGCCAAGATATCCTGACGGGCTCTATCGTGTACAACGATTCCGTTTTCCATAAAAAATTCGAGGTGCTGGCCGAAAGCAGCATGGCCATGAATCGGTCGGATAGCCTTGGCACGCAACGGGCCATTGCTTCGTATGCCTACGCGGGCCTGCGAGTCACCGACAAAATTATTCCTTACGTCAGAGTTGATGACATCCAATATGGCAGCAAAGAGGTCTATTTTATGGATAATAATACCCGCTCGTACGTCGGCGGGGTGCGCTACGAGATAAGTTATTTAGCTGTGGTTAAGCTTGAATACCAGCACACTAAAAGCCACATGAACAATATCTCCGATAATATTATTTTCCAGATTGCCGTCGGATTTTAAAGCGCTATTCTCATGAACTACGTCTACCGCTTTGCTTTCAAAGTATTTCTACTTAGCATTTATTTTCAGCTACCTGCCCACTCGCAAGACATAAGCTTATCCGTAATTACCAGCGGCAAAAGCGCACCATCCGAAATGAAATTGGCGCAGCTTAAAGCGACGATGAGAGGCGAAAGGTTGCGTTGGCCCGATGGCAGTAAAGTAATTATAGCGCTTCTAAAAACTACTACTCCCATCGGCACAAATACCAGCAGAAAAATCTACAATATGAGTGCGAATGAATTAAATAAATATTGGCTCGCACTGGTATTCCAAGGAAAGGCCGATGCGCCAAACTTCTTCAATTCAGAAGCTGAGCTAGAGGAATTTGTTTCTCAGACGAATGGCGCCATTGGCGTGGTCAATCATCCATCTGCAAGCAATAAAGTAATTCTTATTGATGGCCAAAGGTCTTTGTAAGTAAACTAGTATTCATTCTACAAGAGCTTTCGCTATGCACCCTAAGTTACGCAATTCATTTATTCTTTCAAGCTTGCAGCACATTCGCTTGACTGTAAAGACTAAGATATGGCTGACCGTAACGACGATAGTATTACTTTTTTCTTTTTTCGTGTTATTTTATGTACCGGCTATTCAGGAGCGAAATCTTTTGAATAACTTTAATAAAGAAGTGCAGAACCACGCCAATACCGTGGCACTGGGGGTGAAGATTGCCATGACCGAGCAAAACTTCCAAGGCGTTCAAACTGCCATGGATTTTGTTAAGCAAGACCCTTTGCTGCGATTTGTGAGTTTAATTCAAACCGACACTACTTGGAACGCGCAGCACAATCGCTACCGAATAACCAAAACTATCTTTAAAACTTATCCGGAAAAGAAAAAGATAAACATTAATGCGCTGTCGGACGATTCTACGGTAGTAAAGCGTTCGAGCTTTACCTCAGCCATGATGAAAGGCGAAATATTACTGGCCTTTTCAACTAAAGAAATTATTCAGAGCAAACGACAGATCAGAGCTACTTCGCTCTTTTTTAGTTTTCTGGTATTTAGCATCGGCATAATAATCGGCTTTGGCTTAGCTAGGAATATTTCCGTTCCAATATTAAAATTAAGGGACGCCGCGACCAGGGTAGGGCGCGGCGACCTTACGCAGCGGGTAGTCAGCAAATCGCGGGATGAGATTGGTGAACTGGGGATTGTCTTCAATAAAATGGTGACGGATTTAGCAACCGCTCGCAAGGAACTGGAAAACCGCACTACTGAATTGATGGTGGAAAAGAAGAAGTCGGATGACTTGCTGGCAGGTTTGCAGCAAACACTGGCGGACCTGAAAGACACGCAGGAGCAATTAATCAGGCAGGAAAAATTTGCTTCTATTGGCCAGCTAACCAAAGGCTTGGTTGACCGATTGCTTAATCCACTGAGCTATATTACCAACTTCGCGGCTGTATCTAACGAGCTTCTAGAGGAAAGCAAGGAAATGCTTGGTGCAAGCAAATTTGCCACTGATGCTTATACGCAAACGGAAGTGCTACCCCTGCTTACCGTTGTTGAAAACAATATCGAAAAAATCAAGAACCATGGCTCTAGCTTAACCAGAATAGTAAGAAGCATGGACAAGCTGCTGCAAAGCAAAGCCACGGCGTTTATTGAAAGTGATATTAATGATTTTATCGAAACCCAGCTAAGCAGTTATAAACAGGAGATAGAAGCTACCTATAGCAGCACACCGTTAGAATTTAAACCGGGAAGTAATCTAAAAAATCATTCTGCAAAAATATTACCAGCAGAAATGAGCTTTGTTCTATTCAGCATTTTGAATAACGCCATGTATTCTCTACATGAAAAAACCACAAAGCAACTTGCCTTTCAACCCTGGCTTGTAGTCGAAACTTCCTTTTATGACGAACACGTGGAAATACGTATTCGAGACAATGGCACAGGAATTTCAGATACCGAAAAGAGCCAGTTATTTTCTCCGTTTTTTACTACCAAGCCTACCTCCAAAGGCACCGGGCTCGGGTTATTTATTAGTCAGGATATTGTGCGGGCGCACCGGGGTAGCATCGCGGTGGAGAGCAAGCCGGAAACCTACACGGTCTTCACTATTTCCCTACCCCTCTCATCGGCGGCAATAAGTTAGGGAGGCGCGACGCACGGAATGCCCTGTACGCACAAACGCGCCGCTGGCCCTGGGGCCAGCGGCGCGTTTGTGCGCAGCTTTGCAAACTGCTAGGACTTCTTTTCGGCTATCGGAAACTTGTCCAGGATGTCTTTGGCCGACTTGCTGAACTCGCTGCCCAGGCGCCCGGGGTCGTTGACCGGGTCGGCGACGGAGCCGCGCCACACGAGGTTGTTGGTACGCCGGTCGATGAAGTCAATTATCAGCGTGCCTTCGGTATACTGCTCGGTGTGGGCCGTTTGGTAGTAGCTCGGCGAGTACCAGTAGCCATAATTGATGGGCAAGTAGGCGCCGCGGTAGCCCACGGCGTAGGGGTAGGCAAAGCCAGCGCCGGGCTGCGTGTTGTAAACGGTGCGCTCGGCCTGGTCCACATACGTGTGGGTGGTAACGAGCAAATCGGGGTTACGCTCTACTTCACGCAGGCCGCGCTTGCTTAGCTCGCTGCCAATAGCCTGCTTGATACGGTCTTGCGCGATGGGGCTTTGCAGCAACGGGTTGGCATTGCCGTTGGTTTTTACGTCGGTTTGGGCAAAGTCGAAGGTGCGGTACTTGCTGAAGTTGACGTTGGCCCGTTGCTCGACGTTCACGGCGGGCGCACAGCCGCTGAGGCTGGCTCCGAGGGCTAGGGATAAGCCTAACAGAATCTTTTTCATGTAATAGAAATAAGTAAAAGTTGAATCTTGCTTAGATACCTCCAAACGTCGCCTAGGGTTGCGGCCGAGTTTACTCGAACGCGCGGCACGGCGCGGCCGTACTGGGTAGCAAACGCTACCGGGCACGGACGCATCTTTACCTTATGGAAGGACTAACGAAAATTGCGGACCTGGGAAAGCCCCGCGTCGTCATTGTAGGCGGCGGCTTTGGCGGGCTGGCCCTGGCCAAGGCACTGGCCAATGCGCCGGTGCAGGTCGTACTCATTGATAAGCAGAACTACCACGGATTCTGGCCGTTGCTGTACCAGGTAGCTACGGCGAGCCTGAACGCAGACAGTATCGTGTCGCCGTTTCGTAAGATCCTGACTGGGCAGGACAACTTCTACTTTCGCATGGCCGAAGTGAAGTCAATCGACGCTGCGGCGCAGGTAGTGGAAACCTCTATCGGGCAGGTGCGCTTCGACTACCTAGTGCTGGCGACTGGCACTACCTCCAACTTTTTTGGCGATAAGCAGATGGAAAAATATTCCATCTGCCTCAAAAGCGTGACCGATGCCATTGAGCTGCGCAATACGCTGCTCTCCAATTTTGAGCAAGCCTTGCAAATCGGTGACGTGGAGCAGCTCAACAGTATGCTCGACTTCGTGATTGTGGGCGGCGGCCCTACCGGCGTCGAAATGGCTGGGGCGCTAAGCGAACTGCGGGCTCACGTATTTCCGCGCGACTACCGCGAGCTCGACCTCAAGCAGATGGATATTCACCTAGTCCAGAGTGGGCCGGTGCTGCTCAAAGGCATGTCGGCTGAGGCATCGGCGCACGCCCTCAAGTACTTGGAAGAGCTGGGCGTGCAAGTGTGGCTCGACAACCGGGTAACTTCCTACGACGGCTATACGGTGAAATTGAAAAGCGGCGAGCAGCTCGTGACGCGCACGCTCATTTGGGCGGCGGGCGTTACGGGGGCACCTATAGCGGGGCTGGCCCCCGAGGCTCTCCTCAAATCGAACCGCTACCAGGTCAACGAATTCAACCAGGTGGCGGGCTACGACCACATTTTTGCCCTGGGCGACATTGCCCAGATGACCGCTCCCGCCTACCCCGAAGGCCACCCGCAAGTGGCGCAGCCGGCCATTCAGCAAGGCAAGCTATTGGGCCAAAACATTGAGCGGCTGCTCCAGAAGCAGCCCTTACGGCCCTTCAAATACGACGATAAAGGCACGATGGCAACCATTGGCCGGCACCGGGCAGTGGGTGATATTCAGCTCTTTGGCAAGCAATACCACATTACGGGCTGGCTGGGCTGGCTGGCGTGGAGCTTTGTGCACGTGCTGGCCCTGGTGGGCTTTCGCAATCGCATAACCGTGTTTTTGGCCTGGGGCTGGAATTACATCACCCAAGACAAAGGCATGCGCTACATCATTGGCAAGGCCAAGGCGCCACTGGAAGAAAAGCAGCTCGACGAGAAGGCCATTGTCTAATAAACGCTTGCGCTGCCTACCCCCCACCCATGCTACAAAACTTGCCGAGTAGGCAGGGGGTAGGGCTGGTACTCCGCACCCACTGCCCACACGGCAACGGTGCTTAACGTGTGAGTTTTTGTGCTGCTAAGTGGCCGTCTCACAGGCGCACATTGAAGGCCAACGGCTGCACCACCAGCCCCTGCACGTAGCTGCTGTACGCCACCCGCACGCCCGCCTCGACGGGTGTGCGCAGGTGAAATACGTTGAATAAGGCCATAAAATCGGCGCCCACGTTGCGGTAGTCCTGGTAGAGGCGCGTGGGCACGAGCGGGCCGCCAGCTACCAGGCGCAGCGGCACCACGCTGCTGCCCCGGGCCAGGTCAAAGAACGCGGTAGCCCGCAGGCGCTGCACATACAGCACCCTACCCACCGACCAGTGCACAAAGGCCAGCGGCAGGCTGTAGTCGGCGCTACCCACCGCCAGGCGGTCAAAACTCACGTAGCTCGTTTCGGCCCTCGGAAAGGAAATAGCCGCCGCAAAATTGTACTGGCTTTGCTGCTGGTACTGAAAGCCGCCGCGCAGCCGCAGGGCGTGGTGCCGGGCCAACCCCGGCAAGTACACCGAGGACTGCACACCTACCTGGCTGGCTTGCAGCGCGGTGCCAAACGGCGTGGTGCGGTAGGTAGCCAGCAGCGTGGCGCCCCCACGTGGGGCCACATCGCGGGCACTCTGCTTGAGCTGGCTGGCGTAGCTCAGGTAGGTCTGGATGGCGTGCAGCGGCGCCGTGGGCCCGGTTTCGCTGCGGCTGCGCAGGGTAGGCGCGTAGTTGAACACCCGCTCGTGCAGGTAGTAAGCACCCACCGTGAGCGCCTGCAAGTACTTGGAGCGCGTGAGCACTAACGGCAGGCGCACGCCGGCCAGCAGCCGCGCATACTGCCACTGGGTACCGCGCAGGCTATCGAGCGGCGCGGCGCGGTCGAAGTAGCGCGTCGCGTTGCGCCCGCCGTAGGTGGCTTCCACATCCAGTACGGGGTAGCGGCCCTGGTAGCTGAGCGCGCCGGTAGCGGCCAGCGTGCGCTCGGTCTGGTCGTAGCTCAGGCCCGCAAATAGCTGCGTGGTGCTCAGAAAATCTTGCGAACGCACGCCCAGGCTCACCGCGTTGCCGGCCGGGCTTTGCACCACGCCGTAGCTGAACACCCGAAACGCGTGCGCCAGCGGCCGGTAGCGCCGCACGCCGTAGCGCGGCCCCGCCGAGTCGGGCGAGGCCAGCAATGCTGTGATGCGCGCCGCGCCAGGCTCGCCGGCCGCCAGCGCGGCGGTGTAGGGCTCGGGCGCGTCGGTGCGGGCGGGGGCGGGCAGGATGGTCCAGGTGGCGGGGTCGAGGGGCAGCTCGACTATGCGGGCGCCGGTGGCGCGGTAGTCGTGCAGCGCCAAGTGGCGGCCGTCGGGGCTCACGGCTGCGTGGTAGGCGCCGTAGGGCCGGTTGGTGACCTGGTAGGTCTGGCCCGACACCACATTCACCGCGCAAATATTGTCTACCCCCGATTGCGGCGAATTATACAGCACGTAGTCGCCCCACGGCTGCGGGTTGGCCACGTTGACGTTGGCCACCGGCAGCAGGTTTTTTGCAGTGCCGTGGCCAGGCTCCAGCAGCTGTAGCGTTTTGCCGGCCGCGCTCAGCGCCACCACCACCACGCGTTGGCCATCGGGCAGGAAGCGCGGTTGCTGGTAAAAATCATTGCGCGGGTTGGGCAGCGTGCGCAGCACTTGGCCCGTGGCCGCATCCAGCACCACCAAGGCGTGGTGGTACGCCTCGTCGGTGCGCACGGCCACCAGCTGGTGGCCGTCGGGCGAGAGCGCGGCGGCGGCGTAGCGCTGCCCCCGGCCCAGGCGCGTGAGCCGGCCGGTCTGCAAATCCAGCACTTTCAGCTCGGAGTAGATGCGCTGGCCCCAGCGCGGGTCTTGTCGAAACTCGGGCCACACTACCCTACCCCCCCCTACCGACAGCAACTGCGGAATATTCTGCAAGCCCAGTGTAAACACGCGCTTTTCGCGGCCGTGGCGGCCCAGGCGCACTAGCTGCGCAATGTCGCCCAGCCCGCTTTTCAGCGCCACCACGGTGCTATCGTCCACGTACTGCGGAAACTGGTACTGCGTGAATACGCGTGGTGCAACCTGCCCGGCAAACTCGCGCACGGCGGTGGGGGTAGGGCGCGCCACCTGCTGCGCGCGCCAGGTCGAGTCCAGCTCGCGCATGGTGCGGGCGTAGAGGTCCTCCACGCGCAAGCCCGTGGTGCGGCGCAGGCCGTTGGAAAACGAAAACGGGTAAAACGGAAAGCGGTAGTAGCGGTCCAGCACCTGGCTCCACACGGCGGGGCCGTAGTGGGCTTTGGCATACGAGGTGAGGTAGTAGCCCAGCACGTACCAATCGGGCACGTTGTCGCGCAGCGAGCCGCTTACCGCCTTTTGGTAATTATAACGTCTATCATTCAGCAAGTTGGCACGTAGGCCGAGGCCGAAGTACGGAATGCGTCCGCGCCCGCTGCGCGTGAGAGCCGTTTCGGTGCCCACCGCGTCGCCCTCAAAAAACCACTGCGGCACGCCCACCGCCGCCACGCCCAGGCCGCCCTCGCCGAGCAGCGGCACCACGGCGCGCCCTACCCCCTGCCGCGCCTTGTCAAACTGGTTAACGTGCCGAAACTCGTGCACCACCAGCCCATCGAGCCAGTCTACGGTGCCAAGGCCCTGGCCTTGATCGGGGGTTGTAAAAAACTCAGCGTGGCGCGGCAAAAACGTCACAAACCCGTTGCTGACGGTCGTCTGGTTTTGCAGCACCACCGCGATGGGCGGCGCCTGCACGCCCAGCGTGCGGCCCTCAGCATCGTGCACAGCCTCTAGCCGGCCGGCCGTGCGCTGAGCTGCCGAGTCGAGCCCTGCTGGGTACAACACCCGAAAGTGCGGGCTTCGGATTTCCTGCCAGCGCAGTGCCGGCGGGTTTTGGGTAATAATGGGCAGGCTTTGGGCCAGGGCCGGCCCGCCCGCGATGCACTCCAGAGCCAGCGCCAGCAGCAGTTTTCGCATGTGGCAAGTTACTGCTAACCCCGGTTGCTAGCCACTTACGCCGTGCGTTTCAGGCCAATGATTCCGACCAAGATGCAGCCGATGTAAAATACATGTGCCCACTGAAAGGCTTCTTTCAGCACGAGCGTATCCACTATCTTAATGCCGACCAGCGCCATGCCCATCCAGATAGCGAAAGCTGTGGAAGCCGGAATGACGTTGAGCGCCTTCGAGAAAAAGAAGACGTTGCCCACGCCAAATGCGACGTAGCAGATAGCCGGCACCAAGGCCACAATGCCCGCCGAACCCGTGAAAAAGTGTGACCAGTCAATCGCCTTTATCTTGGCGATGCTCGTGTATTTGAGGCTGTAGTTCCAGCACACTTCCATCACGGAGGCGAGCAGCAAGTAGAGCCAGGCGGGGTTAAAGCTGAGCGTCAAGACAGGGCAGTGGCAACAGGGCGGGAAGAATCGACGGGCGCAGTATTCGGCTGGTCGAGGGGGGTAGGGTCGGTGGTGGGATGGCCGCCGGGGCGCAATGCTGCCACCGTTTCGGTAGCGCCTTCGGGCACTTCCCAGCCTTGCAGCACCTTGGTAGCGGGCAAGCGCTGGCCTAGCCAGCCCAGCGCCCGCCAACGTGCGCCGTGGTAAAACCGGAACGCGGCCGACCGCTCGGCCAACGCCTTTTCATCGAAGCGATACACCGAGAAGGCGTGCTGCGCAAAGTAGTCCTTCGGAAATGCGTAGGGCAGGCCCCAGCGCTCAGGCTTGCGGTTTTCGGGCAGGTAGGCCGTACCAAAAATCCAGTCCCAGACCGCAAACTTGGTCGAAAAATTAGCGAAGTACACCTCCTCGTGGTCGGCATGGTGCCAGAGGTGCATCTCAGGACCATTGATAACCCGCTGCAGCTTACCCGAATGCACGTCGATGTTGGCGTGGATATACATACCCCACACGGCATCAATCAGCGCCTTAATAGGCACCACTATCGGGTTAGCCCCCAGCAAGATGATGGGCGCAAACTCGATAGTTTGGTTGATAATAATCTCGACGATGTGCGAGCGAGAGCCAGCTAGCCAGTCCACGTGCTTGCCCGAGTGGTGCGCCTCGTGGGTGCGCCAGAAGAAGGCGCTATTGTGCTGGAAGCGGTGAAACCAGTAGATATAAAAGTCGTGGGTAATCACAAAAAAGCCCACCTGCGCCGCCACCGGCCAGCTGCTCACCAGGTCGAAGCGCGTACCAAAGTGCGCGGCCAACGGCGCAATGATGAACCCAAAAATCAGGATTTGCAGGAAGTAGCTCTGTACCAGCGTGTACCAAAATAAGTCCACGAACAGCCCTTCACGGAAAAACGGCAGCCCTTTGCGGTACGGAAACTTGCGTTCGAGCACCAGTAGCACCACCACCGCCAGCAGCAAGATTGGCGTGGTTATCATCGTAGTGCGCCCCACGGCGTTCAGGCTGTGATAAAACGTGCTTATCGGCTCTAGCATAGCATATTCGATGAATTAGTAACTCTGCCCCTAACTGCCAGTTGTAGCAGAATGTTCGCCCAAGGTGGCTAGAATGTACCTATCTGTAAAGAAATAAGAACGTCATGCTGCGCTTGCCGAAGTCTCGCTATCGCATCGTTGGATTACTAACACCAACGGCACGGTAGCGATGCTTCGGCAAGCGCAGCATGACGTTCTCGTTAACCTATAGCTACTTAAGCGGCCGTTACCTCGCGGCGCAAGCGGCGTAGGGGCTCTTTCTCGCTCTCGTACACCACTTTCACACCGTCGCCGAGGCCGGCTTCGGTATCGCGAATGTCGCGCACCATTTTGGCCATGCCACCCGGCTCTACGCTAGCAGCGTGGTCGGAACCCCACATAGCGCGGTCGAGGGTGAAGTGGCGCTCTACGAACGTGGCGCCCAGGGCCACAGCCGTTACGGTGGTGCTCAAGCCAGTCTCGTGGCCCGAGTAGCCGATGGGTGTACCCGGAAACTGCGCCATCAGGGTCGGTATCATGCGCAGGTTTAGCTCTTGGGGTGGGCAGGGGTAGGCCGACGTGGAGTGCGCAATCATCAGGTTGTCGAGGCCTACGTAGGCTACGGCGTCCGTGATTTCGCTCTGGGTGCTCATGCCGGTGCTCAGCATCATGGGGCGGCCGGTGGCGCGCACGCGGTCGAGCAGCGGCTTGTCGGTGAGCGAGGCGCT
>CAZZDR010000053.1:0-16021 GCA_964652535.1 uncultured Hymenobacter sp. | reverse complement strand
CGTGGACCTACGGCTTCATGCAGTTCATTACCTTCTTCGGGTCGGTCAAGTTTTTTGTGCCAGCTAGCTTGCTGCTGCCGCTGCTGTTACGATGGCGCGGCTTCAGCCGCTACGCCATCGAGTTGCTGCTGTCGATGGCTACCGGAGTGATTTTTAATGAATTGCTGAAAGCATACTTTCACCGCGCCCGGCCCAGCTCGGCGCTCTTTTACCAATATGGCCTGAGCTTTCCGAGCGGCCACGCCATGATGAGCGTGGCCTTTTATGGCTGCCTGGCCTGGCTGGTAGTGCAGCATAGCCAGCGCTGGGGCGTAGCCGCGGCGCTGGTAGGGTTTGCGCTGCTCATTGGCCTCACGCGCGTTTATTTTCACGTGCACTATCCTACCGATGTGGTAGCGGGCTTTTGCGGCGGCCTGGCGTGCCTGGTGCTGCTGCGTACTGGGGTTCGCCTATTTTGGAAGGAGAAGAAGACGGCCGAAGAAGCTATTGCGGTTGATAAAAGCTGAGCGCCCTACCCCCTTCTTACAGCTTAACGGTGACACGCAGGGCTAGCAGGCCCTTCACACCTTGCAGCTCTTCCAGCTCCAGCTCTTCCACGTCGGGTTCCAGCATATTGCGGTCCTGTAGGTAGTCGATGTATTCGAGGTATTCGGTGGCATCGCGGGGCTGAGCGTACACCAGCGCCAGCTGGCCGGGTTGGGTGAGGCGCTCGCCGGTGCCGAGCACAGTGGCCTTGTCGATGCGCTTCTTAATAATTTCGTAGCGAATGTTATACGCGCCATCGACGTCGAACTGCCGCTCGTCTTGCCGGAAGCGGATGCTCAGCGACTGCGAGTGAATGAGGATGAGCTGGGTCGTATCGAGCGGCACGGGTAGCTCGGCCTTGAGGGCGTGGGTGCGGCGCGTGATTTCAACCATTACCAGCAACTGCCACAGGCGCAGGTTTTTCAAGAAAACCAGGTCAAACGGCTTGCCCTGTACCAGACTGCCACCCACGTAAATATTGTGCTCGACGCCATCGGTTTTGAAGCGCTGGAAGTAATGCGGAAACATCTGCTGGGCCTTTTCCTCCTCCTCGTCGAGGTAGTCGCTGATGGTGTCGTTGAGGCGCGTCACGCTTTCCTCAAAGTCGCGGCGGCGGTGGTACAGAATGCCCAGGCGCGGGTCGATATGCTGCCAATAGTGGGCAATGGTAGGGCGCAGCTCCGGATTATTCTGGGCCAGGTACTCAAACAGCGGCTCGACTTCGGTGCGCAGCGAGTCGTAGATATTCACCTCGTCGCCGCTGATGATGCCCTGGCGCAGGCGACGCAGGTTCTTGGTTACGTAAAACTTCAGCTCGTCGAGAATGGGCAGCTGCTGCACGTCCGAGGCTTTTTTGAGCACCCGGTTGGCTAGGGTCAGGTGCTCGATGAGGTCGCCCTGCACGGCCTCGTTGCGGGCCGTGCTGCTACCCCGAATGTCGCAGGAGCCGTGCAGCGGGTACACTTCCTCAAACACGATGGGCTCCATTTCGGCGTTGCGGTTACCCTCTTCCTGGCGGGCTAGCAACCGCCGGGCCGCATCGTTAAAGCGCCACTCCATGGTGGGGTGAATGGCGGTAAATTTTTCCTTGATAACAGCCTGAATGCGGGTTTCCAGATCCTCGGCGTTGCGCTTCACGGCTACCGCAAACAGCGGCACAAACTGGTTTACTAGCTCCAAGTCAAACTCATCGAAGCTGTTTGTTTCGGGCGAACCCAGTTCGAGCAGGCCCACCGTATCGGGGCCGTAGGGTAGCACCGCTAAGATGGCCGAGTTGATCCCCATCTTGAGCATCTGCTGGCGCAGGCCCTCGGGTATGCCGGGCTCGGTGGCCACGTCTTCGAGCACCAGCGGCCGGCGCTCGGCCTGCAAGCGCTCGTAGAGGTGCCGAAACTCGCTCTCAAGCTGCTGGCCTTGTAGCTGTTTGGTCAGAAAGCTGTGGTTGATTTTGCGGCCAAAGTCCACAAACGACTTTTTGCGCTCGTCATAAGCCGCGATGCCCACCTGCAGTGCAGGCCGGGCAAAAAGCACCCGCAGCTTTTCCTGAATCTGCTCCAGCCGGTCGGAAGCCTGCAGCACGTCGCGCTCCAGCAAGTCGTATTTCAGCTCCGACAGTATTTCTTGAGTCGTGACATCTACCAGCTGTAGCAGATTAAAACCTTCCAGCACAAAGTGTTTGGGTGGCAGCAGCTGTTGCCATAAGTCGAGGCGGTGGCGGTTGCGCACCAACTCCTGCACCTGCTCGGGCGTGAGCACAGGCTTTTCGCCTATCACCCGTACCTGCACAAACGTCGAGTCGAGGCTCACACCGTAGTGCCGGTAAAGCCCCACACTGTAGTCGGGCACGGTAAAGATGAAGCTGCCTTGCTCCGGCATTTTGGCCCCGTAGGCACGCAGCTCGTCGCCATATTCGCGGCTCAAAATGAGCAGGTAAGCCAAGCGCCCCATCTGCGTTTCGAGCGTGGCCATGTCCAGGTTGAGTGGCTGCTTGATGGTGCGGTCCTTGTTGAGCAGCACCTCCGCAAAGCGCGGCGTGTAGTAGAAGCTTTGGCGCTGAAACGGTGCTATGGCCCCCGCAATAGCGGTAGCCATGGTGGCCGGCGGAAACACGGCCAGCATCAGCGAGGCTACCAGGTCGGGGTAGCTATCCAGCACCTGCATAGCGGGTAGGGCGCCTCGGCCGCCGCCCGTGTCGCTCACTTGCTTGGTGATGGCGCGGGCTAGGCGGGCCACGCCAGGGTTGCTATCGTGCTCACGTTCTTGCCAGTACGTTATCAGCGGCTCTAAGCTTAGGTGCGTTACGAACGGAAACCTGCGTAGCTCAGCGCCCACGGTTTCCGGCGTTTCGAGCCCGATGGGGGGTAGGGCCTCGGTAGCAGGTGGGGCAATAAGCGGAGCAGGACTTAGCATAGCAATACAATAATAGAAGGAACTATACTACGGCAGCTGGGCGCCGTTGGCTACTCGCACTCTAGTTAGTTCTGGAAGGGAGGGTAGGGAAGGGCTAGTCGGTTGCACCGCTGCCCGCCGTGTGTTAAGAGAGTAGATGAAAGTGCTTTATTCAGCACGTAGATGGGGGTAGGCAGCTTCTACCTGCGTTGCGCTAAGGCTTAAAGAGAACAACCGGCTTGGGTGGCCCATTATTTTCCGTCACACCCGTCTGCACGCCGTTGATACGGGCTTGCTTTAGCGTGTTTTTGTAGCAAGTGGTGCAGCCATCGGCGTTATACTGGCCCTTCAGGTTTATCTGGTTGATGGCGAAGGTATAAGTGGTTGTTTGCTTTACTGATCTGTCTTTCAGCACCAGCGAGTAATAATAATTGCTGAGCTTACCGCCAGTAGTACCGACGGAAAACGGCGAAGTATTGCTCAGCACAATAGTGTTGGGGGTTGTAAGTGGATGCTTATCATTTCCCTTACTGGTATCAACGCTAGCTTGCAAGAGCTTAGTTGCTAGCAGCGGCGTGCGGCGTTGTTGGCGCAAAAGCAGCGCGCGCGTCAACGGAATAGAGTCGTAGTTGCGGCCCGCCGTGAGTGGATTGTAGCGCAGTAGGTATATCGTGTCTAACTCGGCCGTGGTAAACGCCTTACCTTTGGCTGGGTCATCGTTGAGCGTCAGGTAGATGGAGTCTTCCAGCGTGTCGTCACAGTCGTTGGCATTGTTGGCGCAGCAGCCGGCAGCCAGCACCAGCAGCGGCGAGAGGGGTAGGAAACGCAGCAAGTTCTTCATAACCGTGATAACGCAAAGCCCGGCCCCGGCAGTACCCACAGGGGCACCAGGCCGGGGCCGGGCAGTAAAAATACGGCGGCGCGCCTAGCGGTTACTTGTGCTGCCGGGTAGGGTCGGGTTGTTGACTTGGCCGCCGGCCACCAGCAGCGGGCGCAGGCGTGTGGCAGCCGTGTCGAGTTGCGGGCGAATCTGGGCCAGGGCCTCGCGCAGGGCCAGCACGTCGGCCAGGCGCGGCGCCTCGGTTTGCGAGTAGCCCGAGTACATGGCCACCTTCACGCTCGACGTGCCCTTGCCAGTATAAGTACCCAGCAGCTCGCCGTTGGAATTCATCATCTGTACTTCGGCCTGAATGTCGGTCTTGTACCACTCCAGCGGAGCGCCAAAAATACTGGGTATCAAAAAAGTAACTACTTGCGCGGCCTGCAGGCTGCGGCCCGTGCGCGTTGTTTTTACTTTCGTCACTACTAGTCGGGCGTAGCCGTAGGTGGCTGTGTCGGTCGGTTCTAAGATGTTGCGCTGCAGCTCGGCCTTAAACATACGCAGCGGGTCTTCGGGCAGCGCGCCATCGTTCATGGCGAGCGGGCCGGGGTCGGCCGTGATTTCTAGGGGGGGTAGGCGTTTGGCAATTACCGCTGTCGGAGTAGCCGTAAAGGCGCCCTTCACCGATTTGCAAGCGCCCAGGCCAGCCAGGGCAAAAGTTGTGAGCCAAAGGAGGCGGCTGTTACCAAAATTAACTGACATAGAAGGATAGTGTACGAGGTAGTAATTGAATTATGCCGAGAAGCCTTTAGATGTTAAATAGGTAAAGACTTCTAATTGAATAAAATCTGCTCTAAAGTTACTGGACAAAAGTTAATTCCTATCCTAATCAGTGGCTATTTTATCATTATGGGTCAGATAAACGTCTTAAAGTAGGACGCCCGTTGGGAAATAGGACGCTACTCAGTTAGCTAATGATGCACTGCTATAGGAGCCTCGGCGGCGAGCAAGTCGGGCGGGGCCACATAGTTGTCTACAAACTCGCCTTCCCAGCGGGCCACCACAGCCGAAGCTAGGCAGTTGCCGAGCACGTTCACGGCCGTGCGGGCCATGTCCATGAGCGCATCGATACCCAGGATAATAAACACCGGCCAGGCTGGGAGGTTAAACGAAGGCAGGGTGGCAAGCAGTATTACGAGCGAGGCGCGAGGCACGCCAGCTACGCCCTTGCTGGTGAGCATGAGCGTGAACACGAGCAGCACCTGGTCGCCAAGCGATAGGTGTACGCCCGCCGCCTGGGCCACAAATACCGCCGCTAGCGACAAGTAAAGCGTGGTTCCGTCAAGGTTAAACGAGTAGCCCGTGGGCATTACGAAAGCTACGATGCGGCGCGGCACCCCGATGCTTTCCATGGCTTCCATGGCACGGGGCAGGGCCGCCTCGCTGCTGGTGGTGGCAAAGGCAATACTCACTGGCTCGGCCACGGCCGCCACAAAGCGCCGCAGCGGAATGCGCATGAGCAGCGCTACCGGCAGTAGCACCAGCAGCACGAAGGCGATAAGCGCGCCGTATAGCGTTAGTAGCAGTTGAAAGGCATTTAGCAGCGGCCCAAAACCCAGCTTGGCTACGGTGTAAGCCATGGCCCCGCCCACGCCCAGTGGCGCGAAATACATTACCACGTTAGTGAACTTGAACATAACCTCCGAGAGGCTTTCGCAAATTTCCAGCATCACGCGCCGGGGCTTTTCGGGGCTAAGAGCCAGACCGATAGCGAAGATGATGGCGAACACCACTACTTGTAGTACCTGCCCCTCGGCTACCGACTTGGCAATGTTTTCGGGGAAAATGTGCAGGATAATATCGGCCACCGACTGCGGAGCGGCCGCCGCCAGGGCGTCGGTTTTTTCGGCAATAGCCGTGTTCTTGATGCCCACGCCAGCCTTAGTCAAGTTGATGGCCACCAACCCGATAAGCAGGGCAAATGTCGTGACGACCTCAAAGTAAATGAGGGCCTTAATACCCATGCGCCCTACCTGCTTGAGGTCGGCATGCCCCGCAATGCCCACCACGAGCGTAGCAAAAACCAGCGGCGCGATAATGGTTTTAACCAGGCGTAGAAACGCGTCGCTCAGTACCTTCAGGTTTAGTGCTACAGCCGGTGCGTCGTGGCCCAACTCGATACCTACCAGCATACTCAGCACTATCCAGAGCGTGAGCGAGCGGCGCGGCGCCACAAAAAAGGCCAGGGCGCCGAGCGTTAGCCAGCGGGCTGCTATGGGCAGGGCAGGGGGTAGGGCCGAGTTGCCCCCGGCGGCCAGCAGCGTCAGAATAATGGCCAGGGCCGCCAGTACCACGACTAACCCAAAAACGCGCGAAAACTTCATGTACTATAGATGAAAAAAACAAACGGGACCCTAAAGAACGGCAGGCCGGGCCGAAACCCCGGCGATGGGCCGGGGCCATTGGCTGCGGCCGCGCCACCTTTGCGCCCGCGTATTTGCCCGCCTACCCCCCATGACTGCCTGGACCCTAACCACCCACGAGCTGCCGCTGCGCTACCTCTGGAAACTTTCGCGCAATGCCACCGCCACCAAAACCAACCTGGTGCTGCACGCCCGGCAGGCAGGGGCTAATGGCCAAGGAGAGGCCGCGCCCAACGTGCGCTATGGCGAAACGCCCGCCCTACTGCAATCTCAGTTCGACGACCTGCTGGCCCATGGCCTGGCCTACGCCGATACCCTGGCCGACCTCACGGCGTTGCTGGCCGCCCGTCCCGTAGCCCACGCCCTGCGCTTTGCCCTGGAGGCGGCCCTCACGCACTGCCTGGCTGCTCGCGCCAGGCAGCCAGTGTGGCAGTGGTTAGGCGTGCCGCCGCCCGCCGCGCGCGTAGCCACTGCCTTCACCCTACCCATTATGGAGCCGGGCGAGGTAGCGAATTTTATTTATACGCAGCGGGCCGAGCGGTTTAGCTTGCTTAAAGTTAAGGTTAACCAGGAAGGCGGCCTAGAGCTGCTGCGCGCCGTAGCGGCCGCCCTACCCGGCCGGCCGCTGCTCGTAGATGGCAACGAGGCCTGGCCCGACGCCGACGGCGTACTGCGCTTTCTAGAAGGCGCCGCTGCCGTACCGGGCCTGCGCATGCGGCTGCTCGAGCAGCCGCTGCCCGCTGCCTGCGCCGCCGACTACCGCTACCTACGCCCCCGCAGCAGCGTGCCGCTGCTGGCCGACGAATCGGTAACCGACGAGGCCGATTTTGAGGAGATTGCCCAGCAGTTTCACGGCGTCAACGTGAAGCTGATGAAGGCTGGGGGCTACCAGCGCGGCATCGAGCTGCTGCGCCAAACCCGTGCCCACGGCCTGCTGCCCATGCTGGGTTGCATGGTCGAAACCTCGCTCGGCATCTGGTCGGCGCTGCAAGTAAGTGCCCTGGCCGAGGTGCACGACCTCGACGGTGTGCTCATCGTGCGCGACGAGCCCTTTGGCCTGGTGCGCGAAGAAAACGGCGAGCTGCTAGAAAATTAAAGGCGCCGCCCGCGTGCCCAGCTGGGTACGCGGGCGGCGCGGGTAGCCGCCGCAGCGGGCTCCAGCTTACTTCACGGTCTTGAGCTGCGCATCTATTTCCTGCAATTGCTTGTCCACGGCCTCGGTGCTGGGCGCGTTGGGGTGCGTTTGTTGCAGCAGCGTCACCTTGCGGTTCAGCAGCTCAATTTTGTGCATCATCAGCTGTTCGCGGTCGGTAGGCGCATTGCCCAGGATAGTGGTAGGCGCCGTGCCTACCTGCACGTAAGTATCATACTTAGCGTCGGCAGGCATTGAGTTGTCGCCGCGGGCGGCGGCGGCGCTGGCCGGCGTGGCAAACACGATGCCGCCCTCCGCATTGATATAGTCATTCTCGTGCAGGCTCGTGATTTTGCCGCCTGGCAGCTCCACAATGCCGCTCTTAACGTTGATTTTCGTGCCGTTGGGCAGGCGCACGTTCTGCTTGAGTGGGGTGAGCTGCGTGCCGAGGCGCTGCATCACTTCCCCGTTGCGAAAAACGAATTGCGCGTTGCGACTGGGGCGGATAGGAGTGCCGCCCGATTGAGCTGCCCCCACGCGAGGGGCTAGGAGCAGGCCAGCGCCAAGCAAGGCTACGCTGAGGAAAGAAACTGTACGCATTGGGTAATAAGGTGAAAGAAAGAGGGATATGGAAGTAAAGTGTACGCTGTGAGTATGCTGGAAACCGAGGCAGCCGGGCTTAAACTGAAAAAAAGCAGAAAAAAATTGAACGATGTATTGCTAATTGATGTAGGTACACTAAATTTGCAGTCGTCATTCAAAATCACCGTGCGCCTCGAAGAAGAAATCAAACAGCCTGCCTTTCAAAACGAGGGCCAGAAAGCCTACATCAACCTCGTGTTTACGTCGGGGTGGCTGTCGGGGCGCCAAGCAGCGGCATTTCGGCCCTACGGCCTCACACTACCGCAATTTAATGTGCTGCGCATTTTGCGCGGCCAGCACCCCAAGCCTGCTACCGTGGCGCTGCTCATCGAGCGCATGCTCGACAAAACCAGCAACGCCTCGCGCATTGTCGACAAGCTCGAAGAAAAAAAGCTCGTGACTCGCACCGTGTGTCCCGCCAACCGCCGCGCCGTCGATATCTGCATCACCGAAAGCGGCCTGCGCCTGCTGCGCCAAATCGACGACGAGGGCCTGGCCGACACTAGTCGCAACGGCTTCAACCAGCTCAGCGAGGCCGAGCTGCGCCAGCTAAACCAGCTGCTCGATAAAATCCGGGGGTAGCCCTGGGTACTTGTGTGGGCCAGTACCCGCGGCCCTACCCCCCTTTCAATCCTAAAAACCCGTACTTCTTACCTTTTTTCTTTTAATTCTGATGAAAAAGATTCTGCTTCCCGCCCTGCTTGGCGCTGCCCTGCTCGCTACCCCCACCATTTTCGCCCACAAAGCGCCTACCCACGCAGCTGCCAAAGCCGTTGTAGCCTACAAGCTGCAGCCGCAGCTCAGCACCCTGGGCTGGGAAGGCAAAGCCGTGACGCACGGCCACAACGGCACCATGCAGTTTGCCAGCGGCGACCTGCAAGTGAATGGTAACCAAGTAGTAGGCGGCACGGTAGTGGTCGATATGAAGACCATGAAGGCCACCGACATCACGGACGCCGAGAACCACGCCAAGTTTGTGGGCCACATGAGCAGCGACGACTTCTTCGGCGCCGAGAAGTTTCCGACCTCGACCTTCAAAATCACGAGCGTGAAGCCCATTGCCGGCGCTGCCGCCAATGCCGACAACGCCACCATCACCGGCGACATGACCATCAAGGGTGTGACGCAGCAAATCAGCTTTCCGGCCAAAGTAGGCGTGAAAAACGGGGTAGCCGCCGCTACGGGCAAGGTGACCATCGACCGCACCAAGTTTGGCCTGAAGTACGGCTCGAAGTCGTTCTTCGACAGCATCGGCGACAAAGCCATCAACGACGACTTTACGCTGGCTTTCAACGTAGTAGCCAAGAAAGGCTAGTCCTTAACAAATAGCTTGCTTACCAAAAAGGCCCCGCATACTGCGGGGCCTTTTTTGCTGTTGCCAAAGGGGGGTAGGGCTGGGCGCCTAGTTGCCGCCGCCACCCGGTAGCGTAGTGGTGGCCGGCACCGCCGCTGGGGCCGGTACGGGGGCACTGGCCACCGTGCGCAGCTCCAGCCGGAGCGGAGCTACGTTTGTTTCGCGCAGGCAAAGCAAGCCGTAAACCGTTTCGCCGGGATGGATGACGCGGTTGGTGAGGTCAAACTGCGCCAGCTCGCGCCCAAAGTTTTTGTTAGCCGCTGAGGCACCCAGCATGTTGCCGCCCGCAATGAAGGGGCCAACATATAAGGTAGTGCCGTCGGAAGTCGTTACCTGGCCGTTAGTGCTCTGGGTAGTAGTGAGAGTAGGATTAAGCAGGATATATAGTAAGTAGATAGCCACGCCCTGCTTCATGTCGTGGGCGGCCAGCTCGGGGGCTACGGGCGTTATGGGCCGGTCGCCATAGTACAAAACCGCATCACGCGAGAAATTGACCTCGTTGGCAGTGTTGTTCTTCACCTGCACGGCCACCACGTGGTAGCCTTTCTTATGTTCCTTCTTAACGTACTTCTTGTTGCGGCCGCGCATAGCTAAAATATCGTACTGATAGCCAAATTGTAATGACGCAGTAGCTGGCGAAGATTGGTAGGTAGCCAGTCGGTCGGGCCGCATAGGCGTGTACGACCCCGCGCAGCTGCTTCCCAATAAGGTAGCGCTAACCAAGGCAGCGGCGAGTGAACGAGTAAGTTGTTTTTTCACAAAAAATGGGCTAAGAATGAATAGATGCGGCCAAATCTAAAACCAAAAAAGCCAGCCCTACTAGTAGGGCTGGCTTTTTCTGTAAAAATTTAAACTTTTTATAGGTGAATCACCTCGTCGTAGGCGGCAGCGGCAGCTTCCATGATGGCCTCGCTCATAGTGGGGTGGGGGTGCACCGACTTGATGATTTCGTGGCCGGTGGTTTCGAGCTTGCGCGCCACTACTACTTCGGCAATCATCTCGGTCACGTTGGCGCCAATCATGTGGGCGCCAAGCCACTCGCCGTATTTCTTGTCAAAAATGACTTTCACAAAGCCATCCTTCACGCCGCCGGCCGCCGCTTTGCCGGAGGCCGAGAAGGGGAACTTACCCACTCGCACGTCGTAGCCTTTGGCCTTGGCCTCGGCCTCGGTGTAGCCCACGCTGGCGATTTCGGGCTGGGCGTAGGTGCAACCGGGGATGTTCTGGTAGTTGAGCGGCTCGGGGTTGTGGCCCGTGATTTTCTCCACGCAAATGATGCCTTCGGCTGAAGCTACGTGGGCCAGCGCGGGGCCGGGCACAATGTCGCCGATGGCAAAAATGCCGGGCACGTTGGTCTGGTAGAAGTTATCGACCAGCACGCGGCCCTTCTCCACCTTGATGCCCAGCTCTTCGAGGCCCAGGTTTTCGAGGTTGGTTTGCACGCCCACGGCGCTCAGCACCACATCGCAGGCAAGCTGCTGCTCGCCTTTGGCCGTCTTGATAAACACATTGCAGCCGGGGCCGCTGGTGGTATCGACCTTGGTAACCTCGGCGCTAGTGAGGATATTGATGCCCAGTTTCTTGTAAGATTTCTCCATCTGGCGCGACACCTCCTCGTCCTCAACCGGCACAATGCGCGGCAGGTACTCCACGATGGTCACCTCGGTGCCCATGGCGCGGTAGAAGTACGCAAACTCGACCCCAATGGCACCCGAGCCCACGATAACCATGCGCTTGGGCAGGGTGTCGGGGGTCATGGCCTTGCGGTAGCCGATGATTTTCTTGTCGTCGATGGGCAGGGTAGGCAGCTGGCGGGCGCGGGCGCCGGTAGCCAGAATGATGCTCTTGGCTTCCACGGTTTCCTTGGTGCCGTCGGCGCGGGTCACTTCTACCTTGCCGGGGGCCAGTAGTTTGCCAGTACCCATTACGGTTTCAATCTTGTTTTTCTTGAACAAGAAGTTGATGCCCTTGCTCATGCCGTCGGCTACCCCCCGGCTGCGCTTAATAACGGCCTCAAAGTCGAAGCCCGCCTCCTTCACCGTCAGGCCATAGTCCTGGGCGTGCTGGAGGTACTCGTATACCTGGGCGGTTTTGAGCAGCGCTTTGGTGGGGATGCAGCCCCAGTTGAGGCAGATGCCGCCGAGGCTTTCGCGCTCAACCACGCCCACCTTCAGCCCGAGCTGCGCGGCGCGGATGGCGGCCACGTACCCACCGGGCCCTGAGCCAATTACTACCAGGTCAAATTGCAATGCCATGAGGTTAACTTGTACGGAGGATTAAAAGAAGAAAAGCCACCGGGCTAGCCGGGGCAGGCAAAGATAACCCCACCGCCGGCCTGCCGGTTCGGTAGGGGGGTAGGGGCTGCCAAATGGAGCTGAAGCCACTACCGTTGCCGAGGTTTATCGTAGAAGGCCGGGCGGGCATCGTTTTTGCCCTCACCAGCCGTCCCGTAATCCTTATTCCATGAAACTAGATTCTACCCTGACCCTACCTGCTGCCTGCGCCCTGCTACTGCTGGCAGCTAGCTGCGCCACTACTACGGAAACCGACCGCCCCACTGCTACGGGCGCAATGCCGCGCAGCGCACCCACCACAGCCTCCACGGCCCCTGCGGCTACCAACCCGGTGGCCTTGCCCGCACCAGATGCGGCCGGCGCTACGGCCGCGCCAGCTATGCCCACCGAAGCAATGGATACCCCGTCGGCCGAAGCGGCCACGGCCACGGCCGACCCCAATGCCCTGTCGACCGCCGCTGCCGCTGCCGAGCGCGCCGCCGCCCGTAAGATGAGCGTCGCCGACTACCGCTACCAATTGGCTCGCGCCAACTTAGTGCTCAAAACCAAGCCCAAGGACGGCCGCGCCCTACTCGAGCGCGCCAAAGCTTATTCGAACCTCAAAAACTACAAAGAAGCCAAGCCCGACTACGTAGCCGCCTTGCGCACCATGCGCGGCAACCCCGACGCCTACTACAACAAAGGTGTGAACGAACTGATGCTGCACGAGTACAAAGCCGCCGCCAACGATTTTAGCGGTGCCGTAAAGTTTCGGCCCGACGATAAGGAAGCCTTCTTCGGCCGGGGCGTGGCCAAGATGCAGATGTATCAGTACAAATCCGCCGTGTCAGACTTCAGCCGCGCCCTCGTTCTCGACTCGCTCTATGCCGACGCCCTCGAGTACCGCGGCATCAGCTACGCCAGCTACGACCGCCTGAAGGAAGCCCGCCAAGACCTGGCAAAAGCGGCCAAGCTGAACCCTGAAGCCGAAAAAAGCCTGCGCCGCTATGGCAAAGGCAATAGCATGGTGCGCGGCGGCAACAAGTAGCCATACCCCCTTTCGCAGCGCCAAAAAAAGGCCGCCCGATTCACCAGAGTCGGGCGGCCTTTTTTAGTAGAGCGGTTGAAGTTATTAACCTAATAAAGAAGGGGGTAGGCCTAGGCGCCTAGCTGCCGCAGGTGACCCAGGTGGTGCTGGCCGTGCCAGGCGTACTGCACCAGAGCCTGGTCGAGGGTGAGGGTGGTATCGTAGCGCGGGTGGTAAAACGTGCGCTGCCACTGGTCGGGGGCAATGTGCTGGAGCAGGCTCACCCAGCGCGCGTGCAGGCTGTCGAGCAGGTGCAGCGACACCTCGATGGGCGTGGCGGCGATGTCGGGCAGCTCGGCCCAGGCGGCTTCGTCAAAGGGCCGCACGGTGGGGTTATCCTCGGTAAGAGCCAGCCGAAAGCGGGAATACAGGTTGAGGTGCGTATCGGCCAGGTGGTGAATGACCTGGCGGCCCGTCCAGCCGCCGGGGCGGTAGGGCTGCTCGAGGCGATCGGGGCCCAACGCCTGGGCCGTAGCCGCTAGCTGCGCCGGCAGCTCGGCCAGCTGCTGGAAGTAACGTGCGCGCTCGGCCGGCGTGAGGGGCGCAGTAGGCAGCTGCAACCGACCAATGGGAAAGCGCAGCAAATCGTCCGGAGGGGAAGTAGTCATGCGGCAGCAACCACTTACCCGGCCAGTAAGTTGAGATGCGCTAGGTGGTGGCGGCCGTGCCAGGCGTAGAGCACCAGCGTTTGTTCTAGCGTAGCAGTATTTTGGGAGCCGGGGTGATAAAATGTGCGCTGCCACTGCGCCTCGTCGAGGTGGTGCAGCAGCGTGAGCCAGCGGCTGTGCAAGCTCTCGAGCAAGGCCAGCGACACGGTAATGGGCGTAGCGGCCACGTCGGGCAGCTCGGCCCAGGCCGCTTCGTCGTAGGGCCGAATGGTCGGGTTATCCTCCGTCAGCGCTAGCCGAAAGCGCACGTAGGCGTTCAAATGCGAGTCGGCCACGTGGTGAATGACCTGGCGGCCTGTCCAGCCGCCGGGGCGATAAGGTAGCTGCAGCCGCTCGCCGCCCACCACGCGGGCTGCGGCCGTCAGTTGGGCCGGCAACTCGGCCAGCTGCTGCAAATAAGGCGCCCGCTCGGCCGGCGTGAGGGGGGTAGAGGGCAGCTGCGGCCGGCCAATGGGGTAGCGCAGCGAGTCGAGGTCAGGGGCGGACATAAGCAACCATGAAATAAAGAACAAGTACGAAAGGAGCCAACCCCTCGGATGTTTGAGTGGCTGGCCAGGTCGCCTACAGAAGCTAGCCTTTACCTCCCAGCTAGTTCCGCGCTTAGCTTACTTCATCAGCCGCAACATGGTGGTTGGGGCGCCGCACTGCCTGCTGTCCGGGCTGGTAGTAGAGCTAGTAGTGGACATTTCCTGTTTAGTGGCGGCGCGCCAGGCTGCCAGGTTGGTATACGTGGTGCCATTCCAATTCAGGGCTAGCTGGTCAGGGTTCGAGTAGCAGTTGTCTCGTAGGTGTAGGTTGCTGGTGCAAAAAGTGCTTAGCGTCTGCAAGCCGTTGGTAGCTTGCAGCACGTTGTCACGAATAATCAAGCCGCTAAAGCCACAGCTCGCAATAAGAATGGCCTTCGGGCTGGAGCCATCCGCGGGCGGGCTTAGTAGCACCGTATTATTATGAATAGTAGCGCGTTGGATGCCGCCATGGTCGCCTGACGACCACAACTGCAGGGCCCCCTGGCTGTCGCGGCGGGCATCGTCCTTGCTCACATTATAGCGGATAGTCACATCGTGCATCGGCGGTGCGTTGCGGTACTGGGTCAGCAGGTAGCCAGGGCCACCATTGTCGTGCGAATAATTGTATTGCAACACTGAGTTGGTGCAGCCGCCGTCCAGGTCAAAGCCGCCGCCGTCGTGCGAAGTGCCCGAGCTATTGTGGTGCGACTCACAGTTTTGAATCGTCAGGTTGTTGCAGCAGTAGCCCCAAATGCCGACTGGCCCACCACTAGGATTGGCATTGATCCAGCCATTATGGTACGCTTGGCAGCACTCGATAAGTACGCCATCGACACCTTCTAGTACGATGCCATTACCGGTATGGGTAGTCGTGATGTCGCGCCGTCCTGAGTTGTCAAACGCCTGGCAATTAGTTATATACCATTGGTGATGAGCAGCAGGGTTCTCCGAATAGGAGGCGATTCCGGCTTCGCCGTTGGCGTGAGCCTGGCAGGAGGTGATATGCACGTCGGCGTAGCCGCTGAGGCCTTTCTGACTACTGATGGAGATGCCTGCGTTGCGGTAGCCACTTACGTCGAGGCTGTCGAGGCGCAAATAATTCAGGTGGCTATCAGGGGTATCAAGATAAAAACTCACGCCCGCAGTGGTATTGGTGAGGCGACCAGCTCCCACAAACTTCAGCCGCCGCAGCTCAATACCTGCGGCATTATGGCTGGAGAAGCCTTCGGCAAGACCACTAGAAATGGTAGCCGGTTTACTACCATAGGAGCTTACTACAATGGGCTGCGCCGCCGTGCCCGCCCCCTGCAGGATAATGCTTCCCAAAAAGAACTGCCCGCCTTCAAAAAGCACGCGGTCGCCGGGCTGAAAAGTCGCCTCGTTCACCCGTTCAATAGTGCGCCACGCCGTAGCTGCGGAAGTCCCGGCCAACTTATCATCTCCCTGCGCACTGATATAGTAGGTAGCCACCGGCCCCGGAGGGGCAGCTCGAAACCTGGTATAGAGTAGAATAGCCGCTAGAATAATGATTGCTGAATAACTTATTTTTCTCATGAACTATCAGCGGAAGGGGGTGCGCAAAACTAGCGTAAACAGAGAAGAGTAGAAGTGTTGAATCCGCCAATTTTCATTGAATGGCAATAAGTTATGACCAGTTATCTGCTTGCTTAGCCAGTAGTAACAGACGCAGGTAGGAACCCAGAAGCTACGCTACTTTTAGCCAGATACCTAGTAACACGCTGGCCGCGCCCAGCGCCAGCAGCAGGCCGTAGAGCGGCCCGGCAAAGCGCAGCCACTGGTCGTAGCGCACGCCGCACACCGCGAGCATAGCCATGAGCGCGCCGTTGGTGGGCGTGAGCAAGTCGGTCATGCCTGCGCCATACTGGTAAGCCAGCACCGCCACCTGCCGGGGCAAGCCAATGAGGTCGGAGAGCGGCACCAGCAGCGGCATCGTGAGTACGGCCTGGCCGCTCACGCTGGGCACCGGCAGGTGCAGGGCCGCGTGCGCACCTAGCATGCCCAGCGCTGCCAGCGCTACCGGCAGGTGGGCCAGCGGCGCGGCCAGCCCCCGCACAATCGTATCGACGATGTGCCCCTGCTCCAGCACCACAAAAATGGCCCGTGCAAACCCCACCAGAATGGCCGAAAACGCAATGTCGCGGAAGCCTGCCACAAAGCCCTCGGCCGTGCCCGTGGCGCCCAG
>CAZZDR010000052.1:11100-16109 GCA_964652535.1 uncultured Hymenobacter sp. | reverse complement strand
GAGTTTGGCCTCACGCTGCTAGGCTTTGTGCGGCAGGAGCGCTTCAATATTTACACCCACGCCCAACGTATTACGGACCACTGAGTAGCGTGGATGCCACATCTTTTGCGGCCGGTGCAATTTCAGAGTGCTGACGCAGCTGGGTGTAAATTGAACTCATTGGCTGTAACCGGCTAGCTGGCTCCCGTTTCCTACCCCCCTTTGGCTGGTTAAATTCCGTAGAAAAAGCGGCTGCCTCGTCGGCTGCGACATCCGTGAAACATGTTAAAATTCACGTAATCCGTGCTTATGAAGCTCAGACTTGAAGAGAATTCCTTGCGCTTGCGGCTATCGGAGGCTGAGGTGCAGCAGTTTGCGGCTACCGGCCAGGTAGCCTACACCATCGCGTTTGGCCCGGCTCCAGCGCAAACCTTGCACTACGCCCTGGAGCGCCTGCCCGAAACCGCTTCGGCTACGGCAGTGCAGGTACGCTACGAGGCGGGCGCGCTGGCCGTGGAGGTACCGGCTGCCGTGGCGCACGCTTGGACCGATACCGAAAACATTGGCTTTAAAGGGCAGGTTTTGGTAGCCGAGGGTCAGGAATTACGTATCCTCGTAGAAAAAGACCTGGACTGCCGACATTAGCTTCCGCTTTGGGGCGCTGCCCAGCAGCTGGCGGCTTATTCCAGTATTTTCTTTGCCAATAGTCATTATCATTCCCACCTTTTCACTAGTTATCCTTATGGAAGATTCACCTGTTGCCGATGCCAGCCAAGCTGGTAAGCTGCACGAGCAAAAGGCCCAATTAGCGCCCGTGAGCGGCGAACGCCCTAACCAGGGCGAAGCGCCCGTAGCCGACTACGAAATTCCGGCTGCCGACCGCCCAACCAAGCCCAGCCACGAGGCCAACGCAGGTGCGCCACCCGCGCACGAGCATATTCCGGCGCCGCCCACGGCCGAGGCCAAGTACCTGTACCCAGTGCTGGCTCAGCCGCCCGAAGCGCTAACTGGCCTGCGGCTGGAAAGCCAAGCCAAAGTGGCGGCTGGCGTTACGGCCGTCATCAAGTCTATGCAGTTTAGCTGGGGCGAAGATGGCGTGACCAGGGGCACCAAAGGCCTGCTGGGCATGAACCAGAAGGGTGGCTTTGACTGCTCTAGCTGCGCGTGGCCCGATCCCGACGAGCACCGCTCCATTGCTGAGTTTTGCGAGAATGGCGCCAAGGCCCTAGCCTCCGACGCCGACGACAAAGCGGCGGGCCCCGATTTCTTTGCCAAGCACAGCATCGCGGAGCTGTCGCGCATGACCGACCGCGACCAGAACAACGCGGGCCGTCTGACGCACCCCATGGTGAAGCGCCCCGGCGGCACGCACTACGAGCCCATCGAGTGGCCCGAAGCTTTCCAGCTGGTGTCTAACGAGCTGAATGCTCTTGATACGCCGGACGAAGCCGTGTTCTACACGTCGGGCAAGGTGCCCAATGAGCCAGCCTTCTTGTTTCAACTGTTTGCGCGTGAGTTTGGTACCAACAACCTGCCCGACTGCTCCAACATGTGCCACGAGAGCAGCGGCTCGGCGCTGAGCCCCACGCTGGGGCTCGGCAAAGGCTCCGTCACGCTCAACGACTTCTACGAAGCCGAGGTTATCCTCATTATTGGGCAGAACCCGGGCACCAATCACCCGCGTATGCTTTCGGCCTTGCAACACGCTAAGCGTAACGGAGCGAAGATTATTGCCGTCAATCCGCTGTTTGAAGCTGGGCTGAACCATTTCAAAAACCCGCAGGATTTCATGAACCCGCTCCGGGCACTGGGCGCGCTCATCGGCGATGGCACCCAGATTACGGACTTGTTTCTGCAAGTGCGTGTAGATGGTGACATGGCCTTGCTACGCGGCATTATGAAGCACCTGCTGGCCGCCGAGCAGCTCAACCCCGGCCAGGTAGTGGACCACGAGTTTATTGCGCAGTATACCACGGGCTACGAGGCTGTGGTAGAAACGCTGAACAACACCAGCTGGGAAGACATCGAGGAGCTCAGCGGCATCAGCCGTGAGCAGCTTCTGGAGGCTGCCAACATGCTGGCGCACAAAAAGAAAATCATCACCTGCTGGGCGATGGGCGTTACGCAGCAGCGCCAGGGCGTCCAAACCATTCAGGAGATAGTAAACCTGCACTTGTTGAAGGGTGCTATCGGCATCCCGGGCGCGGGCACTTGCCCGGTGCGTGGCCACTCCAACGTGCAGGGCGACCGCACGATGGGTATTTGGGAGCGGGTGCATTCCAACTTCCTTGACGCGCTGGAGAAGGAATTTAAATTCTCAGCACCTCGCAAGGATGGCCTCGACGTAGTAGAGAGCCTGAAGGCCATGAACGCCGGCAAAACCAAGGTGTACTTCAGCCTCGGCGGCAACCTGCTGGCCGCTGGCCCCGACACCGAGTTTATTGCCGAAGGCATGCGCAAGCAGCGCCTGACCGTATTCGTAGGCACCAAGCTTAACCGGGGCCACCTGGTAACGGGCCGCACCAGCTTGCTGCTACCTTGCTTCACGCACGTCGATATCGACATGCAGAAATCGGGGCATCAGATGACTTCTTGCGAGAATTCGATGGGGGTAGTGAGCCAGAACAAAGGTGTGCTCGTGCCACTGGCTGGCCAAATGCTGAGCGAAGTCGCCATCTTGGCGGGTATCGCGATTGCGACGCTCGGCGAAAAAACCGACGTGGCCGATTGGGTTGCCATGACGGAGAATTACGACGTTATCCGGGACCACATCTCGCGCGTTATTCCGGGTTTCGAGAAGTTCAACGAGGGCCTGCGCCAGCCTGGCGGCTTCTACCTGCCCAACGGCCCCCGCGAGCGCAAGTTCACCACCGAAAACGGCAAGGCTAACTTCACTAAGACCGAGCTGGAGCGCTACACTGTGGAGCCCGACCAGCTCATCTTGATGACGGTGCGCAGCCACGACCAGTTCAACACGACCATCTACGAATACAACGACCGCTACCGCGGCATCCACGGCGAGCGTCGCGTCTTGTTTATGAACAAGGCCGACATCGCCGCGCGCGGCCTCAAAGCCAAGGACCTTATCGACATTACCAGCCACTACGAGGGCGAGCAGCGCACGGTCGAGAAGTTTGTGGTAGTACCCTATGACATTCCGAAGGGTAACGTATCGGCTTATTTCCCAGAAGCTAACCCTCTGGTGCCCATCACCAGTGTGGCCAAGGTTAGCAACACGCCCACCTCCAAGTATGTGGTAGTGACGGTAGCGCCAGCCAAAGTACAGCATGCCCCACAGGCTCAGAAGCAACGGGCCGAAGCTGTGCCCGCGTAGCCACTGACGCACTCAAAAAAGCCCCTGGCGATGTTGCTAGGGGCTTTTTATTTTTCCTTAGGAATAGCACGGCCTCCATGCCGAATGGACTATAGCAAATGAGCAAAATAATGCTGCTGGGCGCTTGCCCGGCGCAGACCTTGCTCTACCTTGCGCCGCCTTAGTTTTTTCTAACCCACCCATTCACAAAGTCTTCACCTTCTGCTTTCACCCTCTATGGCCGATTCTTCTTCCTCTGTGCTTGACCGCAGCCGTACCATTGCGCCGCCCGGCTACAATCGCTGGCTGGTGCCGCCGGCCGCCCTAGCTATTCACCTGGCCATTGGGCAGGCTTACGCGTTCAGCGTATTTAATAAGCCGCTGGGCTCGCTCATCAGCGGTGACCCGGCCAATCCGGCCCCAACCGACTGGACGCCTACCCAAATTGGTATTACGTTTTCCATCGCCATTGTGCTGCTGGGTTTGTCGGCTGCTTTGTTTGGCAAGTGGCTAGAGCGCGTGGGGCCACGCAAGGCCATGCTGGCGGCGTCGTTGTGCTTCGGTGGCGGCTTTTTGATTGGCTCGTTGGGCGTGCATTTGCACAATATTTTCCTGCTCTATTTCGGCTACGGTTTTGTGGGCGGCATTGGGTTGGGCATTGGCTACATCTCGCCGGTGAGCACGCTCATCAAGTGGTTTCCCGACCGCAAGGGGGTAGCCACGGGTATGGCCATTATGGGCTTTGGTGGCGGCGCCATGATTGGCTCGCCGCTGGCCGTGGCGCTGATGAACCACTTCAAGGGTTCGGCGCCGCAGGGCGTGGCGCCCACGTTCATTGCGATGGGCATCATCTACATGCTATTCATGCAGTTTGGCGTCTGGACTATCCGCGTGCCCGCGGATGACTGGAAGCCCGCTGGCTACGTGCCCAACGAGGAGCACAGCGCGCTCATCACGACTGGCAACGTATCGGCCGACAACGCCATCAAAACGCCGCAGTTTTGGCTGCTATGGGTAGTGTTGCTTTGCAACGTGACGGCCGGTATCGGCGTGCTGGAAACGGCGTCGCCGCTCATTCAAGAAACCTTCTCCGACGCGGCCATGGGCGCGGGCCGGGGTGTTACGGCTGCCGCGGCGGCCGGCTTTGTAGGCCTGCTGAGCTTGTTCAACCTGTTAGGCCGGTTTTTCTGGTCGTCGGCTTCGGATAAGCTGGGGCGTAAGCCTATCTACCTCTTGTACTTTGGTTTGGGGGTGGTGCTTTATGCCCTGATTCCGACCTTGGGCCACAACTTGCAGCTGACACTGTTTGTGGTGGTGGCTTGCTTGATTATCAGCATGTACGGTGGTGGTTTTGCTACGGCGCCGGCTTTTCTATCCGACTTGTTTGGTAAGTACCAAGTAGGCGCCATTCATGGCCGCTTGCTCACGGCCTGGAGCACGGCCGGTGTGCTCGGGCCGCTCATCGTGCACTTGCTGCACGACCACGCCAAAGCCAAAGGCCTAACTGGCGCGGCCGCTTACCAAAACGTGTTTTATACCATGGCGGGCGTGCTGGTAGTTGGCTTTCTGGCCGACCTGGCCGTGACAGCCGTGAACGAGAAATACCAGGAAAAAGGCCCCGTAACCATCGAAGCGGGTGGCCATTAAGCGCCCGCCCTTCACCTTTTAGTCTTCTCTGAAATCATGAATCCTAAATCGAACCCTACCCCCCCCGCCG
>CAZZDR010000052.1:0-11000 GCA_964652535.1 uncultured Hymenobacter sp. | reverse complement strand
AGGCCATCGGCGGCGAGCAGGCCGGCCAGGTCGCCCGAACCGGCAGTGGGGGCAGGGTGGGCCAGCAGGCGGCCGTCGGGGGCGGCTTCGAGGCGCACGGCCAAGAAGTAGGTGAGCGTTGGCTTGAACTCGACTGGCTCGGCCAGAGCTGCCCATACTAACGGAGCTGGCCCTACCCCCTGGCCCTGGCGTAACCAGCCGCGCACGTAGCGGTAGTAGCCCGCGAAGGTGGCCACGGGGTTGCCGGGCAGCGCAAATACCACCGCGCCGCCCGGCGCCTGCCCAAACCAAAACGGCTGCCCTGGCCGCTGTGCCACCCGGTGAAAAATTTCGGTAGTGCCCAGCTCGCGCAAGGCTTGGGGCAGAAAGTCGGCCTTGCCCTTCGATACGCCGCCGCTCAGCAGCACCGCATCGAAGCCAGCCAGCAGCGGCGGCAGCTCGGCCTTGAGCGTGGCCAGGTCATCATCGAAGTGAAAAATCGTGCTCTCGGCCCCGTCCAGCGTTAGGGCAGCTTGTAGCATGTGGGCATTGGAGCGCCGAATCTGGTAGGGGAGGGGCGTGGCCTCGACGGGCACGATTTCGTCGCCGGTGCTCACCACGGCCACGCGTGGGCGCCGGGCCACGGCCAGTGTAGCCGCGCCCACGGTGGCGGCTACTGCTAGTTCGGCAGGGCTCAGGACCAGGCCGGGTGCCAACAGCGGCGCTCCGGCCGGCTGGTCGCTACCCTGCGGATGCACATTGTGTCCCTGCCGGGGCGGGGCCACACGCACAGTAGCGCGGCGTGGCGCATCGGCACTAAAATCTAGGTCCTCGTAGCGCACTACGGTGTCGGTGCCGGGGGGTAGGGCTGCGCCGGTCATGATTTCGATAGCAGCCAGCGGGTCGGCCAAGGGCTGCGGGGCGGCCCCAGCCAGCTGCGTGCGCTCTATTTGAAAAGTGGTGTGGCCCGCCGCCAGCGCCTCGTAGCGTAGCGCAATGCCGTCCATCGTGACGCGGTGGTAGGGCGGAAAATCGCGGTCGGCCACCAGTGCTTGGCGCAGTATGCGGCCAGCGGCAGCAGCCAGCGGCACGGTTTCGGAGGGCAGGGGGCGGGCGGTGGCCAGCACCAGGCGGTAGGCGTCGTCGACGGAAAGCACGGGCAAAAAGAGATAAACCGGGCGTAAAGGAACAAGCCAAGACGAGGCAAGAAGCCCATTGCGCCCAGTATTTGCGAAAAGCTATGTGCTTTCCTCAAGCTAATTTGCCCGCACATTGTTACGCTAGCCATGACGCCTACCCCTGCCCCCCGCTCCAAACACGCCGACCTGACCCGCCCCGCCCTCGGTGACTTTGCCCGCCACGAGCTGGCTTTCCTGGGTGCGCCCTGCAGCGCCATTCAGCAGCTGGCGGCGGCCGTTACGGCCGCGCTAGCCCCAGCAAACCTGCGCGTGGGCTACGTCGATGCCGACCATGCCAGCGGCGACGCCGACGCGTCGCATACCCTAAGCCCGCTGCTGCAAGCTGGTGCTGTAGTGGAGGTGACGGATAAAATTCACTTCCGCCGCCGCGACGACCGGGGCACGTTCGACCGCTTTTCGCAGCCCGAGCTGCTGGCCGACGCCAACTTGGTGCTGGTGAATGGCAATCATTTCGGTGCCCGCCAGCAAGTGGTGCTCATCGACCCGCGCAAATCGTTGGCGCACAAGCTCGATAAGCTGACTGATGTACAAGCCTTTGTGCTGGCCGAGGGGGTAGGCGAAATTCCCGATTACCTGCAAAGCCACGTGCCGCACCACGCGCAGCTGCCCCGCTTTGCCTGGGCCGATGTGGCGGGCCTTGCGGCCTGGGTGCAGCAGTGGCTGACCGCGCGCCGGGCGCCGCTGCGTGGCCTGGTGCTGGCCGGCGGCCTCAGCCAGCGCATGCAAACCGACAAGGGCCGCCTGCACTACGGCACCACCGGCCGCGAGCAGCGCGAGGTGGCAGCTGGTCTGCTGGCCGAGGTGTGCCAAGACGTATTTGTGTCGTGCCGCGCCGAGCAGGCAGCCGAGCTGCCAGCAGGTTTGCAGGCGCTGCCCGACACCTTTCTGGGGCTGGGGCCGCTGGGCGGCATTTTGTCGGCGTTTCGGCACGATCCCAATGCCGCTTGGCTGGTGCTGGCCTGCGACTTGCCGTTTCTCACGGCGGGCACCCTGCGCGAGCTGGTGGCGGGCCGGCAGCCGGGCCGGCTGGCCACGGCGTTTCGCAGCCCCGGCGGCGAATTTCCCGAGCCGCTCATCACCATTTTCGAGCCGCGCGCTTACCCCGAGCTGCTGCGCTTTCTGGGGCTAGGCTACTCGTGCCCGCGCAAAATGCTTATCAATAGCGATGTAGAGGTGTTGCCTACCCCTGGTGGAGAGGCCCTACGCAACGTAAATACGCCCGATGAGCGCGCCGCTGCCCAGCAGGCGCTGGCGGGCTAAGTGCTGGCTGTGCGGCAGTTGCGCCTGCATAGTGGGGGCAATGGCCGCCACCCCTAACTTGCGGGGCCTTACTTCGGTCCTCGATGAGTTCGAAAACCAATAATGACCTGCTCCTAGCCATTGGTATAGTGATGACGCAGGTGGCGGTGCTGCAGCGGCTGCTGGACCTACGCCGCCGCCTACCCCACTGGAACCGCCTGCTCAAGTGGCTGTGGGCGCCCGCCATGGCCACCTTCGTGGTCGCGGCCATTGTGGGTTACAAAAACGAGCACCTCGACGACCTGTACTTAGTGTTGGCCGAAGGGATAATAATCGCGCTGCTGCTGCGGGTGCGCGACTACCGCCCGGCGCGCACCATGCTGCTGGCCCTGGCTGTGCCGGTGGTGCGCCGAGTGGTTTCGACGCTGCTGCTGCTCACAGGCCAGCAGTTTGTGGCCCCCTTCAATACCTTGTATAAGTTGTGGGGCAACCTTAATGCGCTCTGGTTTTTTGCGCTGCTGTTTGTGGCGTATAACCAGAAAAAAACCATTGAGCAGGAAGATAAACTACGAGCCGAAGAGGAGCGTGCCCGCCAGTTGGTGGCCAACCAAAACGCCGAGCTTGAGCGCCTCGTGGCCGAGCGTAGTGCCACCCTGGGCCAGCAGGCTGCCGAGCTGCAAGCGGCCCTGGCCGAGCTGCGTGCCACCCAGGCCCAACTTATTCAGCGCGAAAAAATGGCCAGCCTGGGCGAGCTCACGGCTGGCATCGCCCACGAGATTCAAAACCCACTCAACTTCGTTAACAACTTTGCCGATGTGAGCACCGAGCTGGTGACTGAGTTGGAGGAAGAACAGCGCCGCCCTACCCCCGACGCCGACTTAGAAGATGACTTGCTGGCCGACCTTAAGCAAAACCTGCTGAAAATCAACGAGCACGGCCGCCGTGCGTCGTCCATTGTGAAGGGCATGCTGGCCCACAGCCGCACCACCGACGGCGAGCGCCAACCCATCGACCTCAACCAACTGGCCGACGAATACTTACGCCTGGCCTACCATGGCCTGCGTGCCAAAGACAAAAGCTTCAACGCTACCCTAAAGCCTGAGCTGGCGGGCATTTTGCCGCTGGTGCCCGCCGTGCGCGGCGATGTGGGCCGGGTGCTGCTCAACCTGTTTACCAATGCCTTTTATGCGGTGCAAAAGCGCCAGCAGCTCGGCGAGCCGGGCTATGTGCCTACCGTGGGCGTGGCCACGCGCCGGGTGGGCGACACGGTAGAAGTCAAGGTGCGCGACAACGGTACTGGCATTCCAGAGGCCGTGCGCGACAAGATATTCCAGCCCTTTTTTACAACCAAGCCCAGCGGCGAGGGCACCGGCCTGGGCTTATCGCTGAGCCACGACATTGTGGTGGAAGGCCACGGCGGTACGCTCACGGTAGCCAGCCAAGAAGGAGAATTTACTGAATTTACCATTCGGCTTCCCTTCTAGCGAAGCAAGCCAGTCACGCCTTAGCCCGCTTACCTTATGGATGACGGTACCGTTTTGATGGGTTCTCCGGTGGCCATTCTGCTGGTGTGGTGGGGTAGGCGGGTGCTGGACACGCGCACGCGCCTGCCCGAGTGGGACCGCTGGCTGGACCGCCTGTGGGTGCCGGGCGCGCTCATTTTCGCCCTCGGCTTGTTTAGCCGCAACCCCGCCAACTGGCTCGACGACGTGTATTTCCTGGTCGTGCTGGCCATTGGCATGGCCGTGAGCTGGCAGCTGCGCGCCTACCGGCCGGCCCGCACGGTGGCGCTGGGCTTGGCGCCTTACGTGGTGGCTTCGGGTATAGAAGATGTAATTGGGAAGGTGGCGCCCACGTTTTTGCGCCGCTACCACGACAGCTTCGACCTGGTGACGGTGCTGGCCGTGACGTGGCTGATAACCTTCCTTTTCATTGCGCGCAACCAGCGCAAAGCCCTGGCAGCCGAACTGCTGCTACGCCAGCAGGCCGCCGATGAGCAGCAACGCATCGAGGCCCAAAACCAGGACCTGGAGCACCTCGTGCACCAGCGCACCGCCTCCCTGGCCCGGCAAACCAACGAGCTGCGCGCTACCCTCACCGAGCTGAAAGAAACCCAAACCCAGCTTATTCAGCGCGAGAAGATGGCTAGCCTGGGCGAGCTCACGGCCGGCATCGCCCACGAGATTCAAAACCCGCTCAACTTCGTCAGCAATTTCTCCGAAGTCTCAGCCGAACTGCTCGACGAGCTGGCCGAAGAGCGCGCCCGCCCCACCCGCGACCTCGCTCTCGAAGCCGAACTGCTGGCCGACCTCAAGCAAAACCTACAGCGCATTACGCAGCACGGCGGCCGAGCCTCGGGCATTGTGCGGGGTATGCTCGAGCACAGCCGCGCCAGCACCGGCGAGCGTGCCCCCACCGACCTCAACCAGCTAGCCGACGAATACCTGCGCCTGGCCTACCACGGCCTGCGCGCCAAAGACAAAAGCTTCAACGCCGAGCTAAAAACAGACTTCGCTGCTGCCCTACCCCCCGCCCAGGTGATAAGCGGCGACGTGGGCCGGGTGCTGCTCAACCTGTTTACCAACGCCTTTTATGCGGTGCAGAAGCGCCAGCAGATGGGCGAGCCAGGCTATGCGCCCACTGTGGGCGTGGCCACGCGCCGAGTAGGCAGCGCAGTAGAAATCAAAGTAACTGACAACGGCACCGGCATTCCGGCCCACCTGATGGAGCGCATCTTCCAGCCCTTTTTCACGACCAAGCCCACGGGCGAAGGCACTGGGTTAGGCTTGTCGCTAAGCCACGACATCATCACCCAAGGCCACGGCGGCACGCTCAGGGTCGAGAGCCAAGAAGGTCAGGGCACCACATTTATTATCACGCTGCCCGCCTAGCCGCGGGCCTGTTTCTTACCTTTACTAAGCTATGAAAATCCTGGTGGTTGACGACGAGCCCGACGTGCGGATTCTGTTTGAACAGCGCTTTCGGCGCGAAATCCGCAGCGGCGAATTCGGGTTTTCCTTTGCCTACTCGGGCGAGGAAGCTCTCACGTTTTTGCGCGACCATCCGTCTGAGGTGGTGCTCATTTTATCTGATATCAACATGCCCGGCATGAGCGGGCTAGAGCTGCTGCGCCACGTAAAAAGCGACCCGCTGCCGCCCCCGCCGCCCCGCGTGATGATGCTGACGGCCTACGGCGACGAGGCTACCCACCAGCAGGCCCTGCAACTAGGCGCCGACGACTTCCTGACCAAGCCAGTGGATTTTGCTGCCCTGCGCACCAAGCTTCACGCTATTGAAACCGCATGAAAACCAAGATATTAGTGGTTGATGACGAGGCCGATTTGGAGCTTCTCATCAAGCAGAAATTCCGGCGCAAAATTCGGGAAAACGCCTACGAATTTCTCTTCGCCAGCAACGGGCAGGAGGCCCTCGACCGCTTGCTCGAACACCCCGATACCGATATCGTGCTTTCCGACATCAACATGCCCGTGATGGACGGCCTCACGCTGCTCGGCCGGATGCACGAAAGCAACCCCATGACCAAAACCGTGATGGTGTCGGCCTACGGCGATATGGAGAATATCCGGGCTGCCATGAACCGCGGGGCATTCGATTTTGTGTGCAAGCCCGTCGATTTTGCTGATTTGGAGCTGACGATGGAAAAAACCATCGAGCACGTGAAGCAGCTGCGCGATACGATGCGGGCCATTCAGGAAAATAATATTCTGAAGATGTACGTCGATGAGACGGTCATCAACTTCATGGCCCGGCCGGGGTTCGAGAACAAACTGTTGGCCAGCGAAACGGTAGAGGCCACAGTTGTTTTTGTGGATATCTGCGGCTTCACGTCGCTGTCCGAGTCGCAGCCAGCCGCCACGGTTGTGTCGCTGCTCAATTCCTACTTCGACCAGATTGTGCAGGAAGTGATTGCACACGGCGGCTACATTGATAAGTTTATGGGCGATGCCGTGATGGCTGTGTTTCGGGGTGAGTACCACCTCGACCGCGCCATCGACGCGGCGCTGGTGGTGCGCGCCAAGCTACAAGCTGTGCACGACACGCTACCCAACGGCACCGACTACAATCCTGCCATCAGCATCGGCATCAATACCGGCGAAATGGTATCCGGCAATATTGGGTCGGTTACCCTCAAGCGCTTGGACTATACCGTGATAGGCGATACAGTGAACGTAAGCCAGCGCTTACAGGCGGCTGCCTTGCCCAACCAGATTGTTATCACCGGCGCCATCTATGAGCGCGTGAAGGAAAGCTTTCAGTGTCAATCTATCGGCGAAATCAAGCTCAAAAACAAAGCCCAGCCCGTGATGACGTACGAGGTAGTAGCGTAGCGCACAATCGGTGCCCTACCCCACCCGCAGCGCCTCATTTTGGCGGCGCAGGCGCTGGCACAGCACACGTAGGATGTTGCGCAATACCTCGGGGCGCTCCTCCATCACGTCGTAAAAGTCCTCTTGGTCGAGCCGGAAGGCCGTAACTACCCCCTGCGCCACTGCCGACGCCGAGCGCGGCTCGGCATCGAGCAACGCGAGCTCGCCAAAAAAGTCGCCTTTGCTAAACGTAGCCAGCAGCTGCGCGCCGTTGTATACGCCCACTTGGCCCGCGTACATAATAAAAAGCGAGCTACCTAAGTCGCCCTTAGCAAAAATCTGCTGACCGGTGGTGAAGGTGACTTCGTTCATAATCGGCACGATGCTGCTGAGCACGTTTTCGGGCGTTTCGGCAAACAGGGCGGTTTGCTGCAGTACTTGCACGCGCTCGGTAGCGGTGATGTGCGAGGTAGTGGCGGCGTGGCTCATGAGCAGGGTAGCGAGGGTTTGGTGAGCGGCATCTACTTGCTGATATAAAGTCGGCTGCGAGCTGGCGAGCTGGGCCAGTTGGGCAAATGCGCCTTCGCGCACCAGCGGGCTAGGGCTGCGCAAGTGCGCCGACAGTGCTGGCACGGTAGCGGCCGTGGGCTGCCACGCGTCGAGGGCCACGCGCACTGTCCAGTCCGAAAAAGCTGTTTCGCCGCGCTCCACTATGGTTTCGATGATGGGGGTAGGGGCCAGCAATGGGCCCAGCAAGCGGTCGAAGGTGCGCTCTTTCTCGGCCGGCGGCGCTAGGGCCAGCAGCGCCTGCAGGCCTTGGTAAGTGGGCCGGGCAATGCTGTTGTCGAGAATTTCGAGGGCGTTGGCTTGACGCTCGCGGGCAGCGTGAGCCACGCCACGCTGGGCATCAGCAATTAATTGGGGCGGGTAAATTTGACCTAGCATGGCAAAAACGCGCTGCTGCGTGCGGGTCAGCTCGTAGTCGAGGCAGCCTGCTAGCTCCGGCGCAGCGGTAGCCTGGCCGTGCAGCAACTGGTGCGCCAGCAGTAGCTCATCGTGCACTAGCGCCTGAAACAGCGGTATCTCGGGCGGCACCACGTCGAAGTGGCGCAGGGCCCGCAACGCCGCCTCGCGCCGAAAGAGGTGCGGCTGCCGGGCCAGTGCCACTAGCAGGCGCCGACTGGCCTGCGTACGCAGCCGGCCGCATACCTGAGCCACGCGGCGTACCAGGGCCTGGTCGGGGTCGGCGTTTAGCAGGTCAGATAAGGTAGGGAGGGCCGCGTCGCCAAGGTGTAGCAGCTGCTGGGTAGCTACCACGCGGCGCGCCTTACTGGCCAAGGCCTCGGCCAGTCGGCGAATGCTGGCAGGGCTGGCCGCTGAGGAGGGGGTAGGGCCCTGAGTACCCGCCGCTAAGTCTACATCATCGGCTGGCGAGTCGGCAAAGCGGCGACCTAGCGCGTGCTGCAACTCGGCCACGTAGTGCCGGTAGGTGCGCACTAGTAGCCAAAGCACAAGCAGCATTAGTGCGCCCATCCATAGGAAGGGCACCCACATTTGGCCCCCCGGCAGCGCATGCAGCGCAAACAGCAGTCCGCCACCCAGCGCCATGCCTAGCGGTTCATACACGCCCTTAGCTAGTGTATGGGCCTGCAAGCGCTCGGGCGCCGAAAGCGGTTGAAACAACAGCAAGAAGATGGGGTCGAATACTGCCCGGCGCAATACTTCCAGCCCCAGATACAGCCCGCAGAAATACCGCAGTAAGGCTCCGATATCAGCACGGTCTTGGCCAGCGTACAGCGCCAGCCCGCCCAGTAGTACGACGGGCAACACGAGCAGCACCTTGCGCACGCCTAGCCTGTCTACCGTGGGCTGCGACAGCAGTAGCTTAAACAGCATAGCTAGCAAATACGTGATAACCAGTACGGTGCCCACGTAGCGCATAATGGCCGCCTCGTCGTGAAAGCGGTGCTTCACGTTCACAAAGAACAGGTACTCGATGCCAGTCGTCACGGCAGCCAGGCCCAGCAAACTCAGGCACATAGTAAGCACTAGGCGGCTATTGCCAAACCAGCCCTGTAGGCCCGGTGCCACCTCCTGCTCGCGTGCCCGGCGGCGGTCAGGCGCAGCTTCTACCACGTGCGAGCTCAGGGTGGCGCGCAACGCTACCAGCGCCAGTAGGTAGGCCCCAAAAGCTGTGGCAAGTAGCCAGGGTAGCTCACCATTGTGGTGAATAAAAATGGCCAGCACGGCGCCCATTGCCTTAGCCGGCATGTCGCCCGCGCTGATGATGCCAAACAGCCGCTTGCCCTGGCGCACGTCGAACACTACCGCCGATACGCCCCAGAATTCTAGATTGGTCAATAAGTAAATAACCCGGTAGCCCGCCATAATCGCGATAGCTGAGACTACCGAATGGCCCGTGGCTACCAACACACCCAGCACGCCCGCCAGCGCCACGGCCGCTAGCAATACTCGGGCGGCCAACTTTTGCAGTAGCCAGTGGTGCTCAAAATGCGCATACACACGGCCCGCAGCCAGCATAGCCAGCGCCGCCACGCCATAAGCCAGCGGTAAGTTGCGCTCAGGGTTGTTTTCGAGCAGCAGCACGTTGGCCGCCACATACACCAAGATGGTGCCTACCCCTAGTAAGAAATTATGCAGGAAAAACAGCCACACCGTGCGCCCTTCCTCGGGGCGCACGCCTAGCAGCCGCTGCCCGCGCTCAGTTAGTGTCATGGGCTGCAAGATAGCTTGGACACGGTTTTTTAGAGCGCAAAATCAGTTGTAATGGCCAGCGCCACAAACCGAAGCGCGGCAATTCTTCCGCTCTGTATGGGTTCCTAAGCCAACACAAGGAAAGAATTGCCGCGCTTCAGTTTGTGGCGCTGGCTATGACAGTCAGGCTATTACGCCGCTCGCATCAGCTGTAGCGGCGACTTCTCAAACTTGCTGCGCGCGTAGCTTTCAGTAATTGTAAACTCGCCTACCCCCGCTTCCGACGGCATTTCAAACATAGCATCCGTCATAATGCTCTCGCAGATGGAGCGCAGGCCGCGGGCACCCAGGCGGTACTCATCGGCCTTCTCTACAATGTACTCGAGGGCTTCCTCCGTAAAGTCGAGCACGATGTTCTCCATGTTGAACAGGCGCTTGTACTGGCGCACGAGCGAGTTTTTGGGCTCGGTCAAAATCAGGCGCAGCGTAGCTTTATCCAGCGGATTGAGGTGCGTGAGCACGGGTAGGCGCCCAATCAACTCGGGGATGAGGCCAAACGACTTGATGTCTTGGGCCGACACGTAGCGCAGGAAATTCTGCGTGTCCACATTCTCGCCCAAGTTGGTCTTGGAAAAACCCATCGGCTTGGTGTTCAGCCGGCCCTTGATGATGCGGTCGATGCCCGAAAATGCGCCGCCGCACATGAACAGAATATTCTCGGTGTTTACCGAAATCATCTTCTGGTCGGGATGTTTGCGGCCGCCCTGTGGGGGCACATTGATGTGTGTGCCCTCCAGTAGCTTTAGCAAGGCCTGCTGCACCCCTTCGCCGCTCACGTCGCGCGTGATGCTGGGGTTGTCGCTCTTGCGGGCAATTTTGTCAATCTCGTCGATGTACACGATGCCGCGCTCGGCGGCTTCCAAGTTGTAGTCAGCCGCTTGTAGCAGGCGCGTCAAGATGCTTTCCACGTCCTCGCCCACGTAGCCTGCCTCGGTGAGCACCGTGGCATCGGCAATGCAAAACGGTACTTGCAGAATTTTGGCTAGCATGCGCGCCAAGAAGGTTTTGCCCGTTCCAGTTTCGCCGACCATGATGATGTTCGACTTCTCAATCACTACCTCGTCGGGCTGCGGCTTCTGCATCAGGCGCTTGTAGTGGTTGTACACCGCCACGCTCATCACGCGCTTGGCTTCGTCTTGGCCTACCACGTACTGGTCGAGGTGCGTTTTAATCTCGCGAGGCTTGATGAGGTTAAACTTGGGCTGACGCGCCTCGGCTTGCAGCTTGGTTTCTTCACTTAAAATGTGCTGGGCCTGTGCCACACACTTTTCGCAGATGTGGGCATTAATGCCCGAAATCATCACCGCGACATCGCGCTTAGGCTTATTACAGAAGGAGCAGGCTATTTCCGGCATCGGGTCAAAACGGGTAAAATAAGTAGCAAAAGCTACTTTCGGCGAAACGGGTTCAAAGATACGGCCGCTGGGGGCGTTTGGCGGCTGGCCTACTCGCCAGCGGCGGGCTAGCGAGCAGCCGTGCC
>CAZZDR010000051.1:0-16195 GCA_964652535.1 uncultured Hymenobacter sp. | reverse complement strand
CTTTGTTGGCAAAATAATCGAGCGGAAATACCTCTTGGCCATACTGCTTAGCCAGCTCGCCAATGCGCTGCTGCTGTTCGGGTGTGGGCGGTAACGTGGCGAGCGGCTGCCCCGCCACGACTGGCTGGCCTGCCGCGAGGAAAAAGCTATCGAGGCCAGCCGGGGCGACGACGCAGAGTATATGCGCCGGGGCTGTGCTCTCATTGGTAAAATTATGAATCGCGCCGCCCAGGGGAATCGTGACTACCGCCCCTTTTTGGGCGATATACGTTTGGGTTTCGGAGCGCACCACGATTTCTCCCTCCATGACATAAAAGGTCTCTTGAATGGTGGGATGCGCATGCGGTACCGGCCCGCTGTGGGGTGGCACCAGCATATCGATGACGGCGTAGTTCTGGTTGGTCTGCTCGCCAGAGACCACGACGCGATAGGTGCCGCCCGCTTGCGACACGGTTGGGCCGGCTTGGGGGTCGAGGGTACTAATGGAAGTAGGACGCATAAGCTTAGGGGCAAGGGAGTTAATCTAAGTAGCTGATTGCTAGCTGCGGCCAGCGGTTAGTGCGGTAACTGTAAGGCCGCCCCGATAAGAGCCGCCTCGGCGAGGGTGAGCGCAGCGGCCCGCAGGCCAATCACACTATCCCAGCGCATTTGGAGGGCCCGGGCATCGGCCGGGGTTTGGTGTTGCAGTGCCGCTGCCGTTTGGCGCTTGTTGACGGGCTGCGCTACGAGCAGATAAGCAGCCAGCTGCGTGAGCAACCCGGCCAGCGCAAGCAGCGCCAGGCGCCCGGGCAGCGTAGCCAAGCCTCCGGCCGCGAAAAAGAGTCCCCCGGTACTGAGTAGGGCTGTAGCCCCGAACAGGGGCATGCGGGCATCAGCCACGGCGTGCAGGTGGCCCATTACCTGGGTGAGGCTAGCCTCATCGACGCGCCGTAGGGCGGAGCGGGCAATGAGGGCAAAGAAGACGTCGGTGCCGTACACCACGCCACTGCTGAGCAAGGCCAGGACGACTAGGTAGGAGGACCAAAGGGGATTCATAATACGGGTTGGATAAGCGGATGGGAGGGTTAGCCTTTCGCAGGGGTTGCGGGAGCAGACTGGCTGAATAGGGAGGCTGCCCCACCTAGCAGCAGGACAATGGCCAGCAGGTGCGGCAGCTCCAGGGCTAGCGAGGCGGTAGACTGGGCCCGCACGATGGTCAGGTCCACGCAGGGAATGAGCGCGCCCAGCAGCATGACCCACGCCAAGGGACGGTCGTAGCCCAAGGCAGCAAAGGCCACTAGCAACAGGCCCGAAAACACGTCTCGGATGCCTTTGGCGTAGTGAAAGGCGTACTGCGTGTCGGTGGGCGGCAGAAACACGCCGAAGCCTTCGGCCCCCGCCCGGGGAGCCAGTAGAAAGCGCAGGCCGATGAACACCATGCCAAGACCAATGAGCAGCCCGAGGCTGCGGGAGAGCGTGCGACGCATAACAGAGAGGAGATTAGTACGACACAAAGGTCTCGTCTCCCTACCCGGCCAGTCATTCACTCAAGTGCATAAATGCGCCGCCGGCTATAATACCGCGCGCCCCCGAATCCGGCTCAGCGACTGCGGCTTGACCCCAACGTAGGAGGCAATGTAGTACTGCGGAATGCGCTGCTGCAGGTCGGGGTAGGTGCGCATGAAGCGGGCGTAGCGCTGCTCGGGCGTCTCTTCGTAGAACGAGGTGAGTTGGTCTAGCACGTCCACAAATAAGGTTTCGGCGATAAGGCGGCCGAAGCGCTCGCCCTGGCGCACCTCGCCGTAAAACCGCTGGAGGTTGTCGTAGGAGATGCTCAGCAGGCGGGCATCTTCCAAGGCCTGAATGCCCCGCTGGGCGGGGCGAGCGGGTAGAAAGCTGCTATAGTTGCCGATGAACTCCTGCTCGCGCCCAAAATAGTAGGTCAACTCCTGGCCATCGCGGCTCTGGAAGTTATGAAAAACGCCTTGCAGCACGAAGGCCACTTTGCGGCTCACCTCGCCGGGCCGTAGAAAGAAGCCACCCTTGGGCACGACTTCGGGCACGAACCACTGCCGCACTAAGTCTTCTTCGGTCGAGTTCAGGGTGATAAGGTGGCTGATGAGTACGAGCAGCGCGTCGTGCATGAGTAGCAGGCTCGACCCAGGAGCTACTTGCAAACAGCGGGTAGCGGAGGCAGAAACAGGCGGGGGCAAAAGTACGGAATGGCCAGCGCGCGGAAGCAGCCTGGTAACCGGCCAGGCGTAGTAGATTTCGACCCCTACTCCCTCGCCGGCAACCTGACTTCCGACGCCTTATCTAGCCTCGACTAGAAGCCGCTAAGCGCAGCACAATAGGAAGTTCAAGAGAGGCTTTAGGCCTAGCCTTTTAACCAATGCCACTTATTAAATAGCCGCTCAAAGTAGCCCAGATGACTTCGTGGCCCCGAAAGGCACGCCATATTGACACCTCCCCTACCCTAGTCAGGCAGCCCGAAAAGCAGGCATCGAGTTGGCCAAACAGCAGGGCAAGGGCTTGGGCCAGGTCGCGGAGTGCAATGATGATAAGGTGGCCAAGAACTGGGAAAAGGTTTACCGGTGCCCGAAATTGTCATGCTCACTGGCATTAGTCACGCTAGGGTCAAACGTTATCGGCAGAAGTTACGCCTTAGTGAATCCTAAATTTTTGGGCTTTCCTCTATTACTCGCTTTCGTTGGTTACTGCTATTACTCCCCACACTGGTTGGTCGCCAGGCATCCACCGACACCGCCGCGCGACTGTCCACGTTCACCCTGTCTCAGGTTAGCCAACGGTCCCGTGAGCTTCTCTCGGCGCTGCGTTGTGATAGTATTCAGGCCATATGGCCCCGGTTCATCTGGAGTTTCCTGTTTGCCGACCCTGCATACGGAGCGACTTATGGCAACGGGCGCAGCTTGAGGCTGCGGAACGAAACCTGAAAGCCGTGGTCTTGCAAGAGTATATGGCCCGCAGGAGCTTCGCCGAAGTCCGGCCAAACGTGGTATTTGCTGCCAGCGACGAGCGTCCGAAAAGCAGGGGAGCCGCGCTCATACTCCAGCACTTTCACCCCGTTGAGATAATGCACGACGTGGTTAGTGGGGGACACCACGATCCGCCCGACATTCCAAGCCCCGATGGGACGCCAGCACCTAGCGGGTTTGACGGCGGGAATCAAGTCGTAGAGCGAAGCCAGGGTACGGTCGCCGTTCGTCCCGAGCTTCGCATCTGGATGCCGGGCATCGTCGAGAAGTTGGTACTCCAGCCCGATGGGCGAGCCGGGCGTTTGCTCAGCCAGAGTCACAAAGTAAATGAGACCGCTATTGGCTCCAGGCGTGAGTTGGAACTCGAATGAGAAGTCAAACGCGCTATAGGTGTCCGTCGTGATAATATCGCCGCCATTGGCTGCTTCCTTCCCGTCGGCCGCCAGCGTGGTAATCATCCCGTTGGCAATGCGCCAGCCCTGAGTAGGAAAGGTAACTCCCTTAGCGCTGCGCCAACCGTTGGCCGTTTTTCCATCGAAGAGCAAGCGCCAGCCTTGGCGCCGCTCGGCCGCCGTTAACGTATTCGGTGCGGGGGTAGGAACCGCCCCCGCCAACGGGGTCACTAGCGCCGGTCCGCGAAGCAGAAGCACAAACCCTAGAAAGCAGTACGCAACAGGCGGGGCAGAAAGAAATGACATTGGAGCAGCGGAGTGGGGTAGCTGGCTACGAAAGTAGGGCGTGGCCACTTCGTGGAACTCCCCCGGTGGGTGGATGTGGGCCGTGGCCGAGCTTGGCTACTACTTGGTGCCAGCACCTAAGCACGAGTACTCACGTCCTAACTATGGCAATTTACTGACCTGCCAACAGCTATCGCCGTGCGTTACTACAGTTCTGCAGTTGACTGGGATAGTCGGCCTATTGCGCGCGCAGCACTACTACGTCATGGGCCGGCACTATAACCTTAGTACTCGTCGCCTGTGTAAAGGCGTCCTGGTAATTACGGCTGGTTAGAACAGGATGGGTAAACGGCACAGGCTGGCTACCGCGGTTGAGTATCACCAGCACGTCTTCTTTGCCGAGGGTGCGGCGGAAGGCATATAGCCGCCGGGCATCGTCGGTCGCCACTGAAGTGAAGCTACCCAGCCGGATAGCTGCCGAGCGCTGATGCAGATGGATGAACTTCTGGTACCAGGCAAACAAGGACGGGTCGAAGCCTACCTCATCGGGGGCGTGCAAGCTTTGGTCGGGGTTGTGGGTTTCGGGGGCGTAGGCCTGCCCTGCCCAGAGCATGGGCTTGCGGCAATCGGGGTCGTTGCTGCCCCACAGGCCGGCCTCGTCGCCATAGAAAATCATAGGCGAGCCCAGATACAACAACTGGAAAGCGGCAATCAGCTTTTGCTTCTGGCGCTGGGCGGGCGTGGGCTTGCGAGCGTTGTAGCTGGGGTTATTGCCTTTCTGGCTCCAGTTGAAGTAGGTGCCCCAGTCGCTCATCTTCTTACCATCGGGGTTAGCTACCGCGCTGGCGATGCGGGTGGCGTCGTGGCTGTCCACCAGGTTTTGCATGTTCAGAGCTACGCCGGGGCCGAAGGCCTCGCGGAGCTCGCGCAACTGCGCATCGAATTGCGTGACCGTGCTAGCTGTCTTCTCCTGTACGAAAAAGTCGTGTACTGCGAAGGCGAAGTTATAGTTCATGGTGGCGTCAAACTCATCGCCGCGCAGGTAAGGCCGAGTTTTCTCGATTGGGTACACCAATTCGGCCGTGAGATAGGCGTGGGGGTTGAGGGTGCGCACCCACTGGCGCCAGCTTTTCCAGAAGGGGTGGCCCACGTCGTAGGCCACGTCCAGGCGCCAACCGTCAATGCCGTGGGCAGCGCCCTTATTCATCGGGTTCATCCAGCGTTGGGTGGCGTTGAAAATGTACTGTTTGGGGCCGGCTACGATGCCAGTGCTATCTTCCTTCAGCTCAGGTAAGGTCTTCACGCCAAACCAGCCGTTGTAGGTAAACTTCGTCCCCTTGCTCGCATCGCGCCAGCTTTTTATCATAAACCAATCGGCGTAGAGAGAGGCTTGTTGATTCTTTTCCACGTCTTGAAACGCGAAGCTGCGCGCGCCCAGGTGGTTAAACACACCATCGAAGATGATATGCATCTGGCGCTTGTGCACCTCGTCGATGAGCTTAAGCACGAGCAGGTCGGCTTTGGTCCACACCCAGGTTTCCGCTTTGAGTGGGTTTTCGGTGGTCATCAGCTTTTTATCACCTTCTGGATCAGGGCCGAAGGTGGGGTCGACGTGGTGGTAGCACAAGGCATCGTACTTGTGCGAAGACGGCGACCAGAATACGGGCGTGAGGTACAGAGCATTTACGCCCAGCTTCTGTAAGTAGTCTAGCCTGTCTAAAATGCCCTGCAAGTCGCCCCCGTAGCGGCGGCGCTGAATGTTGTACCCTACGCTCTGACCGTTTTGCTGCTCGTAGGGTTGCAACTGGTACCAGTCGCTGCCCCAGGGGTGAATCTGGAACGCAGAGGAGTCATTAAACGGGTAAGCCCCTTGTTGGTCGCTTACTTTAGGGTCATTGTGCGGGTCACCGTTGCGGAAGCGCTCCGGAAAAATCTGGTACCACACCACTCCTTTACTCCAAGCAGGCGTGAAATGTGGTTGGGTTTGGGCTTGGCCGGGTAGCGCAGCGGTTAGCGCTAGGGCGACTAGCCAAACTTTCGGGAAAGGAAAACGAATCATAATAAGTTAGTAAAGGAAAGCACTTACCGGACGCAGCGTAAGCACTCCAGGGTCGTGCTGGTCCATGTACGGAAGACTTGAGCTTCTGGGAGCCGAGCAGGAACGCAATCAGTCATGCTGCAATCTAAGTTGCACCCTATTTATCTCGTGCGTACCGCTTCGCTCAGTAAGGGGCTTATCGTACTTGCGTAGGGCTCCGTACCACGATGCGGATAGCTACATTTTGGAGCCAAAACTTCAGGCATAATCATCCTGAACACCTAGCCCCAAGTGGTTTATAAGGCGCGATTCAGATAGGCAGCAATAAGTAGTAGCGGCGCTACCTCTTTGACCCTTACTTTAAGGCAGGTTTCGCTGCTAAGTAGACCGGCGCAAGTGGCTGCGCTAACTACTGTTTCCTTTTCTTATGCACTTCCACATGTTGACCCTTGCTCGCTATATGCTGCCGCTAGTGGCAGCAGTCTTTCTCCCGCGCTTACCGCATCAGCTATTACCGGCGCCTACCCCGCCGCTAGAGGCTTTTCGGCCTGGCGTCCTGCAAGCGCTGCCCCTCGGGTCAGTGCAGCCGCAGGGTTGGCTACGGCGCCAGCTTCAAATTCAAGCCGACGGCCTGAGTGGGCACCTAGATGAGTTCTGGCCCGACTTAGGCCCCACTAGTGCCTGGCTGGGCGGCACGGGCGAGGGCTGGGAGCGCGGCCCCTACTACCTCGACGGCTTAGTGCCACTGGCCTACGGCCTCGACGATGCGGCCCTGAAGGCCAAAGCGCAAAAATGGGTAGACTGGGCCCTGCACAGCCAGCGGCCCGATGGCGGCTTTGGCCCCGTCAAAAATCAGGACTGGTGGCCTAATATGCTCGTGCTAAAGGCCCTGATGCAGTACCAGGAAGCTAGCAATGATCCGCGCGTGGTGCCGTTTATGACTAGGTATTTTGCTTACCAGGGCCAGCAGCTGACGCAGCGGCCGCTGCACGAGTGGGCCGTGTACCGCTGGGCCGAGGAGCTACTGCCTATCCGCTGGCTCTACGAGCGGACGCACAACCCGCAATTGCTAACCCTAGCCAGCCAGCTGGCCCAGCAAGGCTTCGACTGGCAGCAAGCCTACGCGCAATTTCGGTTCACGCAGCCTACTTCGAGCGCTAGCCTAGGCCTAGAAGGTGGCAACAACGACCTGGCTCTGCAAGCGCACGGCGTGAACAACGCCATGGCCCTAAAGATGCCGGCCCTCTGGGGCTTTACGGGTGGCACCGCGGCTGACCGCCAAGCTATTTATAATCAAATCGCGAAGCTGGATACCTATCATGGCCTGCCCAACGGCATGTTCAGCGGCGATGAGCACCTGTCTGGCCGCAACCCCTCGCAAGGCATCGAGCTATGCGCCGTGGTGGAGGCCCAGTTCTCATATGAAGAGTTGCTGGCCCTACTCGGCGACCCGCAGTTTGGCGACCGGCTCGAAAAAATCACCTTCAACGCGCTACCGGCCACCTTCGACCCCACCATGTGGGCCCATCAGTATGACCAGCAGCCTAACCAGGTGGTCGTGAGCCGGGCCCACCGCCAATGGTCAACCAATGGGGACGAGTCGAACCTGTTTGGTCTGGAACCTCACTTTGGCTGTTGCACGGCCAATATGCACCAGGGCTGGCCCAAGTTTGCGGCCAGCCTCTGGCTGGCTTCGCCCGACGGGGGACTAGTAGCCGCGGCTTACGCGCCCAACCGCCTGCGCACCACCAGCGGTCCAAGTCACCAGCCAGTCATTATTCGCGAAGAAACCGAGTACCCGTTCCGTGAAACGGTGCGGTTCACTTTTGAGCAGGTCGGCCAGCAGGCTATGCCCTTACAGCTACGCATTCCAGTGTGGGCGGTAGGCAGCGTCGTGACGGTGAACGGGCGGGCCGCGCCCGGGGCGCCCCAGCCAGGCACTTTCTACACCCTGCGCCAGCGCTGGCACCGCGGCGATGTTGTAGAGCTGCGCCTGCCCATGGCCGTGCGAGTGGTGCCGGGCTACAATAATTCGGTATGGGTGGAGCGCGGCCCGCTGGTTTACGGACTTAAGCTAGGGGAGGAATGGACCAAGCTGCGCGAGCGCCCCTCCCTAGCCGACGACTACCAGGTACGGGCCACCACCCCCTGGAACTATGGCTTACTGCTACCCGCCGGCCCGGCGCCCGCCACTGCATTTAAGGTAAAGGAGTTGCCCCTAAGCGGCGTGCTATTTTCGCCTGAAGGTGCACCAGTAGAACTCCAAGTAGCGGGCGTACGGCTTCCGCAGTGGCAGCTCGTGGACAACTCGGCGGGCCCGCCGCCCGCTAGCCCCATGACTATACCTGCTGGGGCGCCGACCGAACTACTCACACTGGTTCCCTACGGTTCAACGAAGCTGCGCATCACGGCTTTCCCCGTTGTGCAGCGGCAGCCCTAGGAGGGGGTCTAGTTACGCTGGATATTTGGTGTTAAACTGAGAGCGTATTTCGCTAAAACCCTTCTCTGGCTCAATGGCTATCGCAAGCGCTTTACCACACCGCTGACGCAGGCAGGCTGGGTAGTGAGTTGCGGCCTGCTCTTGGCCGGGCTGGCCTACTTAGTGGGCCCTGACGACGTGGGCACGGGCAAACCCATCATCAACCGGCTGCTGTTTCAGAATGACGGCGCGATGCTGGGCTACCTGTTCCCGGTGCGCTTCGCGGGCATGGCCCTGAGCTACAGAAGCGGCGGGGCGGGCGGCGTATTTGCCACCTCCCTAAGCGCGGGCGCACTACTGGGGGACGGCATCGCGCAGCTGGCGCACGTGGCCGTGGCCGACCGCAACCTGCTGATACTGGTGAGCATGGTAGGCTTTCTCACAGGGGTGGTGCGTTCGCCCTTCACGGCCGCCATTCTGGTGCTGGAAATGACGGACCGCCACTCGGCCATCTTCCAACTACTCATTGGGGCCATGCTAGCCCAGGCTGTGGCTGCGCTCGTTGACCCGCACTCGCTCTACGAGCACTTGCGCCAGGGCTTTATCCGTGAAACGCTGAGTCAGGAAGGGACGCCGGGGACCGCCAAAACGGCCGCCGACCACTCCGCTCAGCCTTGACATGCAAGTAAGCAACGGAACCTCCGCCTTCATTCGCCGTTCACCCTACTCATGAGCTTGTTTTCTTTTTCGGCTGCGCTGCTCACGCTGGCGGCCCTGTTTTCCTATTTGAATGCCCGGTTTTTACGCCAGCCGGCCGGCATTATGTTTCTGCTGCTGGGCGTGGCGGCGGCAGCGGCCGTGCTGGCTGGGGGCCGCATCGTACCGGGCTTCACAGGCACGGTACGGGCGGCGCTGGTGCAGTTCGATTTTACCCAGTTTCTGATGGGCTCGGTGCTGAGCTTCCTGCTCTTTGCCGGTTCGCTGCACGTGCGGGTAGAAGCCCTCAAGGCCGTGTGGCGTAGCATCGCAGCCTATTCCACCCTGGGCGTGCTGTTGGCCACCGGGCTGGTGGGCCTGGGCACTTACGGGCTGCTGCACCTGGCCGGCGCGGGGCTGCCGCTGCTGCCCTGTCTGCTGTTCGGGGCCCTCATTGCCCCCACCGATCCCATCGCGGTACTAGGCATTCTTAAAACCACGGACCTGGATAAGAACATTGAAACCAACCTGGCTGGCGAGTCGCTATTCAACGACGGGTTTGGGGTGGTAGTGTTCGTGACCTTGCTGGAGCTGGCCACGCCAGGTGAAACACCGAGCGTGGGCTCGGCCGCCCTGCTGCTACTGCGCGAGGCGGGTGGCGGCCTGCTGGCCGGGGTGGTGCTGGCCTACGTGGGCTACCGACTCATCAAAACCGTGGACCACTTCCAGACCGAAGTTATCCTAACGCTGGCGCTGGTAATGGGCGGCTACGCGCTGTGCCACGCGCTGGGCGTGTCGGGGCCGCTGGCGATGGTGGTGGCGGGCCTGGCCATCGGCAACGTGAGCCGCAGCGCGGCTGTGTCAGACACCACCCGCGACTATTTGGAGAAGTTCTGGGAGGCGCTCGATGAGGTGCTTAACGCGGTACTCTTCGTGCTCATGGGCCTGGAGCTGGTCGTGATTGGGTTTAGCCCGTTTTACCTGGGGCTAGGCGTGGCGGCGGCCGTGCTGGCGCTGCTGGTGCGCTACGTGGCGCTGGCCTTGCCCACTCGGCTGCTGGGCCTCTCGCGGCAACTGCCACCGCGTACACTGCTGATTCTGAGCTGGGGCGGGCTGCGCGGGGGCATTTCGCTGGCCCTCGCGCTGGGCCTGCCCGACGAGCTACATCCTGAGGTGTTTGTGCCGATGACCTTTGCCGTGGTGCTGTTTTCGGCTGTCGTGCAAGGCCTAACGTTAAAGCGCCTGTTGAGCTGGCTCACCGGACCGCCGCAAGCGGCCGGCTTGCCCCGTCCCTAATCCCCGTGCTTTTACTCATGTCCCCCACCCATCATTATTTTGCCAACGCCGTCGGCTCCGTCGATTATGTGCCGGAGGAAGGTTATCTGTACCTGCACTGGTCGGGCGCGCCCATGACCGGACCGGAGTTTCGGGCCCTTTACATTCATGCCCACAACCTGCTGCGGCGCTACCCGTTGCGTGGCATCCTGGCCGACCACCGCGCCATGCCCAACGCCCCGGCTGCGGTGGACCGCGACTGGCTACTGACCCACTGGCTGCCGGCCACGCTGGAGGATACCAAGCTGTCGCGCTACGCCATAGTGCCCACCCTGGAGCCCGCTCACCGGCTGCATACGCCGGCCGTGGCCGAGCAACTGCGACAAGCTATTACCACCGCCTTTTTTGAAGAAGTTCCCACGGCCGTGGACTGGCTGCGGGCGGCCTCGGTTTCCACCCCATCTCCCACCTGATGCTGGCTACCTTCTGGCGCTTCCTGCGCGCCCGCTTCCTGCTCACCGACGACATGGCCGACCCGGCCGAAATCCAGGCTGACGTCGAGGCCGGTATCTCCTTCCAGGGCACTAATTTGTGGGTGCTGATTTTTGCCATCCTGGTGGCTTCGGTGGGGCTAAATGTAAATTCCACGGCCGTTATCATTGGGGCCATGCTTATCTCGCCGCTCATGGGTCCCATCGTGGGTATCGGCTACGGCGCGGCGACGATGGAGCTAGGCCTTATCCGGCGCGGGGTTAAGAGCTTGCTCACAGCTACGGCGCTTAGTCTAGTGGTGTCCGCGCTGTATTTCCGCCTGACGCCGCTTACCGATGCCGGCTCCGAATTGCTGGCTCGCACCCAGCCCACCACCTGGGACGTGCTCATTGCCCTGTTTGGCGGGGCGGCCGGGGCCGTGGGCCTCACCCGGCGTGAGCACAGCAACGTGATTCCGGGCGTGGCTATCGCCACGGCGCTCATGCCGCCGCTCTGCACGGCCGGCTACGGGCTGGCTACCGCGCACTGGGCCTATTTTGGCGGGGCATTGTACTTATTTTCAATTAACTGCGTGTTTATCAGCGTAGCCACGTTTTTGGTAATTCAAATTCTGCCGCTACCCCACCATGAGTTTGAAACGGCAGGTAACGCCCAGCGCGTGCGCAACATCATCTGGACGCTGGCCCTGCTCACGGCCGCGCCCAGCGTGTACCTGGCCATCGGCATCGTGCGCGACGGTACCTTCACCCACAACGCCCAGCGCTTCGTGGACGAACAGTTGAATCTGCCTGGCACTTACGTGGTCACCTCGCGCATCGGACCCACGGCGCGGACCGTTAATGTGCTGCTGGCTGGTCAGCAGCTCACCCCTGCCCAACTGCGGGCCGCCCGCAATAAGCTGCCTAACTACCGCCTCACCGATGTGCAGCTAACGGTGCGCCAGGGCCTAGCCCACGTAGACTCGGCCGACGCGCAGGCGCTGCGCACCAGTGTGCTCGAAGACGTACGCAGCCGCCAAGAGCAAACGCTGGTTAGTTACGAGGGCCGTCTGGTGCAGTTGCAGCAGCAGTTGGCCCACGCCGATAGCACCGCTGCGCCCAGCCTACCGACGGCGGCGGCCCTGCTGCATGAGGTACAGACCGAGCATCCGGCCGTACGCCAGTTGGGCCTAAGCCGCCTGGTGCAGCCCGCCGCTGACTCGCTACGGGCCGACACGACCCTCGTTGTAGCCGTGCGCATCAGCAAGCCGCTACCCGCCGCCGAGCAGCAACGGCTGGCCGCGTGGCTGCGCGTGCGCACCGGTGGCCGCCAGCCCGTGCAGTTGCTCCTCAGGCCCAATGCACTGACCTCTACGGTCAAACACTAGCTAAAAGTGCAGTTAAATAGTTATTTTCTAACTAATAATAGGCTTTCCCCGTTAAAAATATTAATTCTCATCGCACGCAAATTCTCGTGCTAATCCCAATTTATCATGAATACTATCTTTTCCATTGCTCGCTTTGCCGTCATTGGGCTGGCAGTAAGTAGCTGCTCGCTAGGCCACTCGGCCAGTGACGACGTAAGCTCTTCTAACCCCGCCGTAGCGCTGCAGGCGCAGAAAGTGGTGGACCTCCAACAACAGGTAGATGCCCAGGAGAGGGCGTACAAAGACCAAAAAAATGCCGTGAAAGACCGGGAGAAAACGGTGGACAACCTGAAAGAAGCAGCTGATACCGAAAAGCAGAAGCTCGATGGCCTAAAGGACCAACTCAAAGGAGCGAAGCAAAACCTGAAAGGGGTAAAAACCCAGGCGAAAGCGTAAGTAATACTGCGTTAGTTAGCTTGCTACCCGGCCGTTGCTCCTAATCATGCAGGGGTAATGGCCGGGTAGCATGGTTTTTTGGCTTGGCTATGAAGTATGTGGTAACTGGGCTGCGCTATTTGCTGGCGGTCTTGACTAGCCTAGCGCTGCTGCTAACGCTGGTTTCGGTGGTGCCTTCCACTGTATGGTGGGTGCAGGTACTAGGCTTTCCCCGGCTCCAAACCTTTGGGGCGCTGGCTGGGTGCCTAGTGGGCTGGTGGCTGCTAGGTTGGCCCGCACATTGGCGCGTGCAGCAGGTGCTGCTACTTGGCAGCGGCCTAGGGCTAGTGGTGCAAGCGTGGTTTTTGTGGCCCTACTTGCCGCTGGCTCCTAAGGCCGTACCCGACGTGGAAGCGGACCTAGGACCCACTAGCCGCCTACGCATTCTGGTTGTCAACGTGTGGATAAAAAATCGGCAGGGCGAGCGCCTACGGCACTTGGTGCAGGCCGTGCGGCCCGACGTGCTGCTGGCGCTAGAGCCGGATGCCTGGTGGGCGCAGGCCCTGCGGCCTTTGCAGCCCCGCTACCCCTACCGCATCGAGCTGCCGCGGGACGATGCCTACGGCATGATACTGTACTCGCGCTGGCCGCTGGCTGCTACTCAGGTGCAGGACCTGCTCCAGCGGGGCGTGCCGTCCATCCGCACGCGCCTGCGCCTGCCCGATGGCCGGCAGGTTACATTTTTCGGTATTCACCCTACCCCCCCTATCCCCGACAACTACCCCGATGGCGTGGGGCTGCGCGGCCGGGCCTTGCGCCAGGTAGCGGCTGACGTGCGCGCCGATACGCTGCCCACCATCGTGGCCGGCGACTTCAACGACGTGAGCTGGTCGGGCACCATTCACCAGCTCACGCAAACCGGGCAGCTGCACGACGTGAGCCTGGGCCGCGGCTTGTACAATACGTTCGATGCGCGCTCGCCCCTGGCTCGCTGGCCGCTTGACCATTTTTTTGTCAGTCGGCAGTTTCGGGTAGTAACCCTGAAGCGGCTGCCTGACGTAGGTTCCGACCACTTCCCGCTCTACATCGAGCTGGCGCTACCCCCCGAGTAGCAGCGCACTCTAGTAGGCAAGGGTTTCCTTTCGCCTTTTTCATTGTTCCTCTTTTACGCTCTTCTCTACCGATGCCTACTTTTCTTTCTACTGCCTTTTTAGTGCTCGCCGGGGCGCTGGCTCTGGCCAGTTGCCAGTCAGGCACCGACGTTCCAGTGGCGGCCGACCTCAACTCGGCCACGCCCGCTGTGGCCGAGCAGGCCCGCAAAGTGCAGGAGCTCGTGAGCCAAATAGCCCGCCAGAAAGCCGTTATCGAAACCGAAAAGACCAAGCTCACTGCCCTGGAGCAGCAGTTGGAGGGCGCCCGGCAGAACCTGGACGGCATTAAGAAAGAAGTGCAGGCTACCCCGTAGTAGACCGGGCTACTTAGGTCGGTTAGCAGGCCGGTTGCGGTCAAACACGATACCTAGGGCCAGGTTCTGGCTGTATTGAAAGCCCTGATCTTGATTATAGTCGTAGAGTGCGATACCGCCCAGGCTCACGTTGAGCCACGTGTTGACCTTGGCCGTGAGTGTGAGGTCGAGGCGGTGCGAGGTATCGACCAGCCGCGGCCGGGCGTAGTCCACAAACAGGACGTAACGCACCTTTAGGTCAGCGTTAGGGCCTAGAGGCTGCTCCAGTTGCGCCAAGGCCTGGAACCCCACCTGCCAAAACGCGGAGTGGCCGGGCCGCACGCCGTAGATGGTGGTGTCGGCTGGGTGACGGAAGCGGTCGGGCTGGCGCACGAGTGTCACGCGTGGGGCCAGGGGGGCCAGGCGCAGGTTGAAACGCTCGTTGGGGTGAAACTCTGTCCCGAATGAGCTGGTAATATAGCCCGGCGCCAGAAAGCTGGAAATGAGCGTAGCGTGGCCGTCATCGGCATAGTTGTAGCCGGGGGCAAACTGTGAGAGTAAGTTCAGGGCCGTAAATAAGCCCCACTTTGAGGTCAGGTCGTAGCCGTATTTGGTGTCGAGGTAGAGGCGGTCGTTGGTTTTGCGGTAGCCTTCGCCGTCGGCCGTGTACTGGCCGGCGTAGAGCAGGTCGGCCTCGCCCTGCCAGTTGTGTACGCCACGCTTATAGTTTGCCGTGCCATTAAACAATAAGCTGACGCCTAACGAGCTAGTGCCCCCACTTTTCCAGTTTTTTGATAGCAAGGCTTCGTTGGCATTGAGGCCCGCCCGTAGGTGGGTAGCCCAGTAGCGGATACTATCGGCGGGGACGGCTGGGGCCGACTGCGCGGTAGCAGGCCCAGCCAGGGCCAGTACCCCAAGGGTAAAGAGTAGTCGCATGAACAAGACAAGGGAAGTGGCCAGCAGCAGCGGCCTAGCTGAAGAAGAGCGAATACGGACCAGCTGCTACCCTCGGTAAGGCAGGCAAACTTAGAATTGCGGTCAATAAAATCCGGGAAAAATATAACCTTTTGCCTGACTGTGGGCTAAAAGGTGGAGCGTGCCCGTACCAGTCCCCTAGTTTTTACCTTTCCCAACCGCATGGATTTTTCAATCGCCTGGCAGAAAATCAACCAGATGGGCCGGGGCTTTATGGCCCTGCTGCCCAACCTGCTCTTTGGGCTGGTCGTATTCGTGGTTTTTATTTTCATCGCCCGCGGCGTGAAGGCGCTAGTGGAACGGCTGGTGCAGAACCGGGGCCAAAGCCAGAGCCTGAAGCTGCTGCTGAGCCGGCTGTCCTACGTGGCGACGCTCGTGCTCGGCATCTTAGTAACGGTGACAATTGTTGTTCCCAGCTTCACGCCAGCCAGTCTCATTAGCGCATTGGGGGTAGGCGGCGTGGCCATTGGCTTTGCCTTCAAAGATATTTTTCAGAACTTCCTGGCCGGCGTGCTACTGCTACTCACCGAACCCTTTAAAATCAACGACCAGATTGCGTATAAGGATTTTGAAGGCACAGTTGAAACCATCCAGACCCGGGCTACGACCATCAAAACCTACGATGGCCGGCGGGTGGTCATTCCCAATGCCGAACTGTTCATCAACGCGGTAACGGTGAATACGGCCTACGACAAGCGTCGCCTGCAATATGACATTGGCATCGGCTACGGAGACGATATCGCCCAGGCGCGTCAACTTATGCTGGAGGCTATGCGGGGGGTAGATGGCGTGCTGGCCGACCCCGCGCCCGAGGCCCTTGTAGTAGACCTAGCGGGCAGCAGCGTGAACATCCGTGCCCGCTGGTGGATAAACCCGCCGCGCCGCGCCGATGTGATGGACGCCCAAGACCGGGTCTTGGAAGCCATCAAGAACACGCTCAGTGCTCACGGCATCGACCTGCCCTTCCCGACTCAGCAGATTCTGCTGCATGACCAGACCGAATCCACCGACGGTGACCGGAAACGGCAACGCGAAGGCTGGCCCGCTGGTCAGGGCGAGGTGCCCAAGTCGCGCCTGGAAGTACAAAAGGAAGCCCAGCGCACGGCGGTAGCTGCCGCTACGCCGCCTGCCCAAGCCCCGGCTTAAGCAGGGCTGCACCCGCCCAATGCAACCGATAGAATAGCATTAGGGGCTCCATCTTGCATTGGTTAGCTAACTCAAGGAATTAACCGCTGTTTCGGCCCTAGGTGGCGGCTTTCTGCCTCAAAATCTGAATCCATTCTTATGAGAACATCGACGGTCCTGTTGTTTGCTGGAGGCGTTTGCCTCGCTCAGCTAGGTAGTGTTAGTTGCACCAGTAAAAGCGCGGACAGCGAAAAAACGACCGAGCATACTCCGACGGCCTTTTTAGCCGACGATGCGCC
>CAZZDR010000050.1:5914-16848 GCA_964652535.1 uncultured Hymenobacter sp. | reverse complement strand
GGCAAGGACAAAATCCGCTACGACCAACTGCTCGAAGGCCTCGAAAGAGACAAAACCGAGCTTGAAACCAAGCTGCGAGAGACCGAAAAGCTGCAAAACGGCCTGCGTAAGTTCACCCAGGAGTACCTGGATTTGAAGAAGCACCTCGAAGACAACCGCCTCGAACGCCTGCGCGATGCCAAGCAGCAGGCCCAGAAGCTGCTCAAGGACACCAACCAGCAAATCGAAGCCACCATTGGCGAAATCCGGCGCTCGCAGGCCGACAAGGAAACCACCAAGCAGGCCCGCGAAAAGCTCGACACCTTCGTGCGGGAAAAGCTGCAAGTAGAGCCACCCAAGGCCCGGCCCACTCGTGAGTTGGCCGAGGTCAGCACGTTGGCCGCTGGCGACCGGGTAGCGATTCTGGGCCAGGAAGGCCATGGCGAAGTAGTGAGCGTGAAGGGCAAAACCGCCGAAGTGCTCTTTGGTGGCATGAAAACGCTGGTGAAAGTCAGCCTGTTAGAGAAGCTGAGCCGAGCTGAAGTGCGCGAGCGCGAAGCCGCCGCCCGCAAAACGGCCGCTGCTAATACCGGCCCCAGCCTCGACCTCACCGGTCGCATGGCGGGTTTCAGCCCTACCCTCGATTTGCGCGGCGAACGGGCCGAAGATGCCCTCACCAAGCTCATGTCGTTTGTGGATGACGCGGTGATGTTTGGTATTCCGGAAATCAAAATCCTGCACGGCCGCGGTAACGGCGTGCTGCGCCAAATAGCTCGCGACTATCTACGCCGCAACCGGACCATCGCCAGCGTGGGCGACGAGCACGCTGACCGCGGCGGCGATGGCGTAACGCTGGCCGTGCTCAAGTAGCCGGCCGGCAGCTTCGTTCACCTTTTGCAATCCCCGTGTGCGGCGCATGCCAGGAAGATTACTGGTTGCGCTAAAAAGCAATACCATAAAGTAGAGTGTGAGGCTTGCCCCGCACTCTACTTTATGGTATTGCTTTTTGGCAGGTGCTGGCAACGGCTGCGCTATGCGGCGTGACGTTGAAACGGCTCAGTGCTTACTGTTACCCACTGGCACTGGCTGCTTTGCGCACCCAGTGCTCCACGCAGTTGCGGGCTTTATATCTTTTGCCGCACGCCGAGGGGGTAGGGCGTACTTTTGCGCCCGCATGTCACCAGCCACTTTAACCAGTTTACTCAAAAATGCTGCTGGCCAGGTTCTGGCCGACCCAACCGGTTTTCTGCGGTTGCACTGGAGCGCCTCGCCCCGAGCCTTGCCCGATACGCAGGCCATGTTTGTGACCGCCGCACGGGCGCTGCGCCAGTACGGTTGGGGGCGCATCCTCATCAATCAGGTTCAGATGGCGCCTTTTACTCCGCAAGAGCAGCGCTGGATAAGTCAGGAATGGCTGCCCGGCGCCGTGCACGAAAGCGGCTACCGTGCCGGGGCTGTGGTAGTGGCCACCAATGTGCTGACGCGCCTGGCCACGGCCTACATCACGACCAACTCACCCGAGCCCCTGCTGCGCTACCGCTCCTTCGACCTGGAGGCCGTCGCCATCGAGTGGCTGCTGGTGCAGCCTGCGTAGCGCACTAAGCGCCGCTCACAGCAGCAGCACATCAATACGGTGGGCATGCACCAATTGCAGTTCTCTTGACCAAGCAAATACGGTGAAGTTGCCATCTTGCGAAGCCACTAGGGCTAGGGCATCGGGCTGGTCGTGCACAAACTGCGCGGCGGCCAGGTGGCGGGTACCGCCATTTTTGGCCGGGTGCAGGCGGGTAGGGCTAGCTCCTACCACCGGCTCGCTGAGCAGGATTTCCTCTACCGGCGTGCCGTCGGTGCGGCGCGTCACCTTGGCCCCAAAGGCCAGCAACTCGAACTGCCGCGTGACGACGGTGGCGCCATCTACGGCCGTGAAGCCGCCTAGTACTTCAATGGCTTCGAGCAGGTCATCCTGCCAATCGCGGCGGGTGTGGTCGGCCTCGGCTAGTAGCCCCGCAATGCTGGCGTAGGCCGGCGCCACCGGGTAGCCCAGCGGCGCCACAATGGAAGCACGCCACGCCTCGGAGCCGGGCGGCACCACTAGCAGCAGGCCCCCGCGGCCGTGCGCCCGCATGGCGCGGGCTAGTTCGAGGCGCACGTCGGGGGCTGTGCTGCCGCCGGGCCGCAGCGCCTGGGCAATGGCTGGCAGCGCCGCTCGCAGCGCAGGGTAGTCGGCCAAGCCCTGCGTTTCCTCGTCTACTACCCTGATGTGGTCGCCGCGCAGCACCGCCACGTTCACAAATTTGCCAAAGCCATCGGCCCGGCGGTGCTTGGCCACCAGCAGGCCGGGTTCTACTACTTCTAGCACAAAGCACACGGGCGGCACCTGCGTGGCCGTGCCCCACACGTAGAGGCCTTCCTCGTCAAACCCTACCCCCAGGTGAATGCCCGGGTGCTCGACGGCTGGCGCTAACTTAATGAGCACTTGCGGGGTAAGGCGCAAGCGGTGCCCGAAGTGCAGTGGCTGCACAGCAGCCTCGGGCGTGAGCAGCACCAGCGAAATGCGCGGTGGCCGCCCTTCCTCGCGGCGCAGGCTGGCCCAAAATGCCACATCAATAATGGCTTCGAGCAGCGCGACCGGTGGGGGTGGGGGTAGGGCCGCTACACCCAACTGCTCGGCCGCGGCGCGGTGCTGGGCAAAGTGAAGCGCGAGGGCCGGGGCCACCATGCGGGCGGCCAGGTAAGTAGGTTCGGAAAGCATAGTCGATGGTGCCGCGGCGCATGGGCGGCCGCGCGGCGATTACCAGAACAGCGCAAACCAAAAAGTGCTTGGCCAGCGCCCTAGCAAACAGCAAAGGGCGCGTGCTAGCCTGCGCAGTTGCTTTTTAAAACGGCGAAGTTTCGCCACAAAGCAACAAGCACTTGCGCCGCCAAGCTTGTGGTTTAGCAGGGGGTAGGGCTGCCAAGTTTGCCGCCTTACCCCCTTTAAAAAAGCAGTTCTTAGGTAAGCCTGATTACTGCGTTGCCGCCTGGCGCAAACTAGCGGGAGCGCATACTGCGGCGCGGCGCTGGCTTTACAGATAAACGCTGAAGGTGGTGCCCACGCCCAGCTGGCTGTCTACTTCGATGTGGCCGCCGTGGGTTTGCACCAGGCGGTTGATCAAGAACAGCCCTACCCCCGTGCCTGGCGCGGCATCGGGGTGAAAGCGTCGAAACAGCTGAAACAGCTCATCCCCGTGCATGGCTAGGTCGATGCCCAGGCCATTGTCTTGCACCATGAGCACGGGCCGCCCGCCTACTAGGCAGCTACGCAACCGAATGTGCGGCAGGCGCCCCGGCTCGCGGTACTTGAGGGCATTGGCCAGCAGGTTGAGCAGAATGGTGCGCAGGTTGCCGGGCACATACTGCACTATGGGCAGCGCCTCAAAATCGAGCTGCACCTCGGCCTGGGTGGTCATTATCTGGGTGTGCAGGGTTTGGCGTACCTCAGCGGCCACATCGGCCAGCGCTACCTGCTCGGCGGCGGGTGCGGCGGGCTGGCGTTCTATCTGCACCACGGTGGCCAGGTCGGTGATGATGGTGGCCAACACCCGCAGCGAGTCATCGACCAGCTGCCACATCTGCGAGGCGTCGGGGTCATGAAACTCCGCTGTGTGGCGTAGCTCGTCAAACAAGCCGCGCAGGTTATTAACCGGTTGCTTGAGGTCGTGCGAGGCTGCGTACACAAAGTTGTCGAGGTCCGCATTGGTGCGCGCCAGCTGCCGGTTGGTGGTAGCCAGCTCAGCATTACGCAGTTGTATTTCCTCGTTGGCGGCTACTAGCTGCGCGTTTTTGGCGCTTACCTCGCGGCGGGTTTCCTCTACCAGGTCCAGCGACTCGCGCAGCTGCTGGTTTATGCTGTGTAGCTCGTGGTGGTAGCGGTCTTGGTACTGGCGCCACTCGTTTTTTTCGATGGCGTGCCGCACCGTTTTTTTCAGCAGTTCCCGGTCGAATTGCTGCTTGACCAGGTAGTCGAGCGCACCGCCGTTCAGGGCATTCACGGCCAGCTGCTCATTACCACCGCCCGTAATCATTACTACGCACAAGCTGTCAGCGGCGGCCAGTTGCTTTAGCTCGGCCAGCAGGTCCAGGCCATCGGTGTCGGGCAGGTTGTAGTCGAGCAGCACGCAGTCGGGCTGCACCCGCACAAACGTGGCCATGGCCTCGGTGCCCGAAGTAGCCTCGCTAATCTCTATCCGCTCATGGCCCAGCTGCCGGCCCAAAAAACGCTTGTACAGCAGGCGGTCCTGCTCATTATCATCAATTAGTAATATCTTCTTCACCCAGATAAGATAGGCTAATTTAGGTGGGGTAGCTCCGAGGCACTTAGCCAGTAAGTAATAGTGGCACGGATTTTCTCTTCCAGCGCAGCGTACTCAATCGGTTTGGTTAGGTAGCTATTGGCCCCCAGCTGGTAGCATTCCTCGATGTCGCGCAAGCTGGATGACGTGCTAAATACAATCACCGGGATGGTATGCAGCACGGGGTCGCGCTTGAGTGTAGCAAGTACCGTGCGGCCGTCGGTGCCGGGTAGGTTTAGGTCGAGCAGCACAATAGCAGGTAGGCCAGCGGGCCACCCCACCGCCTTGCCATATCCCTGCAGGTAGGTCAGGGCCTGGTCGCCATCTTCGCAGCGCAGCACGGGGTTTTGCAGCGCATTCTTGCGAAAAGCCCTGCCTAGGGCCGTAAAATCCTCGGCACTGTCTTCGACAACTAGTATCGGTTTTAAGGGAAAGGTATTCACGATGCGTTACGGTGTAGTGGCGTGCTTGGGCAGAGAAAAGAAAAAGGTGGCGCCTTGGTTCAGGTTAGATTCTACCCACAGCGAGCCACCGTGTTTTTCGACCATCTTTTTGGCGATGGACAGCCCGGCACCTGTTCCGCCACCGTACTTGTCGTGGGCGTGCAAACGCTTGAATAGCTTAAAGATATTGTCGTGGTGGCGCGGGTCAATCCCAATACCCTGGTCCTTTACGTAGAAAATATGAAAATGGACTGCGTCTACAGACCGGGCTGGCACGGTAGCGCCGGCGCCCACCACACCCAGCGTCACGGTTTTGTGAAGTTGGTCGCTATACTTCATGGCGTTGGTGAGCAAGTTATTAATAATTTCCTGTAGGCGCAACCGGTCGCCCTGCACAGCGGGCAGCGGTCCCTCTACCACTACTGTCGTGCCAGTTTGCTCGAAGCGGGGGCGAAGCAAGTCCATCACCTCGGCCACTAGCTCGTTCATATCTACCTCAACCAAGGCCATATCGAGGCGGCCCGCCCGCGATAGTTGCAGCAAGCCCTCAATCAGGCCTTCCATGCGCTGGCTGAGGCGCACCAGGGTGCGCAGCTTGTCTACGCCGTCGGCATCGAGCTGGTCGGCGTAGTCTTCGAGCAAGAAGAGCGAGTAGTTATGAATGCCGCGCAGGGGCTCTTTCAGGTCGTGCGAGGCCACGTAGGCAAACGAATCCAACTCGTCGTTGCTGCGCTCCAGCTCCGTATTGAGCTGGTTGAGGGCCTGCGCGCGGGCGTGCAGCTCGTTGAACACCTTGAGGCGCACATCGGAAATGTGCAGCCGTATTTCTTGGGCGGCGGCCAACTCTAGCGGCTGCCAAGGGGTAGCCGTGTTCTCAACCAGCTGCTTCCAGGCCTCAAACGACTGGCGCGGCGACAAGAAAATCTGGCCATCGGCCAGGTGCTGGGGCTTTTCGTTTTGGCCAGCCCAACTCACGCTTTGCACCACCTCGGGCCGAAACCACAGCAAGTAGTTACCCGGTGCTTCGGCCAAGGAGGCAGCAATAATACCGCTCGCCGTGCCGCGGATAGCCAGCCCCGCTGGGTTGAGGGTGGCGTAGGCGTTGGTATGAAAAACGTCTTGCCGCGCTTGGGTTTGCAGCCAAGCCAGCAGCTCCCGAATCTGGGGCTGGCTGGGCGTGTTGCCGAGTGTGCTGATGTCGCCATCGAAGCAAATGGCCGCGCCGCCGCAGTCAAACACGTCGGCTAGCGTTGGTGACTGCCGGTAGAGGCCCTCCACAAAGTTGGCCTGGCTCGACACGTGCTCGAACAGCCGCGCCTGGCGCTCGCGTACCTGCAGCTGGTAAGCACGCTGGTCGAGTTCTTCCTTCGAGTTGAGCAGCGCCGAAAACGTCTTGCCGATAAACTGGCACAGGTCGCGCAGCTCGTAGCTCACCAGGCGTGGCGTGCGGTGGTGGCAGGTGATCATGCCCCAGAGCTGGCCGTGCTGAATGAGCGAAATCGTCATTGTAGCCGCCGAGCCCAGGTGGTGCAGGTATTCGAGGTGAATAGGCGACACGCTGCGCAGCACGGCGTAGGTCATGTCGGGCGGCCGGCCAGTGGCCGGGTCGCGGCCTGGCACCAGCCGCACCGGCTGGTAGGCGGCATCCGGAATAAAGCGCAGCCAGTTTTTGAGGTACATGGCCCGCGCCTGCTGCGGAATGTCGGAGGCCGGGTAGTGCAGCCCCAGCCAGGGTGCCAGGTCGGGGTGGTGCGCCTCGGCAAAGACCTCCCCGCTCTCGTCGGGCGCGAAGCGGTAAATGGCCACCCGGTCGAAGCCCGTGATGGTGCGCACCTGCTCTACCGTGCGCTGGCAAAAGGTGAGCAGCTGGTCGGCCACCAGCATCTCGCTCATCGCTGCGTTCAGTATCGACAGGTCGGGGGGGGTAGGGGCCGCATCGTTCACCGGCTCAAACTCCAGCCACACCAGCCCATCGAAGCGGTGCATGATGAGCTTGTAGAACGGCGTGCCTGGCACCAGGTCGAGGCGCACGCCCAGCAGCTGCGCCGCCTCGGTGAGGGTAGCAAAGTGCGCGGCTACCTCGGCCGCGCGGGCCGGGGCCAGCAGGCGCTCCAGGCCCGTGCCCAGCAGCTCGGTGGCCGCCAAGCCCAGGTGCTCGGCCGTGTTTTCGCTGGCCTGCACCACGCGCTGCGTGGCCGGGTCGAGGCACAGCAAAAAGCCGTAGGGCTGAATGGCCCCCGGAATATGAATCGGCTCGCGGTCGCAGTTGGTCAGGTCAATGGTGGCCTCGGCCGCCAGCAGGCGTTCGTCTGGTAAGCTCACGGTTGGTTCAGCCAGGTAGTTAGGTGTTGAAAGGTGAGGCTGGCCGACTCCACAATGTCAGCCTCGGTGGCGGGGGTAGCCGCCGCGCCCAGCAGCTGGCAAAAAGCCTTCCAGCGCGGCCCAGTTAGCGTTCCGTAGCCCGTAAAGTAGCGGCCTAGGTCGAGGCCGGCTTTGGCCAGCTGCCGGGCCAGCACCTGCCCACCCAGCGTCGAGCCCTCGATGACGTACATCGCGCCCAGCAGCTGGGGTAGGGTAGCCAGCGGCGGCATGGCCGGGCACGGCGGCAGCTGGCTGGCAGGCACCCGTAAGTCTTCCAGGATAAGGGGCGAGCGTTGGCGCTCCGCTACTTCCCAATCGGGGCCCAGCGCGGTGGCATGGGCACGCAGCGCCGCCTCGTAGGGCACCAAAAAGCCGTACATCTTTCCCAAAAACCGCCGGGTCGCCGCCTCGCTGGGCGTGCCCGCCGCCAGCGCCTGGTTGAACTCGTTAAGCTCTAAGGCGTCGTGGTAGGGGCGGGTTTCGGCACGCAGGCGCGCCAAAATATTGGGGGCAGTGGGGGGGGTAGGGGCAGCAGAGATAGGGTCAGCCATTAGGCGAGCGAGGGGCAAAAATCCTCAGATTAGGCGGTAAATGTTTGCGCAGGCGCGAAAGTTCAGCTCACATAATATTTACTTCGGGGTGCAGCTCGATGCCAAACTGCGTGCCCACGGCCCGGATAACCTCCTCAGCCAGCTCGCGTAGCTCCTGGCCCGTAGCGCCGCCGTGGTTCACGAGCACCAGCGCTTGGCGGTCGTGCACGCCGTGGGTGCCCGCGCCCGCCCCGCGCCGCAGCCCCTTAAAGCCGGCCTGCTCGATAAGCCAGCCGGCGGGCACTTTTACGCCGCCCGGCACGGGGTAGCCCGGCAGGCTGGGGTAGCGGCTTTTCAGCTCGTCGAACTTGCGCTGCGATATTTCGGGGTTCTTGAAAAACGAGCCCGCGTTGCCAATCTCAGCCGGGTCGGGCAGCTTCGAGCGCCGAATGTGCACCACGGCTTCGCTCACGTGGCGGGGGGTAGGGGCCTGCGGGTCGAGGCCCAGGTCGGTGAGCGTGTCCTGGATGGCGCCGTAGCTCACGTTGGTGGGCCGCCCGGCGGTGGCGCGGTGCAAGCGCAGTACTACGGCCGTTACCACAAACTGGCCCTTGAGAGTGCTCTTAAATACGCTTTCGCGGTAGCCGAAGCCACAGTCTTCCTTGGTGAACACGCGCAGCTGCCCGGTGCCAATTTCGAGCGCCTCTAGCCGCTCGAAGGTGTCTTGCAGCTCGGCCCCGTAGGCCCCGATATTTTGGAGCGGCGCCGCGCCCACCGTGCCGGGTATCAGCGACAGGTTTTCGATGCCGCTCAGTTCCTGGTCCAGGGCGTATTCGACCAGGCCGTGCCAGCTCTCGCCGGCCCCGGCGCGCACCAGCGCGGTATGCGCATCAGCGTCTTCGCTCATGATTTCGAGGCCCTTAATCTCGTTCTTAAGCACTACGCCGCCAAAGTTTTGCGTCAGCAATAAATTGGAGCCTCCGCCCAAAATGAGCAGCGGCCCTGCCTGCACAAGGGGTAGGGCCAGCAGCTGGCGCAGCTCATCGGCCGAGGCAAAGCGAGCAAAATAGCGGGCCTGCACATCGAGGCCGAAGGTGTTGAAGGGGCGGAGCGAAACGTTTTCTTCGAGGTGCAGCATGGGGCAAAGGTCGGACGAAGCGCGGACTGTAGCGCGAACTTTGTAATTCGCGCCTTCGCAGTATTGAAACCCATTCTAGGCTGCGCACTACAAAGTGCACGCTACCCTACCCCCTCATGGACCCCAAAGCCACTATCCGCTTCAGCAAGTTTTTGAGCAAGCACCTGCGTCACCAGCCCGAGGCCATTGGCCTGCACCTGGCGCCCGGCGGCTGGGTGGCGGTGGCCGACTTGCTGGCCGCCTGCGCCGCCCACCGCCACCCACTTACCCGCGACGAACTGGAAGACCTTGTCGAAGACAATGACAAACAGCGCTTTGCCTTCGACGGAACCGGCGAGCGCATTCGCGCCCAGCAGGGCCACAGCGTGGAAGTTGATTTGCAGCTGGCGCCGGCTACCCCGCCCGCCGTGCTCTACCACGGCACAGCGCCGGCGGCCCTACCCGCCATCCGGGCCACAGGTTTGCAGAAGATGAGCCGCCACCACGTGCACCTCACCACCGACGAAGCCACTGCCCGCCGCGTGGGCCAGCGGCGGGGCCGCCCCTTGCTGCTGGCTATCGATGCCGCGGGCCTGCACGCGGCCGGCGGCGTCTTCTACCAGTCCGGCAACGGCGTGTGGCTCATCGACGCCGTGCCGCCGCAATTCGTGCGCGAACTAGCCCAGTAGCTAAGTGCTGCACCTCGACTGGAGTAAGCCAACCAAAAAAGAACGTCATCTTGAGCTTGCCGAGGAAGCTTGCTCGCGCCATTTGGGTGCTACCCCACGGCTGCGCATAAGCGTTCGCGGCAAGCTCAAGATGACGCTCTCCTGCTAGTTGGCTTGTTTACTGCACGTTGGCCTTTACGTTGAACCGAGAGTCGGCGCGCACCTTGGTGTCTTGGGGCAGGGGCTTGGCCAGCTCGGCGGTGGTGAAGAGCGTGTAGTTGCCGCTGCGCAGGTATTTATCGAGCGTGGTGCCGCTGGGTGTGAGTTGGAGAGACGTTTGGCCAGTAGGCACGGGGTTCAGCGAGGCCAGCAATACCTTGTCGGTGCCGGCCGCGTCGGTGGCGATATAAATGCTGATACTTTTCAGGAAATCAAATGTTTGGGTGCTGGGGTCGGTGGTACTGAGCGTGAGCTGGTCCAGGGTCACGTCGTGCACATAGTCGGCGGTCGTGTTGTTGCCCGCGTAGGTGCTCGATGCGTGCGACGACACCGCGATGCCCGGTAGTACCAGCGCCGTATTGGTGAGCACGCCCGTGGCCGGAATAGTAAAATTGGTGGAGTCATCAATCTTAAAGTTGATGAGATTGACGAGCTTTTGGCAGCCGATGGCTCCGAGTAGCAACAGGGGTAGGAGCAGCCGTAGCGAAGGAGATAGGATATTTTTCATGCCCGGCGGCTAGCAATAGTCGTGCGCAAGTGCGCCAGGTGTGGTTTTGGCCGTGCCGCTCGGCCTGGTGCCAACGGGCTGTGCCCAATAAGTGCGCTCTAATCAGCAATTTTGCAGCCTCCCATCCGCAACCCTACCCCATGAAAAAACTTTTGCTCAGCAGCGGCTTGCTGCTGGCCGGCTGGGCCGCCTCGGCCCAGGCCCCCCTGCCGCCTAGCCCGCGCCAGCTGTATCCCGGCTTGTTTGAGGCCGTGCAAACGCAGCGCGTGTATCTCGATGGCAAGACCTTCGTGGATGCCCTACCCACCGCGGCGCCCACCGAGATAGTGGCCGCCTACGAGCGTCTGCGCACCCAGCCGGGCTTCGACCTCAAGACTTTTGTGGCCCAATACTTCAGGCCTCCCATCGCTGCTACCGACTTGTACCGGAGCAATGTGCAGGCCGGCATACGGGCGCACCTCGACACGCTATGGACGGTGCTGAGCCGGCCAGCGCAGCTACAATCGCAGCCCTACTCGTCGCTGCTGCCGCTACCGCGGCCCTACGTGGTGCCGGGCGGGCGCTTCCGCGAGATGTATTACTGGGACTCGTACTTCACGATGCTGGGCCTGCGCGAGGCGGGCCGCACGGCCCTGGTGCGCGACATGGTGGCCGATTTTGCCTCGCTCATCGACCGCTACGGGCACATCCCCAACGGCACACGCACCTACTACCTCACGCGCTCGCAGCCGCCGTTTTTTGCCCTCATGGTGCAGCTGCTGGCCGATAGCGAAGGCCC
>CAZZDR010000050.1:0-5814 GCA_964652535.1 uncultured Hymenobacter sp. | reverse complement strand
GCCTCGGGCTGGGATTTTAGCTCGCGCTGGTTTGTGCCGGGCCAGGGCCTGGGTAGCATCCGCACCACGCGCCTCGTGCCCGTGGACCTCAACTGCCTGCTGCTGACGCTGGAGCAGACGCTGGCCCGCGCCGCCCGCCAGGCCGCCGACTCGGCCGAAGCCCCGCGCTACCGCCAGCTGGCCCGCCAGCGGGCCACGGCCATTCGGCGCTACTGCTGGGATGCCAAGGCTGGCTTTTATGCTGATTATGACCTTGATAAGCGCCAGCCCACGCCGGCGCGCTCGCTGGCAGCCGTGTTTCCGCTGGCGTTTGGGGTTGCTACCCCGGCGCAGGCCGGCCAGGTGGCGCAGCACCTGCGGCAGGAGTTTTTGCGGCCCGGCGGGCTGCTCACTACCCCCGTGCCCAGCGGCCAGCAGTGGGACGCGCCCAATGCCTGGGCCCCGCTCGAATACCTGGCCATCGTGGGCCTGAGCCGCTACGGCCAGTTTGCCCTGGCCGACACCGTGGCCCAGCGCTGGCAGCGCGTAAACGTGCGCGGCTTTGCGCAAACCGGCAAGCTGCTGGAGAAATACAACGTCGAAGCCACTGGCTCCGCTGCCGGTGGGGGCGGCGAGTACCCGCTGCAAGACGGCTTTGGCTGGACCAACGGCGTGCTGCTGACGCTACTCAATACCGACCTACGGAGCAAGTTTATGGGCGACCGCCTGGCCCAGCCCGCGCCCGCCAAAGGCAAGCCCGCACCCAAGCCGCGCGCTGCGCCCGTGCCGTAGCACTTGCCGAGGCACGCTTTAATAGCTGATTTTGGCTGGTGATAGGGGGGTAGGGACCCCACTATCTAATAAAAAAACGATTGTCGTGGCGCACGTAGCATGGCCATGACAATCGTTTTTTTATTACCTCAAACAGCTTCTTAGCAAGAGCTGCATTGCTCAAGAATCCCTAGCCCCTTACCGCACCCGGTAGCCGCTCATTGCATAAAATAGCAAATACGCGTAGCACAGCGCCGGCACCACCATAGCTACGCGCAGCCCGCCACCGTGCGTGGCCAAAAAGCCCATGAGTGGCGGCAGCAGCGCCCCGCCCACGATGGCCATAATCAGGTACGACGAGCCTTGCTTGGTAAAACTGCCCAGGCCTGTGATGGCCAGCGGAAAGATAACCGGCCACATAATCGAGTTGCAGAGTCCGCAGAGCACCACCAGCCACAGCGCCGTTTCGCCCTGGCTCAGCACCGAGGCGCCCACCAGCGCCACGCCCGCCGCGCACACCGCCACCAGCAGCGCCCGGTTGTGAAACCGCAGTAGCAGCGGAATGCCCACCACCCGCCCCAGCAGCGAGCCAAACCAGTACGACGACACCAGCACCGCGCCCACCGCCTTAGTAAAGCCGGCCGACGTATCAATTGGCGCCGGGCTCTGCCCAAATAGCGCCCCTGCAAAGTTGGTGGCCACGTTCAGGCCACGCACCAAGCTCTGGGTGAAGCCCGAAAGCTGCGTAATGCCCTGGCTCTCGCCGTAGCGAATGAGGAAGGACCCGAGGCCCACTTCGACGCCCACGTACATAAAAATGGCCCCAATGCCCAGCACCAAATGCGGAAAGCTGAGCGCTGAGCTGCGCGCCGCCGCTAGCGGCCGGGCCTCCTCGGCCTGCTCCTCCGGGATGCTGTCAATATCAGGTAGTTTCAGGAAAAAGAACACAGCTGCCAGCACCACCAGAAACGCGGCTAGCCCCAGATACGGTGCTTTCACGAGCTGCGATTCCTGGCTTAGGCGCTCGGCCAGCGGTAGGGCCGCCAGCCGCGCCTTGAGCGCCACCGAGCCACCAAACAGCACGAGCGCCCCCACTAGCGGCGAAAGGCTGCCGCCGAAGTTATTGGCCACGCCCACCACGCTCACTCGCGCTGCCGCGCCGCGCGCCGGCCCCAGCACGCTCACGTAGGGGTTGGCCGCCACTTGCAGCAGCGTAATGCCCGCCCCCAACACCGCCAAGGCCGTGAGAAACAACCCGAACTCGCGCGAGTTGGCCGCCGGAATGAACAGCAGCGCCCCGCCCGCCATCACGAGCAGCCCTGTCACAATGCCGCGCTGGTAGCCCAGCTTCTTGAGCACCAGCCCCGCCGGCAGCGACATCAGAAAGTACGCCCCAAAAAAAGCCGACTGCACGGCCGTCGACTGAAAATCAGTGAGCTGGCACACGTCCTTGAGGTAAGGCATGAGCACGTCGTTGAAATTGGTGACCGCCCCAAACAGGAAAAACAAGCAGGTCATGAGCACCATCGGCCCGGCGTAGGAGCGAGATGGAGCAGCAGTAGTAGCCGCCGAAGCAGTAGTAACAGGAGTAGCCATACGGGGCGGAAGGTACAAAAAAGCCGGCCACTAGGGCCGGCTTGAAAAACTTTATAGAATTTTCCTGCAATTGGGGGGTAGGAATTACCAACCCGTTGGCTCGTGCTAGGTGCGCAGAGCAATGGCTCACCTAAGGCAAGAGCGCTACTGAAGCCGATCAAGCAAAACTGGCCGAAAAGGGCCTAACGCGTGTGCTGGCTTTCTTTGAGCAGGACCAGCAGCAGCTCGCGCGACTTGTGCAAAAAGGCTTTTACCGTGCCCAGCGGTAGGTGCAGCTCGGCGGCTATCTCCTCGTAGCTGCGCTCTTCAAAGTAGCGCAGCCGCACGGGCGCCGCATACTTTGGGGGCAGCTGGCTTACTACCTCGTGCACCCACTCCTGGCGCTGCTGCCGAATGCAGGCTTCGAGCGGGTCGGGCCCTTGGTCGGCGGCTTCGTGCGCCGGTTGGTCGGCATCGGGCAGGTAGTGGGTGGGCTCGGGTGGCAGCGGCAAAGTAGCCAATCTGCTGCGCCGTAGGAAATCAATGGTGGCGTTGGTGGCAATGCGAAACAACCACGTGCTAAAGGCAAATGCCGGCGTGTAGGTGGGCAAGTGCCGAAAGGCTTTGGCAAAGGCTTCCAACGTCAGGTCTTCGGCATCGTTCGTGTTTGGCACCATCCTGCGCACCAAAAAAAACACGGGTTTGTGGTAGTGCCGCCACAGGGTTTCGTAGGCCTTTGCCTGGCCCGCTAGCGCGGCTTGCACCAAGGCTAGGTCCTCGCGGGCACGTACAGATAATTCTTTCTCCAGGAGTGGCGCGACGGATGGAGGCAGCATGGCGACTACAAGCTGAGTGAACAAGCACCAGCAGTGGTCGATTGGCTTTATGCTCTTCCACACCTGGTGCCCAACGCCCCCAAATAACGTGGCTAAACCGCCTGGGTTGCACGCTAGCGCAGTTTTTGGGTGCCTGCCGAAGCCTGCCCAACAGCTAACGAGCTACTTGCCAGCTAGGCAGTCGGGCTGGGCCGTCGGGCTTTGCCAGGTAAGGCCGGGCTGCCCGCCAGATCCTGCCGACGCACCAGCAACTCGGCTAACTTATCGTAAATAAACTGGGCCGCCTGGGTGCGCACGGCGTCGGCTGCGCCTTCAAACTGCGTGCGATACTCATGGGCGTGGTCGTCGAGCAGCACCGTGACGAACACCGTGCCGATGGGCTTGTCGGGCGTGGCCGATGCGCCGGGGCCGCACAGCCCAGTTACGGCCACGCACACATCGGCTGCGGGCAGGTGGCGGTGCAGGCCCAGCGCCATTTCGTTGGTCGTTTGTTGGCTTTCGGCCGAGTAGGTGGCCAGGGTTTCCTTCTTCACGCCCAGCAGCTTTTGCTTGGCTTCTACGTGGTACGTGACCACCGAGCCCAGCAGCACCTCGCTCACGCCCGTAGCCGGCGCTAGCTGCGCCGCTACCAGGCCACAGGTGCAGCTTTCGGCCAGCGCCAGGGTAAGCTTATGCTGCAAAAATTGCTCTACGAGCGGATTCAAATCCAGGGTTTTCATACGTAAAAAGACCACATGATGAGGCTGCCAGCGCCACCAGCTCGGGGGCAGGGCAAACAAATGTTTGGGTAAAAAAGCCAACCTATTTGCTACCTCCTTTTGCCGTGCATACGCATAGCAAAGGGGGGGTAGCAAATAGGTTGGCTTTGAAAGCATGGAACCTAGCATTCGCCGGAGCCGATGCGGCTCGGCTCGGACGCTAGTGCTTTTTCGACTTTCCTTTTTTGCGCGTTAGCAGCAGCACGGTAGCCACGCCCAGCGCCGCGCCGATAGCGGCTTTGGTGAGCTGGCTCTTGCGGTTAAATTTCCAGTCCGACTTGCCACCTTTTTCAGCGAAGATGTTGGGGAAATGGCCGTGCGCCAAGTCGTCCAAGATACCTTCTACTACGTTCACGCGGTCGGCCAGCAGCAGGGGCAGCCAGTGGCCGTATTCGTTCTCGCTAAACTTGAAAGCGTAGCGCCGAATGACGCCGCTGAGACCAGACGGCGGCTGAGCTGCGCCAAATACGGCCGTCACATTGGGGCGCTCATTCGAGTGCAGCACTTCCACCGTGATGGGCTGCTGCGGAATATTAGGCCGAATGTAGCCGGCGTGCTCGCCGTTGGTGCGGTGCTTATAGGGGTAGGTAGGGTCGTTTTTGGGGTCGGCGTCGACGCCCCAGCCCTTGATGTGGGCAAAATCTTGCGCGGTCTTTTCCATACGGAGGCTTAGAACTTAGCAGGTGAAGGGATGAGGACCGTTTTGATGCAGTTGTCCAGCTTCGCCGAAAAAATGTGGTAGGCGTCGGCAGCTTCCTCTAGCGGCACGCGGTGCGTAATGATGTCCTTGGGGCTGAGGCGGCCAGCCTGCACGTGCTCGATGAGGCGTGGCAGCAGGCGCTTCACCGACGTTTGGTTGCCGCGCATGGTCAGGCCTTTGTTCATCATGTTGCCGATGGGCACCAGGTTGTCGGTGGGGCCATATACGCCCACTACCGACACAATGCCGCCTTTCTTCACTGCATTGATGGCCCAGTGCAGGGCCGTAGCCGAGCCAGCTTGCAGCAGCAGCTTGCGGCCGGTGAGGGTTTGCATGGCGTTGCCCGCGGCGTCGCCGCCCACAGCGTCGATGCACACGTCGGCGCCAAGCCAGCCGGTTGTTTTCTTGATGAAGAGCACCGGGTCTTCGAGCGATTCGAAGTTGTAGGCTTCGCACTGCGCGTAGTTGCGCACAAATTCGAGGCGGTACTCGACGTGGTCAATCACGATAACGCGGCCAGCCCCGAAAAGCCAGGCGCACTTAGCCGCCATAATGCCGACTGGGCCGGCGCCAAAAATCACGACTGTGTCGCCGGTCTGAATACCAGCCATCTCGGCGGCTTGGTAGCCGGTGGGCACCACGTCGGTGAGCAGCACGGCATCGTCAGGGTCCATGTCGGCCGGAATGACCGTGGGGCCTACGTTGGCGTAGGGCACGCGAGCATACTCAGCCTGGCCGCCGTCGTAGCCGCCCGCGGTGTGCGAGTAGCCGAAGATGGCGCCCACGGCCGTGGCCTGCGCGTTCGATTCGTGGCAGTTGCCATACAGCTCTTGCTTGCAAAATACGCACTCGCCGCAGGCAATATTGAAAGGCACCAGCACTTGGTCACCTACTTTAATCTTGGTGACGTCGGGGCCGATTTCTTCCACAATGCCCACAAACTCGTGGCCAAACGTGGAGCCCACGCGTGTGTCGGGCACCAAGCCGTGGTAGAGGTGCAAGTCGGAGCCGCAGATGCAGGAGCGCGTCACACGCACAATGGCATCTTGCGGATGCAAAATTTCGGGATGGGGCTTGTGGGCAACGCGGACCCGGTAAGGGCCCCGGTAATTCATGGCGAGCATACTAGTAGGTGCTGTAAGATGGAAAGGCAAGCAAATTGCCCCTAAGTAGCCGGGGTAGGGGCCTCAGTAAG
>CAZZDR010000049.1:0-16974 GCA_964652535.1 uncultured Hymenobacter sp. | reverse complement strand
GTGTCGAACAGGTAGAGCTTGCGGTCAGCAAACAGCTGGTTGAGGCGCTTGGCAAAATCGCCCCGGTATACGCCCAGTTCGGCCACGTTGCCGGGCACCTGCTTGGTCGTGATTTCCTGAAAGCACAGGCCCAGCGTGGCGTAGCGCACGTAGTCGAAGTTGACGGGCAGCGGCGCGGGGTCTGTCTTGTAATCGAGCGACTTAGTCAGGTATAATCCTTTAGCGGATAAGGTTTTGGCTAGCTTTCGGAAAAGGAATCGGGCAGCACTCATAAACAAGGTAAAATGGGCAAGCAGCTGGGCACGGGCCCGCTGCTTGGGTTGCCAGCAACGGCTAGCAGCGGCGTGCAACGCATCGCCAACGCCGCGAATTTAGGTAGCGCCTGGTTTTTGCCGGGCGCGGCGGGGGTAGGGCCACGCGGGCGGGTGGCCCTACCCCCCTCCCGCACGTCAGTATTCGTCAACTATTTTTCGAACTAGCACCAGGCGGCGCGGCACCTAAAGTTGCGGGCAGCGGTGTACATTTCGGCGATGTTATTCCCGCTCAGCTCTTTCGCTCGCCGTGTAGTTTACCTAGCTTGGCTGGGTGCGCTGCTGCTTTTTTCTGGGCCCAGCTGGGCGCAAAATGCGCCGCCCGAGAAGCCCAAAGTCACCCGCATTTTGTTTTTGCTCGATGCCTCGGGCTCGATGATGATACCTTGGGAGGGCAAGCCGCGCTGGGACGTGGCCAAGCGCCTGCTGGCCAAGATGGCCGACTCGCTCAACGCCTACCCCAACCTGGAGCTGGGCCTACGCGTGTATGGCCACCAGAGCCCCAACGCCGAGCAAAACTGCGAAGACTCGCGCCTCGAAGTACCCTTTGCGCCCAAGAATGCCGCCGCCATTAAGGCGCGCCTCAAGACGCTGAAGGCGCAGGGCAACACGCCGATTACGTACTCGCTGGAGCAGTCGGCCAAGGATTTTCCGCTGGATAAAACCTCGCGCAACGTGCTGCTGCTCATCACCGACGGGGTAGAGTCGTGCAAGGGCGACCCCTGCGCGGTGTCGCTGGCGTTGCAGCGCAAGCGCGTTTTCCTGAAGCCGTTCGTGATTGGCATTGGGGCCGAAAAGGACTTTGGGCGCTCGCTCGAATGCTTGGGTAAATACTACAACGCAGCCGAGGTCAAGACTTTTCAAACGGTGCTCAACGATGTGATTGCCCAAACGCTGGCCAAAACTACCGTGGCGGTGAACTTGACCGATGACGCAGGCCGGCCCGTGGAGTCGAACGTGAACATGACGTTTGTGAACAACGTGACCGGGCAGCCCGAGTACAACTACGTGCACTACCGCGACGCCCAGGGCAAGGCCGATGTGGTCGATATCGACGCGCTCCAGAGCTACGACCTCATCATTAATACGGTGCCGGCCATCCGGCAGGCCAACCTACCTATCAAGGCAGGCCGCCAGAACGTACTCTCATTTAAGACGCCGCAGGGCATGCTGTTTTTGCAGCCGGCTAGCATCACGCCCAACCCGTATGGTGGCGCGGTCCAGGCCGTGGTGCGGGCGGCGGGCAGCGCGGCCACTGGGGTAGCCCTACCCTTCGGCAGCCGCCAAAAACTGCTGGCCGGCAACTACGAAGTAGAAATCCTGACGCTGCCGCGCAGCACGCAGCGCGTAGCGGTGCGCCAGGACCAAACTACGGCCGTAAGCTACGCCGTGCCCGGCACGCTCAATATCACGTCCGATTTAAAAGGGTTTGGCAGCATTTACAAGCTCAACGACGACGAGTCGCAAACCTGGATTTATAACTTGCCCGAGAGTAGTAGCAAGCTCAATCTGGCCATGCAGCCGGGCGTGTACCGGCTGGTGTTCCGCACGGCTAACAGTAACGGCAGCAAGTTTACGGACGTGCGCAACTTTACCGTGCGCTCGGCCCAAACGACTTCGCTGAGCATTTTTGGGCGGTAAGTAGCGTCGGCTCGGGTGGGCCATTAAACCCTACCCCCCCTTCATCGTCTAAGTTCTGCATTCGCCCCACTCCGCGTTTGGAAGACCACGAAATCCTCGCCAAGTTTCAGGACCCCGCCAGCCGCAACCTGGCCTTCAACCAGTTGGTGCGCAAGTACCAGCAGAAGGTATATTGGCACGTGCGCAAAATGGTGGTGGACCACGACGATGCCGACGACCTCACGCAGGACGTGTTTGTAAAGGTGTTTCAACACCTAGATAGGTTTCGGCAGGATGCCCAGCTTTTCACCTGGATTTACCGCATCGCTACCAACGAGTGCCTGAGCTTTTTGCAAAGCAAGCGCCGTAAATTTTTCCTACCCCTCCACGATGTAGGCGCCGAGCTGGCGGCTAAGCTGGAAGCCGACCCCGCCGTGGCTGGCGATGAGATTGAGCTCAAGCTACAGAAGGCTATGCTACGGCTGCCCGACAAGCAGCGTTTGGTATTCAACCTGCGCTATTACGACGAGATGCCCTACGAGCAGATGGCCGAGGTGACGGGCACCAGCGTGGGCGCCCTGAAGGCTAGCTACCACCACGCCGCCCGCAAAATCGAAGAATACGTGACGGCTGCCGATAACCTTGGCTAGCCAGTAGCCAGCCCACCTACTAGATTAAACTTTGGGCGGGTTTTTCCATCTACTATTCATGAAACCTTCTTTTCGACTCGACCAGCACCCGCGGCGCGGGCCGTCGCCGCTGAGTGGCCCACCCGCGGGCTACTTCGAGCAGCTGCCTACGCGCATTATGGCGCAGGTGGCGGGGCCGGTGCGCCAGCCGGCGCTAGCCTGGCTGTGGCAGGCGCCGGCGTATGTGCGCACTGGCCTGGCCTCCACGGTATTGCTGGGCACGTTTGCGGCGTCTATGTGGCTGGGCAGCGCGCCGTTGGGCGGGGCTACCCCCACGGTAGGGCTCGATGCTATACCGCCGCAGCAGTTGGTAGAGTACCTGACCAGCGGCGAAACCCACGTCGATATTCTCGACTTGGCCGAGCTCCCTACCCATCACCTGAGCCTTACGCAGCAGTATCTGCAGTCTTCGCCCACTGAATTGGCCGAGGCGCTCGACGCCCAGCCCACGGAGGCCGGTGCGCTGCTCTAGGCTCTTCACTCGCTACTTATGAATAACTTACGTCTCTTTATTTTGACTAGCTGGTGCCTTATGACGCTGCTAGCCGGCCGGCCGGCGCAGGCCCAAGGCAACGTGCAGCCTGGCCAGGGCCGACGCATCAGCCAGCTCGACAACGCCAAGATTGCCTTTCTCACGTCGCGCCTGACGCTGACGCAGGACCAGGCCCAGCGCTTCTGGCCCACGTACAACGATTTTGTGAGCAAGCGCCGCGCGCTAAACCGCTCCGCGCGTCTATTGCGCCGCGCCGCCGCCGACGCTAGCCTGAGTGACGCGCAACTGCGCGATAACTTTAACCAAGATTTTGCCCTGCGGCAGCAGCAGCTCAATCTGGAGAAAGACTACTTTGAGCGCGCCCAGAAAGTACTGACGTTGCGCCAGCTGGCGCAGCTATACCAGGCCGAACGCGACTTTACCAAGGAAGTGTTGCAGCGCGTGGCTACCCGCCCCAGCGGCCCAGCCCCGGCCACCACGCCCTAGCCGCGGGCCCTACCCCCGCCCGGCGGCGGTACCTTTGCGGGTACTATGCTTACGCCCCGCCAGCTTTTTCTTCGCCACCAGGCCCAGACGTCCGAGTTTCCGCTGCTGCTAGAAATCGAGCGGGCCGAGGGCGTGTATATGTACACGCCGGAGGGCCGCCCCATCCTGGATTTAATTTCCGGCATTGGCGTTAGCAACGTGGGCCACCGGCACCCACGCGTGCTACAAGCCATTCACAACCAGCTCGATAAATATCTGCACCTGATGGTGTACGGCGAGCTCGTGCAGGCCCCACCCGCCCGCCTGGCCCACGCGCTGGCCGCCACCCTACCCCCCCCGCTCGACACAGTTTATTTTACCAACTCGGGTACCGAGGCCATCGAGGGCGCCCTCAAGCTGGCCAAGCGCCACACCGGCCGCCCGGGCCTGGTATCGGCCCTCAACTCCTACCACGGCTCTACGCACGGCGCGCTGTCCATCACCGGCTCCGAGGGCTTCAAGAACAGCTACCGGCCGCTGCTGCCCGGCGTGACGCACCTACGCTACAACGAGCTAGCCGACTTGGCCCTGATAACCGAGCACACGGCGGCCGTGGTCCTCGAAACTGTGCAGGGCGAGGCCGGCGTGCGCCTGCCGCAGCCTGGCTACCTGCCCGCCGTGCGGCAGCGCTGCACCGAGGTGGGCGCGCTGCTCATCCTCGACGAGATTCAGTGCGGCTTTGGGCGCACGGGCACGCAGTGGGCATTCGAGCAGTTTGGGGTGGTGCCCGACATCCTGGTGTGCGCCAAAGGCATGGGCGGCGGCATGCCGATTGGAGCCTTTATCTCGTCGCCCGAGATTATGGTGGGGTTCCAGACCAACCCCATTCTGGGGCACTGCACCACGTTTGGCGGGCACCCAGTGAGCTGCGCGGCCGCGCTGGCTACGCTGCAGGTTATTCAGGAGGAAAACCTGCTGGCGGGCGTGGCGGCCAAGGCCGCGCGCCTGCGCGCCGGGCTGCGGCACCCGGCCATCCGGGCGGTGCGCCATTGCGGGCTGCTGATGGCCGTGGAGTTCGAGTCGTTTGAGGTGCTGAAGCCCATTATAGACCGCGCCTTAGCCGAAGAAGGCATTCTCACCGACTGGTTTTTGTTTTGCGACAACTCGTTGCGCATCGCGCCACCGCTCACCATCACCGAGGCCGAGATTGATGCAGCGCTGTCGGGGCTGCTACGCGCCATCGGCGCCTAAAGCAGCCAGCACCTACCACAAAGCGGGAGCGCGGCTCCTCTGCTATTCGCCGAAACGAGTAGAAGAGGGGCCGCGCTCCCGCTTTGCGTTAGGTGCCCACGGGCCCTACCCCCTAGCGCTGGGGCAAAGAATTATAATTCAGGAAAGACAGGCTTTCGCCCTTGATGCGCTCGCGAGGCATGGCGTCTTTCACGCCTTGCGAAATCTTGCGTACCAGCACGCCTACAATGGCCTGGCGGAAGCCAAGCTTCTCGGCCATCATAATGCAAAAGTCCATTTCGGTTTCGTCTATGATACCGTCGGCCAGCATCATATCCACGAGGTCAAAAATTTGGTCGAAGCGCTCCGAATCATTGCTAGGCAGGTCAGAAAGGCAATTGGAGTTGCCCTCTACGAGCCTGCGCACCTCTGCGGATGATACACCGTTTTTCTTGCCAACGGTGATGATAAAGTTCATTTCCCGGTCGTCGACGTGGCCATCGGCCTTGGCCAGAGCCGCGAGATTACAGAGGTGGCCTTTTATTTTTTTGGCCTGCTCGTTTTCGAAAAAACCAAACATGGAGGAGAGAGTGAAGGTGGGCGATGAGATAGCGAAAAGTAATCAAAAAAACGCTAATAACCAAGCATCTGGGCGCCAGTTACCGGGCCTTTTACGCAACTAACGCAAAAATGTCGGGCTTAAATCCCGAAAGCTCGTCCGGCAAGTGCGACAGACTTACGACCTTTGCGGCGGGTAAGCCAACGTAAGGTTGGCCTCGGGCGCTTTAGCTGACTTTTGATTATGAAGAGAATTGGAGTTTTTACCAGTGGGGGCGATGCACCGGGCATGAACGCTTGCCTACGGGCGGTAGTACGGGCCGGGGTATATCATGGCATCGAAGTGTACGGCATTATGCGCGGCTACAGCGGCATGATAAAAGGGGAATTTGTGCGCATGGATTCGGCCTCGGTTTCGAACACGGTACAGCGCGGCGGCACGATTTTGAAATCGGCCCGCTCCCAAAAATTCATGACCAAAGAAGGCCGGCAGCAGGCCTTCGACCAGCTCGTGAACCACGGCATTGAGGGCCTAGTGGCCATCGGTGGCAACGGCACGTTTACGGGCGCCACCATTTTTGAGAAGGAGTTTGGTATTCCAACGGTGGGCGCGCCGGGCACCATCGACAATGACCTCTACGGCACCGATTACACTATCGGATACGATACGGCCGTGAACACGGCGCTGGAGGCCATCGATAAGATTCGCGACACGGCCGACTCGCACGACCGCTGCTTTTTTGTGGAAGTAATGGGCCGCGACTCGGGCTACATCGCCATTCCGTGTGCCATTGGCGGCGGGGCCGAAATCGTAATGGTACCCGAAACGGCCATGAGCGTGGAGGCCGTTATCGAGTCGCTACAGCTGAGCTACAAGCGCAATAAAACCTCGTTTATCGTCATTGTGGCCGAGGGCGAGGAAGAAGGCAACGTGCACAAAGTGGCCAAGCGGGTGAAGGAAGCCATTCCGCAGCTCGATACGCGCGTCACGATTGTGGGGCACATTCAGCGCGGTGGCTCGCCCACAGCAGCCGACCGCCTGCTGGCTTCGCAGCTTGGCATTGCGGCCGTAGAGGGCCTACTCAATGGTATGAAAAACGTGATGGCCGGCATTGTAGACCGCAAGCTCATGTACACACCCTTCGACGATACCATTAATAAGCGCAAGGTTATCAATCAGAGCTTCATGCGGATGGTAGAAATACTGTCGGTTTAAGCAGTCGTTAGGTCGTTTATGCTTGCGAGCCTGCGAAGTAATCGCACCAGAACAAGTCATTCGGACTTCGTGCTGAGGCGATTGCTTCGCAGGCTCGCAAGCATAAACTCTTTTTATAATTCCAGCCATTCATATGCCCCGTCGCGCCGCAGCCAGGTCAGCTGGCGCTTGGCGTAGTGGCGGGTGTTGCGCTGAAGTAAGCGCACGGCCTCGGCATAGTCGTAGGTGCCGTCGAGGTAGCCAAATATTTCTTGGTAGCCCACCGTTTGCAGCGCTTGGTGGTGGCGGTAGGGTAGCAGACCTTCAACCTCGGCCACTAGCCCTAGGTCAAGCATTTGCAGCACTCGCTGGTCGATGCGCTCATACAGTTCTTCGCGCGGGCGCGTCAGGGCCACTTTTTCTACCCGAAAAGGTCGGGCAGCGGCCTTAGCGGCTACGGCTGCGGCCCCTTGGTGAAAGCTGGAAAAGGGCCGGCCCGTACCACGCGTGATTTCGAGGGCGCGCAGCACACGCTGGTGGTTTTGCAGGTCGATGCGGGCGTGGGCGACGGGATCGGTGGCGGCTAGCTCGGCCACGAGGGGGGGTAGGCCCAGCTCAGCCAGCTCGTGCTGCAGCTGCTCGCGCACGGCGGGCGGCACGGCGGGCAGCTCGTCGAGGCCATCGGTGAGGGCCTGCAAATACAGCCCCGAGCCACCAGTGGCAATCACCACCTGGTGCTTTCTAAACAGCTCAGTCAAGCAGGCTTCCGCATCGGCTGCAAAGCGCCCAGCGCTGTAGTCTTCCGTAATGCTATGAGAGCCAATGAAGTGGTGCCCTACCCCCTGCATTTCGGCCAGCGTGGGCTTAGCCGTGCCAATACTCATCTCCCGAAAAAACTGGCGCGAGTCGGCCGAAATGATGTCGGTGCCTAGCTGCTGGGCCAGCGCTACGGTAAGCGCCGTTTTGCCTACGGCAGTGGGGCCAGCCACGGCCAGCAGCACAGGGCGCGGGTCGGCGGAGGTAGGGGCCAGCCGGGCTAGCAAGTGAGGAGGCAGCATACAAAGCGCAGCGAGTCGAAGCAAGCCGCCGTAATAAACAAAAACAACCACGAAGCTACGGACACCTCCCAAAACCAGGTTTAACTAGCGGTGCGTAGCCCCAGCCCTACCCCCCAAGCAGCTCTGCATAAAGCTGCACCAGCGTTTTTTCCTCGTGCTGCCAATTCCACTCGGCGCGGGCGCGGCGGCAGTTGGCAGCCAGCTGTGCGTAATAGGGGCCGGGCTGGCCGCCGGGCAATAGCCGGGTGAGAGCAGCGGCTAGGGTGGCGGGAGCCAGGTCGGGCACCAGCACGGCCACCTCGTGCTGCGCGTTGAGCGCGCGATACTCCGGAAAATCGATGCAAAGCTGCGGAATACCGGCCTGCACATAATCGAAGAACTTGTTAGCCAGCGAGTAATAATAACTGAGGCCCGTGTTTTCGAGTAGCATAATGCCCACTGTAGCCTGTGCCGTGAGTGCTCGCAATGCAGCGGGCAGCACGTAGCCCCGAAACTCGACCTGCCCCGCTAGGTACTGTGTCCCCGCCGCGAGCAGCCCTAGGTGCGCTGCCTGCGCCCGCAGCGCGGCTGAGCAGTCGCCTTCGCCGCAAACAACCAGCCGGGCGGGCACCTGCGGCATGGCCGCCAGCAGTTCGGCCAAGCCCCGGCCTACGTTAAGCGCCCCTTGGTAAAGTAACGTGGCGGGGGGGGGGTAGGCGGCGGGAGCAGGTGCGGCGGGGAGCGCTACTGCCGATGAGGCTAGCGGCACATTGCGCACCACGGCGAAGCGACAGCCGAAGTGCCGCTGCTCAAAAAGCCGGGCCAAAGCTGGGCCTACGGTGTAGCGCAACTGAGCCCGCGGCACGATAAAATCCTCTATCCACTGCCAGATGCGCTGCACACGCGGGCGGGCCACTACCTCCGGTACTTGGGTAAAGAACTCGTGGGCGTCGTACACAAACGGCTGGCTGCCAAGCCGTGCCCGCAGCCAGGTAGGCAGGGCCGCATCGAGGTCGGCGCAGCCCCAAACAGCCGCGCGCTGGCTCAGCAAATACACGAGCAAGCGCACATTATACTCTACATAAAACAGCTTGCCGTGCTGAAACCAACCCCGCAGCCGGTGCTGGGCATAGGGCTGCGGGGCCAGCGGCACCGAGCCCGGACGCTGCCAGCCGACCAGCTGCACAGTGTAGCCGGCCTGCGCCAGGCTGCCACAAATACGCTGCATGCGCTGGTCGTAGCTGAGGTCGGTAGTAGCGGCCAGCACAATGCGTAGAGCCGGCCTAGCAACTAATTTGGGCCCACAAGAATACAAAATGGCGTGTACGTCGTAAATTCAGCCCAAAACTAACCCCGTATGGTACGTTAATGGAAAAGACGATACCTAACGAGCGTTTTTCGCCCTCTATGCAATCACCTTCTCCGGTATCGATGCTACCGGCTACCGCCCTCATGCTCGACAAGCTGCAATTGGCCTACGTGCTAATTGACCGCGATGGTTTAATTATAGAAGCAAACGACACGCTTTTCAACCTGAGCGGCTATGACCAGGCCGAGTTACTGGGGCAGTCTATTACGTTTCGCCTAGTGCCCCGCGCCCAGCAGGCTGAGCATCGCGCTAAGATACAGCGCATTATGGCGGGCGAGGAAACTTACCCCTCCTACTACGAATCAGAACTCGCGGCTAAAGACGGCAGCTTTCTAACGCTGCAATGGCAGTCTAATGTGGTGCAGGATGAGCAGGGTGAGATTACGGGTGTGTGGGCCGCAGGCCACGTGCTGCCCAAAGGCGCCCAGCCGGGCGCGGGTGTGCAGCTGGCTCTACCCGAGCCTGCCTACCTGCGCGAGTTTTTCAATAGCTCTCATGACTTAATTCTGCACCTAAGCGCCACCAACGTGCTGCTGTTTGTGAACCGGGCGGGGCAGGAAAAGCTGGGCTACACCGAAAACGAGCTGCTCGGCCGCCCTTTTACCGACGTGGTGCACCCGTACTACCGCGCCAAGCTGCTGTACCAACTGCGGCGCCTCTACGAAGGACAAGCGCTGAATAAGCTCGAAACTGTGCTGCTAACCAAGGCAGGTCGGCCAGTGCATCTTATCGGCTCGGTTAGTAGCGAGCAGCAGCCGGGTCGGCTGCCTAGCGCCCGCGCCGTACTGCACGACATCACGGACCGCATTAAGGCCGAGCGGCTGCAAAAAGTATACTACAGCATTGCCAACCTGGCCATTTCGGCTCACGACTTACCCGCTCTCTACGGAGCCATTCACCGTGAGCTGGGCAAGGTAATTGAAACCAATAATATCTTCATTGCCCTCTGCGACGATGCGCGCACGGAGTTGAACTTCGTGTATTACGTTGACCAGCACGCCTATTTTGAGCAGGGCGATGGCCGGCCATTTTCGATGGGCGTAACGGAGTACGTGATTGAGCAGGGCCAGCCACTGTACTTCACCAAGGCTGACCTAATGCGCTTGATGCGTACCGGCGAGCTCACGGCGTTTGGCCGCCTGCCGGCCGTGCTACTAGCCTCGCCGCTGAGCGTGGGCGACCGCACCATTGGCGTGCTCACGGTGCAGGAGTATGATCGGGCTGATTTATACACTCCCGCCGACCTCGATATTCTGCATTTCATCTCGGGGCAAGTGGCGCTGGCCATCGACCGCAAGCGGCAGGAGGAGCACCTCGCGCTGCAGAATGCTCGGTTAAATGCTATTTTTGAAAGTGGCACCCAGCTAGTGTGGAACGTGGACCGGCGCGGATTTCTCGTCTCTTTCAACCGTAACTACGCCGATTTTTACCTGCATAACAACGGGGCATTGCCTACCCAAGGCCTCAACCTAATAGATTCAGATGCAGCGCTTTCTGATGAAGATACGCGTGAATTGTTTCGCCGTAGTTATATAGCGGCCAGCCGCGGCGAGGCGCAACAGTTTGACATACCACTACGTAAGGTAAGAGATTCTGATGTGTGGCTAAATGTCACACTGGCTCCTATTTACTTGCCCGACGGCTCGTTTGAGGAGATTACCGCTCAAGCTCAGGATATCACCGCTACAAAAAATTCGCAGTTGGTGTTGGCAGCGCAGGAAGAAAAATTTCGCTCCATCTTTGAGTCTTTCCAAGACATCTATTACCGTACTGACCGCGAGGGACGCTTCACTATCCTGAGCCCGTCGGTGCGGGAGGTACTCGGCTATAACCCAGTGGAAGCGCTGAGCTACCCGCTAGACAATGTGTACTGGCAGCCCAACCAGCACCAAACCCTCTTGAGTGAACTGCGCAAACATGGCGAACTGCGTAACTTCGAAACGCAGCTGCGCCACCAAGACGGCCACGCTGTGAGTGTGCTCGTTAATGCGCGCCGGACTTCGTTTGGCACCGAGGGCATTGTACGCGATATCACAGAGATTCGTCGTATTCAGGATGACCTGCGCTTGGCTAAAGAAGAAGCAGAAGCCGCTTCGGAGGCCAAAACGCAGTTTCTGGCCAATATGAGCCACGAACTGCGCACGCCTATGAACGGCATCATTGGGATGATTGACCTGCTCGGCCAAACTATCCTCAATGGGGAACAGGCCGACTATGTAGATACACTTCGCACGAGCGCTGAGGCCCTACTGACTATCCTGAACGATATTCTGGACTTGTCGAAGATTCAGGCTGGCAAGATGCGCCTGCACGAATCGCCCTTGGCGCTGGTACCGCTGCTCGACCGCCTGAGTGCGCTGTTCTCGTACCGAGCCAACCAGAAGAATATTCGGTTCAGCTACCACGTCACGCCCGAAACACCCACCTTCATCGTCACAGACGAAACGCGCCTGCTGCAAATACTGGCCAACTTAGTCGCCAACGCCATTAAGTTTACGGTGCAGGGCACGGTGAACGTAGTGACATCGCTAGTACGCACCGAGGGTGACTATTGTACCTTACGCTTTGCTGTGCAAGACTCGGGTATTGGTATCTCGCCCAACGACGCGGCGCGTTTGTTCACCAGCTTTACCCAGCTCGATACCACCCCTAGCAAAGCCTACGGTGGCACAGGCCTAGGCTTGGCCATCAGCAAAGAATTGGCTGAGTTGCTGGGTGGCACCATCGGAGTGCTTTCCAACACGGGTGAAGGCAGCGTTTTTTGGTTCACTATTCGCTGCCAGATACTTACGGCCGACCCTGACCCAGTGCAGGAAGCACTACCGGCAGCCCTACCCCCACCCCCGGCGACAGATACGCTGCTCGCTGGCGCACCATTGCGCATTCTGCTAGTTGATGACAACGCCATTAACCAGAAGGTAGCGGCCCGCCTGCTGGCCAAGCTAAATTGCCACGTAGAGGTAGCTAGCGACGGCTACGAAGCTATTGCGCGCGCCACGGCTCCTAATGCCGCTTATCAGCTTATTCTGATGGACATTCAGATGCCGGGGCTCGATGGCATTGCGGCTACCCGCGCTATCAAGGCACAGCTGGGGGCCGCCAGCCCCCCCATCGTGGCCATGACGGCCTATTCGATGCCTGACGATGCTATTCGCTTTGTGAAAGCCGGCCTAGATGACTACCTGGCTAAGCCCGTGAAGCAACAGCAGCTGGCCGAAACGCTGGCGCGTTGGGTCAATGGCCCGCAGCCGCTGGCCGAAGTAGCTGCCCCTACCCCCCCTGCCATCATTGATGCTGAGGTACTTTCACAACTGCACCAACTAGGTGGCGAAGGGTTTGCCGCTGAGCTCTACAACGAGTTTGTGGAAGAAACCACTCCCCTTATCGACCAAGCAAATGCGTGCTGGGCTGCTGATGACCTGGCGGGCTTACACCCCTTGCTACATCAGTTGAAAGGCACAGCTGGAACTCTAGGAATCACGCACTTAGCTGCTAAGGCACTGGCACTTGAGCAGGCTCTTAAAAACCATGAAACAGAGATGCTGGCTCAAGGATTAATCGATCTAGAGCAGTTATTTGTGGAGTTTGTGAGTCATTATCCCACGCTATTAGCTAGTATTGAGTCGGATTTGTAAAAATATATTTGCTATTCAGTAGATTTTAGTAGTTATTGCCCAGTCCACTATCTTCTTTTCTTTGCCACTACCATTTCCTTTTTTCATGGATCCCGAATCTCAAATCAAAACTATTCTCATTGCGGAAGACAGCTCCGTCATTCTGAGCCTGACTCGTAAAATATTGGAACAGCAGAAGTACAAGATTGTATTAGCCAAAAATGGGGGCGAAGTCCTGCGCCAACTTGAGAGCCAGCCGGTAGATGGCGTGCTAATGGACATTAACATTCCAGTAAAGAATGGGTTGGAGTGCACCAAGGAAATTCGCAACCATACCGACCCCCGCATCAACCAATTGCCCGTAATTGCCATCACGGGCAACGCCAACAACTATTCGCTGGAGCAGTTTCGGGAGGCCGGCATTACGGACTATTTGCCCAAACCCCTTGATTTTGATGCCCTGGTGCGCGTTGTGCGCCAGTATGTAGGCTAATTTTTTTGAGGCCATCAGTTAAAAGCGGTTAGCCAGTAGCTTTCTTTTCGAAAAAAGCTACTGGCTAACCGCTTTTAACTAACTGACTTTTAACTGTATGAAACTCACCTTTCTCGGTACGGGCACCTCGTCGGGGGTGCCGATGATAGGCTGTTCCTGCCCGGTGTGCCGCTCGCTCGACTACCGCGACCAACGCCTACGTGTATCGGTGCATTTAGAGGTGGCCGGGCGCAGCCTGGTGGTTGACACGGGCCCCGATTTTCGGCAGCAGATGCTACGGGCCCACATCAGCCAGCTCGACGGCATCTTGTTTACGCACGAGCACAAGGACCATACGGCAGGGCTCGACGACGTGCGTGCCTTCAATTTTCGGCAGCAGGAGGAAATGCCCATTTTTGCTGAGCCGCGCGTGATAGAACAGCTCAAACGCGAGTTTGCTTACATTTTTGCCGAGCATAAGTACCCTGGTGTGCCCCAAGTGAGCCTGCACGCCATTACGGATGACCACCAGCCATTTGACGTGCTAGGTCTGGCAGTGCAGCCGCTGCGGGCCATACACTACAAGCTCCCAGTATTGGGGTTTCGCATCGGTGGCTTAGCCTACTTAACGGATGCCAACCGACTGCCCGCCAACACGATGGAGCAACTGCGCGGCGCCGATACCATTGTACTTAATGCGCTGCGGCACGAGCCGCATATTTCGCACTTCACGCTGGGCGAGGCAGTGACCATTCTGGAAGAATTGAAACCACGACGGGCCTATCTCACTCACATCAGTCACCAATTGGGCCGCCACCGCGAGGTGGAAGCTACCCTACCCCCCTGGGTGCGGCTGGCCTACGATGGTTTAGTGGTGGAGGTGGAGTAGGGAAAATGATGTTACGGCTGAGAAGGTGTGAGCTACGACCGCGCTTGGCTGAACTGCTTAGCCTGAGAGCTGCGTCTGCCACGTAGTTTCGTAGCTCAACTAAGAATCTCCGGCGTGCACACCAATTATTATTTCTTGCGCCAACTGGCCCCGGCCCTCACTGAGCAGTTGCGCGGCTACCGTGTGGCCAGCTGTTTTTCGCAAGAGAAAGACGAGCTAGTGGTGGGCCTGCTAAATGAAGCTGGCGCGGAGTTTTGGCTGAAAGCGCAGTTGGGCGCCGCATTTCCAGCGTTGGCTCTGCCCGAAACCTTTCGCCGAGCTCGTCAAAACTCAGTGGACCTGCTCCCTGAACTGCTGGGCCGCACGGTGGCGCACGTCGAGGCCTGGCCGCAGGACCGGGTGCTGCAGTTTACGTTTGTGGAGGATGCCGCTACGTTGGTTTTCAAGCTGTATGGCCCGCGGCCAAACGCCATTTTCCGGCCCAGCCCGGAAGCGCTAGCGCAGCTATTCCACCAGAACTACATTGCCGATGGCGAACTACGGGCCGCGGCGGCCCCTACCCCCCTCCTCATTGGCGAAAGCGGCAAGCTGCCGCCCGCGCTGGCCGACCTGCCAGCGCGCTTCCTGCGCGAACAGCGGGACTACGACCCTGCGCCCACCGCGCGCAAGCAGCAACTCGCTACTGACTTGCTGGCGGAACTGGAAAACCCGGCGCACTATTACGTCCTTCACCTAGATGGCCGCACGCGCCTGAGCCTAGTGCCACTGGGCGAGATACTGGAAACGCTACCGGGCACCGACCCCATCGGCGCACTACGGCGCTTTGTGCCACTGGCGCTGGCGCGCCGCGCCCTCGAAACCGAGCGCCGCCAACTACGCCAGCTCCTGACGCGCCGCGCCGACGAGGCTAGCACCAGCGCGCACCTAGCCAGCCAGCGCCTACACGCCCTGGCTCACGAGGCGGGCTACCGCCACCGCGCAGACCTCATCATGGCTAACCTGCACGCCATTGCACCGGGTGCGGCCCAGGTCGAGGTGGTAGACTTCTATACCAACGAGCCGGTCGTACTCAAGCTTAAGTCGCTGGAGAAGCCCCAGCGCACGGCCGAAAATCTGTACCGCAAGGCCAAAAACCAGCAAATCGAAGAGCGGCAGCTGCAAGCCCGCATTAGTAGCCGCGAAGCGGAAGCCTTTCAAAATCTGGAGCTGCTAGAAGAGCTGGATACCCAGCCCGCCTTAGCCGAGCTGCGCAGCCTGCGCGCCTGGCGCAAGCAGCATGCCCTCGACCCTACCCCCACTGCCAAAGCCAATACTGAGCTGCCATTCAAGGTTTTTGAGGACCAAGGTTTTACTATTTTGGTGGGGCGCAATGCGCAGAACAATGATTTGCTGACGCAGAAATATGCCCATAAAGAAGACCTGTGGCTGCATGCCAAGGACGTGAGCGGCTCGCACGTGGTGATTCGGCACCGGGCGGGGCAGCCAGTGCCCGAGCCCGTGGTAGAGCATGCGGCGCAGCTAGCGGGCTGGTACTCGCGCCGGCAGCACGACTCGCTGTGCCCCGTAACAGTGACGCCCAAGAAGTTTGTGCGCAAGCCGAAAGGCTCTCTACCCGGCCAAGTGCTAGTGGAGCGCGAACGGGTAGTGCTGGTGGTGCCTGGTAACCCCTTCGAGAAATAGCCGGATACAAAAAAAGCCCACCTTACGGTGGGCTTTTTGCGTTGCGTGCGCGCGGGGAGATTCGAACTCCCACACCCGAAGGCACCACCCCCTCAAGATGGCGTGTCTACCAGTTTCACCACGTGCGCAAAGGGCAATCGGCAACTTAGACTCGGCGCGAGGCCGGCTTCGCTGAGGCGTCGAAGCGGGTGCAAATGTAGTACTAGCTGCGACTTTTTCCAAGTTTCTCAGCTTTTTTGATGGCGCTACCTTTGGCGCCAGCCAGCTTCTGCATACCTAGCTGCTTAATTGGCAAGAAAATAGCCATTCACAGAATTTCTTATTTTAGTTAAATTTTAGCATGGCAACGCCCATCCAACGCATCGTTAAGCAATCCTTTTTCGGACACTTTGCTGAGCAAACGACAAAGGTGGCGGGCTCGACGACCGTATTTGTGGGAGCCTTGGGTATCGTGCTACTCTGGGCGATGGTAGGGCCACTATTCCATTATTCTGAGACTTGGCAACTAGTCATTAATACGGGCACTACGATCATCACCTTTTTGATGGTCTTTCTCATTCAGCGTGCCCAAAACAAAGATTCGCTCGTACTGCACCTCAAACTAAACGAGCTACTGGCTGCCACCAAAGGTGCGAGCAACCGGCTGATTAATGCCCAGGATTTTTCGGAGGAAGAGATTCGGCTTATTCACCAGTTTTATTGTTTGCTAGCTGATAAAGCCAAAGCTGACAATGACTTGGGCGAAACCCACTCGGTAGAAGAAGCCGAAGATAACCACCACGACAAGCTAGCCGCCCACCGCAACGACTAGGGGGCCGCCGGACGGGGCGGCTACCTTTGCAGCAGCTTCTTCCCTACCCCCTCCTACCCCATGAACCAAGCGCACTGGCATCTTCTTTTCAATCACGCACCCATTTTTGGGGCGCTGGCGGGGGCAGTTTTGCTGGCGGCCGGGCTGGTGCAGCGGCAAGATGCCTTGCTACGGGCTGGCCTGTGGGCGTTGGTGGTGGCCGTGGCCGTGGGGCTACCGGCGCAGCTGACGGGCGCGGGCGCGGCACAGGTAGTGAAAGACATGCCCCGCGTGAGCCAGGCCCTGATTCAGAACCACGCCCAGGCGGCGCGGGGCGGCTACTGGGTGCTGGTGGGCACGGGCACACTGGCGTTGCTCAGCCTCTTGCAGTTGCAGCAGGGCGCGGCGCGGGTGCGGCTACTGGTGGGGCTTACACTACTGGGCGCCGTGCTCAGCTTTGGGCTACTGGCGCGCGCGGGTAACTTGGGCGGGCAGATTAGCCACCCCGAAATCCGCGAAGGATTTGGCACACCCGATGAACTGTAGCTGTTGCTAAAATGAG
>CAZZDR010000048.1:0-17311 GCA_964652535.1 uncultured Hymenobacter sp. | reverse complement strand
GGCTGATTAGCGGCACGTGGGGCCACCAGAAACTGACTGGTAATTACCCCAAAAAGCCAGTGCTAGCACTGATGCTGCTGCCGTGTGCAGGGCCGACTTTTACTTTTCTCAGGGGCGGCTGGCTGCGGCTTAGCTGGCTCTTCAATTGCGCCTTTCTTTTACCTACCTCACAAGCAGATGAAACCAACCTATCCACTCCTTGAAAAGCCTAAAGTCACCAGGCCTGCCATTATAGCCATTCGGTTTACGGGTGCAGATACCCCCGATTCGCCTTTTCGGAAAGCAGTAAAATTATACCAAACCATTCTGGAAATCAAACCAGTAGAGGAGAGAAAAGAAGACTATAAGTGCTATTATTTCCCGGTAGGGTCGGCTAAAAATCCTGAGAAGAAAGATATTGAACTGCGCCTTGAGCTACGGGCAACGGATAGTACGCCACTGAAAAACCGCACCGTTATCTACTGGGAAATCAAGCCGGTGAAAGATAATGCAGCAGTTAAAGAGATAAAAGAAGAGTTGAGTAAACTGGGCTACAACCGGGTGCTGGACGACTCCGCATTCTTAGCGGAAGACAGTTTTATCGTCGGTGATGATAGTGAGTATCTCTTTGGGGGTAGCCCCAACGTTAGGTTTCCGCCGCACTTTGTTGAGGAGAAACAAGGCTTTTTGGCCAATGCCAGCCCGATTGCCGGGCTGCTAATAGGGCTGGCCTTAGGACCGCTTTTGCTGAGTGCCCTGGCAATTTTCCGCAATTCGCGCCGATAGACTGCCCAGAAGCAACCCACCCGGCCCGGCAAGGCAGCGAATAACTAATTGGCTACTGCGTCCCACGCTCCTGCTCATGAAATGCTGGCTTGCTCTGGCAGTAATCAGCTGCTGGCTATCCGTTCACCCACTCGCGGCCCAGATGCAGCCGGCCGACAGCTTGCGCGCCCTGCTGAAGACTGATGCGCGGCCCGATACTACGCGGGTGCAGCGGTACCAGGCGCTGTCAGACTTGATGGTTAATGACCCGCCGCAGGTCGTCGCTCTGTCAAAAAAGGCCCTAGTCCTGAGTCAGCGCCTGCACTATCCAAAAGGAGAAGGCAGCGCGCTCATCAGCCTAGGAACGGCAGCCCGCGGGCAAAACGACTTCCCGCTGGCGCGGCGCTATGCCCAGCAGGCGCTGGCCGTGTTTACGCGAAGTCGGGACCTGAGCGGCCAGGCCAGAGCGTACCTGCAGCTTAGCTTGATAGACGAGATAACCGGCGTGAACTTGGTTGGGGCCTTGCAAATGGCCCTACAGGGGCTGACTTGCGCCGAGCGGTCTGGCGACCGCGAAACCCAGGTGTACTTGCAATACACGCTGGGCGATATTTACATCAAGCTGGGTAATTACACAGATGCGCTGCTCATGCTCCAGAATACCCTGAAAAGTGGGCAAAAACTGAATAACAAGCCTGTGGTGGGCGCGACGCTAAACCTGCTGGGCCGCACGCACCGGCTGCTTAACCATTGGCCACTGGCTACCCGCTACTTTCGGCGCGCGGCGCGGTTGCACCGCCGCATAGGCGATATGGGCAATGCCACGACTGATGAAATTAATCTGGCCGAGCTATACGCGCACCAGAAAAATTATGCGCAGGCCCTAGCGCACGGCCAATCTGCATATGCCCTAGTGGTAGCCAACCACGACGACTATAATCTACCTAGCGCTAAGCTAGCCTTAGCCAGAGCCTACCTGCGCCTGGGGCAGACCGATAGCGCTCTGGCGCTAGCGCAGTATGGCTTCATCCTCAGCCGGCGTGTAAGTGATAAAACGGGCCTGGCGGATGCCAGCGACATCCTGGCGCAGGCCTACGCGCGGTGCGGCGACTTTGCCCAGGCCTACCACTACCAAAGCTTGTGGGTGAGCTACCAAGACTCGCTGGCGGGCGCCGAAACGCAGCGCAAAACCAGCGCCCTGCGCTACGGCTACGAGCTAGGCAAAAAGCAGGACCAGATAGCACTGCTCACGCAAGGCCGCTTGCTGCAGCGCCAGCAGCTGTGGGGCCTGCTGGCGGGCCTAGTGGGCACAGTGCTGGTAGTAGGGCTGCTGGGCCGCAACATCTACCTCAAGCAGCGCGCCAACCGGGCGCTGGGCGAGAAAAACGACTACATTGCGCACCAGCGCGACGACCTAGACCGCGCCCTGGGGGAGCTGCAGGCTACGCAAAGCCAACTAGTGCAGAGCGAGAAAATGCTGGCGCTGGCCGCCCTCACCGCTGGTGTGGCCCACGAAATTCAGAACCCCCTCAACTTCGTCAATAACTTCTCGGAAGTGGGACTAGAGCTAGCCGCTGAGCTGGCCGAAGAAACCCAGAAGCCTATCCGCGACGCGGACTACGAAGCCAGCCTGCTGGCCGAAATCAAGCAGAACATGCTCATCATCAACCAGCACGGCACGCGGGCCGGCGACATTGTGAAGGGCATGCTGGAACACGCCCACGCCGACAAAGGCCAGCGCCAGCCCCTGGACCTGAACAAAGCCGTGGAAGAATATCTACGCCTGGCCTGCCATAACCTGCAAGCCAAAAACCATGATTTTACCCTAGCTCACACCCTAGACCTGGACCCCCGCCTGGGGCTCCTGTCGCTGGTGCCGCAGGAGATAGGGCGGGTGCTGCTCAACCTGTTTGCCAACGCCGGGTATGCCGTGCGGCAAAAGGCAGCCCGGCTGGGCCCAGCCTACGTGCCCGAGGTGCGGGTGAGCACCGCACTCCAGGGCCAGCAGGTAGTGCTGCGGGTGCGCGACAACGGCACCGGCATTCCGGCGGCGGTTATCCAGAAGATATTTGACCCCTTCTTTACTACTAAGCCACCCGGCGAAGGCACCGGGCTGGGGCTATGGTTTAGCTACGATATTATTACCAAAAGCTACGGTGGCACCCTTACCGTGGCCACTCAGGAGGGTGAGTACACCGAATTTACGGTGACGCTGCCCGCCGCGGCCAGCCCGGCTGGAACCGTGGCGGCGGTGGTGCCAGCCAGGCTAGCCGCCGTGAGCCAAGACTAGACCCAGCTGCTATTGCAGCGCTTTCTCGACCTGGTAGAGCTGTGGAATGTCGTGGTAGTGATACTTGGCTACCACGGTGCCATTGTGCAGCACCACTAGGCCGGGGTTGGAGCGCACCACAGACTTGAGCACCGTGGCATCGGCAAAGTAGAAGGGGGTAGCTAGGTTCACATCGTGCCGAAACGAGTCGAACTTGCCCGCGCTGGTGCTCGTGATGGTGAACACCTCGATATGCTTGCGCGACTTAGCGGCCTCGGCAAACAGCTTGTTGAACTCGGGGAAGCGCTCGCGGTCGGCCTTGTTGGTATTTTGAACGATCAGAATCAACTTATTGCCGACGAACAACTGCTTGGTCACGTCGTTGCCCTCGGGGTCGCTGATGACAAAATCGGTGATGAGCGGCTTCGACTTCTCAGGGTTGAGCACCGTCATCGACTGGTACTTCCAGGTCGAATCGGTCGGAAACTCATTGGCCGTCATCGTCTGCCCGTTGCGCGTGAAAGTGTACTGGTAGCGCGGCGCCTCGGCCGGCTTCATCAGCGCCGGAATATTGTTGCCCACCTTATAGGGTAGGAAATCGAAGTACGGCATGTGCCCCAGCGCCCGCACGCCAATGCCGATGGCCAGGGCACTGGCAAACGTCATGGCCATGAGCCCAGTCATGCCCCGCACATAGGTGCGCCGCAAGTGCTTGAGGTTGAAAAACACTACCCCCCACAGCGTCAGCAACAACAGGTCTTTAGCAAACGAGGTCCAGGGCGTGAGCTTGATAAAGTCGCCAAAGCAGCCGCAGTCCGTCACCTTGTTGAAGGCGGCCGAGTAAAACGTGAGAAAGGTGAAAAACACGAGCAGCGCCAGCAGTGCGAGCAGCGTTTGGCGCAAAAACCAGCGCAGCAGTAGCGCCACGCCCAGTATCACTTCGAGCGAGCTCAGGGCCACGCTCAAAAAGCGGCTGGCGCTGTGCAGCGGGTCGAAAAGCCAGCTCAGGGCCGGCACATCGGCAGCAAACACCTCAAAGTATTCTTCGAGCTTGTAGGCCGTGCCCACCGGGTCGTTGAGCTTGATGAGGCCCGAAAAAATAAACAGGATGCCCAGCAGCGCCCAGCACAGGCGGGTAACTTGGCGCATCGGTTGGGGCAGATAAATCTTCATAGGAGAGACGGCAAAGGTCGGAGGGCCGGGGCCAGCGCTACTACGCAGCGGCGGCCGGCGCGGCGGCTTCTTCGCGCAAAATGAGCGCAAACACCGCATAGTTCAGCATATCGCGGTAGCCACCCTCCACGCTCTCGCTCACCAGGGCCACGCCGCCCAGGTTTTCGAGCTGCTTGATACGGTGCAATTTCATGAGAATGAGGTCCGTAATGCTGCTCACGCGCATCTGGCGCCAGGCCTCGCCGTAGTCGTGGTTTTTGGCCAGCAGCAGGTCGCGGTTTACGGCATTTTCGCGGTCGTAGGCGGCGGCCACTTCGTCGGTGGGCAAGTCGAGGGGCGCGCCGGGGGGTAGGCGCAGCTGCATGAGCGCGATGAGGCAGTAGTTGATGATGGCCACAAACTCCTCGTCGATGCCGTCGGCAATTTTCTGGGTACCCGTTTCCTGAATCGTCCGAATGCGGTTGGCCTTGATAAAAATCTGGTCCGTGACGGAGGGTAGGCGCAGGATGCGCCAAGCCGTGCCGTAGTCGTGGGTTTTGGCCAAAAACAGCGCGCGGCAGCGGCTCAAAATAAGGTCGTAGTGCGCAGGAGTTTGCAAGTCGATAGCGAGAAAAGAAGTAAGAGGGCCGGCAGCGCTCCGCGTCTTCTGCGTAAACCGTTGCGCCCTCCGCGGGAAACAGCGTCAGCACCAGCCACGCCGAAAACTCCGGCAAGTTCGCCCCCAACGCCGGATATTTAACCTCCTGCTCCCCCCTCCCCGCCCGCCCTACCCCCCTCGCCCGTTGCAAAACTCCCCCGATCCCGCCTTCACCCATTCGCTCAAAAGCCCCCACGGCCGGCTGCTCGACTTGCGCCGGCCCCAGGTGATGGGCATTCTCAACGTCACGCCCGATTCCTTTTATCCTGGCTCGCGCCTGGGCCCGGCCGATGAGGCGGCCCTGCTGCACCGCGCCGAGGCCATGCTGGCCGCCGGCGCGGCGGCCCTCGATGTGGGCGGCTACAGCTCGCGGCCGGGTGCCGATGACATCAGCCCCGACGAGGAAAAGCGCCGCCTGCTGCCCGCGCTGGTTGCCCTGCGCCGCGAGTTTCCGCAGGCATTTATTTCGGCCGATACCTTCCGGGCCAGCGTGGCCGCCGAGGCCGTGGCCGCCGGCGCCGACCTCCTCAACGACATCGGGGGCGGCACCCTCGACGCCGACATGCTGCCTACCGTGGCCCGCCTGCGGGTGCCCTACTGCCTCATGCACCTAAAGGGCACGCCCCAAACCATGCGCAGCCTGGCCCACTACGAGCACGACTTGGTGCTCACTATCATGCGCTTCTTTCGCGACCAGCTGACCGCCCTGCGCCACGCCAACGATGGCCAGCCGCTGCCCGACGTGCTGCTCGACCCCGGCTTCGGCTTTGCCAAAACGCCAGCCCACAACCACGAGCTGCTGCGCCGCCTGCCCGAGCTGGCGCCCCTGGGCCACGGCCTGCTGGTGGGACTCTCGCGCAAGGCCATGGTATACAAGCCGTTGGGCCTGGGGCCCGAGGCGGCCCTCAACGGCACTACGGCCCTGCACGTGCTAGCCTTGCAGGGCGGCGCGCGCCTGCTACGCGTGCACGACGTGGCCGAAGCCCGCCAAACGATAGACCTGCTCCTGAGGGCTTAGCCGGTGGCGCCAGGTGCTGGTTTTTGCTATTCGATTATTGGGGTAGCGGATGCAGTATGACGTTCTTTGTAAACCCAAGCTTCACCAATCAAGCCCCCGGCTCCACTAGCTAAGCACCTCCAACCCGGCACCAAGCATCCCAAGCCCTTGTCGCTCCCCTACCCCTTTTATTTCTTGCACCTCGGGCTGGCCGATGTGGCCGATGTGCTGCTCGTGACCTGGCTACTGTATCAGCTCTATAAGCTGCTGCGGGGCTCGGTGGCCCTCAACGTAGCGCTCGGGTTGTTGAGCTTGTACCTGGTGTACTTGGTGGTGAATGCGTTGGGCCTGGGGTTATTGTCGGCTATCCTGGGCGAGTTTATGAGTGTGGGCGTGCTAGCCAGCATCATTTTGTTTCAGCAGGAAATCCGGCGGTTTTTGCTGAGCGTGGGCAAAGTGGCCATGGAAAGCGGCGGCCCGCTAGGCTGGTGGCGGCGGCCCGACCGCGCCACCAGTGCCACGCCCAGCATCGTGCACTTTGTGGAGGCCGCCAAAAGCCTGGCGGGCAAAGAAACCGGCGCGCTCATCTGCTTTAGCCTTACCTCTGACCTGAGCTCCTACGCCGAATCGGGCGACCGCCTCGACGCCGAGCCGAGCAAGCGCCTGCTACTGGCCATTTTCAACAAAACCTCGCCCCTGCACGATGGGGCCGTGATAGTAGCCCAAGGCCGCCTCGTGGCCGCTCGCTGCATTTTGCCCGTGAGCCAAAACCCCGAGGTGCCTGCCGCGCTGGGTTTGCGCCACCGTGCCGCCCTGGGCCTCACCGAGGCCACCGATGCCGTAGTGCTGGTGGTGAGCGAAGAAACTGGCCAGATGAGCCTGGTGCGCCACGGCGAAATCTACCGTGGCTTGGCGGCCCCCGAGCTCAAGGCTCGCCTGCAAGAATGGCTGTTGGCCAGCCCCGGAGCTAAGGCTACTAACTAGGCAGCCAGTAAGTTGGGGCCGGGTGGCCGCCGCTCGGGCAATAAGAAATCAGGACCTTGGTACTCGTCGGCCGGTAGCAGGTGCAAGTCCTCGGCCTCGCTAGTTTGTAGCTCCTGCGCCAGCTCGGGCGGTAGGCCGCACCAATACAGCGTCGAGCCCAGGCGCCGGGCGTAAGCAGCGGCCCGCAGCACAGTGTGCTGCCCTAGGTGCGTGAGGGAGTGCAGCTGCTGGCAATCGACCCAGGCCTGCACAGGCCGGCTTTCCAGCAGTTGCTCCACGGCCTGCAGCAGGTGCACCGAATCGACGGGGGTCGAGCAGCCTCCTCGTACACTCATACCTACGTTGCGCTGGTAGCTGCCCAAGTGAATGGTCAGCGGGCCCATAGGTAAAATCAGCAGGAAAAACGCGTTGCTCATGGACCGTGGGGTTGGAACCGCACCACAAAGGTAAAACTGCTTTCTTATAAGTTGGGTGAACAAAATACTGGTTTACAGTAAGTAATTATACCTGTTTTATGGCCGGCACCAGTAGCAGTTGGGCACCTTGCTGCGCCTAGGAAAGGCCGTGATGGCCAGGCAGTGTATGAGCTGGCAAAGGGTTATCTAAGCTGCACCGCCCGCATATAGTTCAGCTACGTGTTTTCCGCAGCGTCCGAATTATTCGCGTAGGCAGCTCGGGAAAAGGCGCAAAGGTGCTCCGTATAAATTGGTAATTATGCTGTGAATGAACATTTTGTGTAAATAAACTCAGCTCTGATCTCTTACTTAGTCGTTAAAAGAGGGGTGGCGCATTACCGCCGTATTGCCTGCTACCTCCTCGAAGCTTTTCACTTAGTATGCTCACTTCTCTTATGAAACAGGTCTTGGTTTCTGCCCCCTCTTCCACAAACGTTTCCGCTTCCCTTGGTACTAAGCCCCGCCCCGCTGCTCGCATCGGCGACGGTAGCCGCACTAGCCGGCGCGGCTTTGCTAGCATGGACCCCACCGAACAGCGCCGCATTGCCAGCGAAGGCGGCAAGGCCTCGCACGCTAGTGGCCAAGGCCACAAGTGGACGGCCGAAGAGGCCCGGGAGGCTGGCCGCAAAGGTGGCCTTACGAGCCGCCGCGGCCCCAGCCGCCCCACGAGCTCTGCTGCTAAATAAAAGCACTTAGCCCTACCCCCCTTGGCGCACGAAAGCCCGGCTATGACACACTGCATAGCCGGGCTTTCGTGCGCCAGGGGGGGAGGGCTAAGCCAGCAGGCCCTGCGTAACGGCCATCCGGATGAGGGCGGCTGTGTTCTTGGTCTGGGTTTTTTCCAGAATATTCTGGCGGTGCGTTTCGATGGTGCGCTTGCTGGTGAAGAGCTTTTCGGCAATCTCGTTGGTGGTGAGACCCTCGGCCAGCAGCTGTAGCACCTCGGTTTCGCGGCGCGAAAGGCGGTTGGCTTTGGTAGCTTCGTCGGGCTCTTCTTCCTTGGCTAATACTTTGCGCAGCATGTTCAGGCCTACCTCGCTGCACAAGAACTGCCGGCCCGCGATAACGGCCTGGATAGCCACCAAAATCTCACTTTTCTCGGCACTCTTGAGCACGTAGCCCAGCGCACCCGCTTCAAAAAGCTGGCCGATGTAACGCTCGTGGGCCAGCATACTCAAGATGAGGACGCGTACCTGGGGGTATTCGGCGCGCAGGCGCAGGGTGGTGGCTAGGCCATCGAGCACGGGCATGTTGGCGTCGAGCAGCACCAAGTCGGTGGGCGTGGTGGGCAGGCAGTCGAGTAGTTCTTGGCCATTACCGGCCTCACCTACTATTTCAATGGTGGGCTCAGTGGCTAACATCGCCCGGATACCATCGCGCACGATGGTGTGGTCGTCGACTAAAAAGATGCGACTCATAGCGGCAAGAAAGAAGGGGAGCCTAAATATAATTGACTGGTTGCAAGCGCACTGCCTTGGTGCCAGTGCGCTTGCAAGAGTTGCCAAGGTACGAGTAGCTGCGCCGTTGCTGGCACAGCTTGCAGCTTGTAAAGCAGGACGCTGGTTTTACTTCAGCACGCCCAGCGCCCGGCCTACCTTGGTAAAGGCAGCGATAGCTTGGTCGAGTTGCGCCCGTGTGTGCGCAGCGCTCAGCTGCACCCGAATGCGGGCCTTGCCCTGCGGCACTACGGGGTAGTAAAAGCCCACTACGTAAATACCCTCGGTGAGCATCTGGGCCGCAAACTCCTGGGCCAGCTTGGCATCGTAGAGCATGACGGGCACAATAGGATGTACGCCGGCCGGAATGTCGAAGCCGGCCGCCGTCATCTGCTCACGGAAATACAGCGTGTTTTCCTCCAGCTGGTCGCGCAGCTCGGTGCTTTCGGTCAGCAGCTCTAGCACGCGCAGCGAAGCGCCCACGATGGCCGGGGCCAGCGTGTTGCTGAATAGGTAGGGCCGCGAGCGCTGGCGTAGCATCTCGATTATTTCCTTGCGACCGCTTGTGAAGCCGCCCATGGCCCCGCCCAGCGCCTTGCCTAGCGTGCCCGTGATGATATCGACGCGGCCCAGCACATCGCGGTACTCGTGGGTGCCGCGGCCGGTTTTGCCCAAAAAGCCCATCGAGTGGCACTCGTCTATCATCACGAGGGCCTGGTACTTATCGGCCAAGTCGCAGATTTTGTCCAGCTGCGCAATGGTCCCATCCATCGAAAACGAGCCGTCTGTGACGATGATGCGGTGGCGCGTGCCTTTGGCTTGAGCGTCTTGCAGTTGCTTTTCGAGGTCGGCCATGTCGTTGTGGGCATAGCGGTAGCGCTGGGCCTTGCACAGGCGCACCCCGTCGATGATGCTGGCGTGGTTGAGCGCGTCCGAAATAATGGCATCCTGCTCATTAAAAAGCGGCTCGAAAACTCCACCGTTGGCGTCGAAGGCCGCCGCGTAGAGAATGGTATCCTCGGTGCCCAGAAACTCGGCCAGCTTGGCCTCCAACGCCTTATGAATGTCCTGGGTGCCGCAGATGAAGCGCACCGAGCTCAGGCCGTAGCCGTGCGAGTCGATGGTAGCTTTTGCGGCCTCAATCACGGCGGGGTGCGAGCTAAGGCCCAAGTAGTTATTGGCGCAGAAGTTGAGCACGTCGCCCGCTTCCTGCGTATCAATTTCGGCGCCCTGGGGCGAGGTGATGACGCGCTCTTTCTTATAAAGGCCGTTGTCTTTTATCTCTTGCAGCTGCTGCTGAAGGTCGGATTGCAGGGTACCGTACATGGGGTGGGGGCAAACGGTGTAATTCGCGCTCCTGGGCGGCTACCGTAGCAGCGCAAGAACGCGAGCTACAAAGTTCGCGCTACGGTATTTAATTCCGCGTTCGGCTGAAAAATGCTTGCACGCCGGCCCGGCCACTGGCCATAAGCTGCTGCTTTTGGGCGGCCGAGATGCGCTTAATCTTAGGGCTGAAGCCCAAAAAGTTGATGCTGATAGTACGCTGCCAGTCGGCGGGCGCCACGGGGTTCAGGTTTTCGAGGGCCACGGTGTAGAGGGCACCCACGTAGGTGTTGAAATCGTTGACGGGGTAGGGTGCTAGCTGCTGGCGGCCGGTGGCGGTGGTGTCGTAGGCAATCTGCTCGGCGCGGTCGAGGCGCAGGCCCAGCGTTTCGGGGTTGTACACATTGCCGCGCGCATCGGGGGTAGGGGCTGGGTGGCCGACGGGCAAGTAGCGTGGCTTGTCGAATAGGTCGATAGGATAATTGGCCAGCAGGCCGCCATCGACGAGCACCTGCACGGGCTGGCCGGGCGCGGGCACACCCGTGACCACGTGGTTCTGGCCATCGAGCAGCACCGCCCGGAAGTAAAGCGGAATGCTCATGCTGATGCGCACGGCGTCGGCCACGCGCATGGTAGGCGTGGTTTCGTAGCTGAACACCTGCGTGCGCTGGGTGGTGAGGTTGGTGCCTGTGGTGTAGAGGTCGCGGTAGCGGCCGGGTTGTGCCTGAGCCAGCGTGTGCAACTCGCCTAGCGTGAGGTTAGGCCGCTGGGTTTTGCGGGCCACCAGTTCGCTGAGGTAGCGGCTGAACTCGTCGCCGCGGTACCAGCCGTACTGCTTCACCAGGCGGTGCGTGCCGCCAAAAAAGATAAACCGGCCATCGTTGAGCCGCTGCACGGGGGTAGCGTTTACCACGGCCACGATTTCATCGGGCGAGTAGCCCACCGCCAGCAGCGCCGCCTGAATGGCGCCCGCCGAGGTGCCGCCCACCCGCTCGATGCCCGCCAGCACGCCCCGGCTTTCTAGCTCTTGCAAGGCGCCGCCGTAGGCAATGCCCCGGATGCCGCCGCCCTCCAGCACCAAGTTGCGGTAGGATAGAGGGGTAGGGGACTGCGCCTGGGCCACTTGGCTCAGGCTTAGCAGGCAGCATAAAAGTCGGAAATACGGGGCCATCGGCCGCAAGATATCGCCGGGCCGGGCCGGTGCGGCGGGCGGCGCCAAAACCCGGCCTCTACCCCTGGCCGTATCTTTGCAGTCCCGCCCTACCCCCCCTCCCTCACCCCAGTTTTGCTTTTCATGACTACCTCGCCCAGCGAACCCGCCACCCCCCGAACACCTGGCACCGTGCTCGTCATTGGCGCCTGCGGCCAGCTCGGGCTAGAGCTCACGGCTGCTCTGCGCCAGCGCTACGCCCCTGAGGCTGTGATTGCCGCCGACGTGCGCGCCCCCCAAGACCCCGCGGCCCTGGCCGGCGGCCCTTTCGAACTGCTTGACGTGCTCGATAAAAACCGGTTGGAGGCGCTGGTGCAGCAGTACAAGCCGGTGCAGATTTACCACCTAGCCGCCCTACTCTCGGCCACAGCCGAGAAGGACCCGGCTTTTGCCTGGAAGCTCAATATGGATGGCCTGCTGAACGTGCTGAACCTTGCCGTGCAGTATCAGGTGCCGCAGGTGTACTGGCCCAGCTCCATCGCCGTGTTTGGGCCCAACACCCCGCGCGAGCACACGCCCCAGACCACCATCATGAACCCCAACACGGTGTACGGCATCAGCAAGCTGGCCGGCGAGCAGTGGTGCGAGTGGTACCACCGCCACCACGGCCTCGATGTGCGCAGCCTGCGCTACCCCGGCCTCATCGGCTACAAGAGCCTGCCCGGTGGCGGCACCACCGACTACGCCGTCGATATTTATCACAAAGCCGTGGCCGGTGAGGACTTCGAGTGCTTCCTGAAAGAAGACACCCACCTGCCCATGATGTACATGCCCGATGCGCTCAAAGCCACGCTCGACCTGATGCACGCGCCGGCCAGCAGCATCAAGGTGCGCACCAGCTACAACCTGGGCGCCATGAGCTTCTCGCCCCGCGAAATCGCAGCGACTATTGAGCAGGAATTGCCCAATTTCCACGTGACCTATAAGCCCGACGGCCGCCAGGCCATTGCCGACTCGTGGCCCGCCAGCATCGACGACACTGCCGCCCGCCAGGATTGGGGCTGGGCCCCCGAATTTGACCTAACCAAGATGACCCACGATATGCTAGCGCACCTGCGAGAGCCGGTAGAGGCGTAGTGGGTAGGCATTCGGCAGAGCAATAGCAGGTGGGTGGCGAGGAGTTGTGCCGCTATCTTCGTGGTATAAGTTAGGTTCTCTATGCTGCTACGTTTACTTAGTGCTGTTTTTGCCGTTTTCCTTGCTACCGAAGTAGCCATTGCCCAACAGTACGAGCCAGGTTGGCTAGTACGCAACACGAGCGATACGTTGCGGGTCGAGATTGAAAATAGCCACTGGGGTGAGCCGCCGACTTTTATCCGCTACCGGTCAGGCCCAGATGGCTCCAGCGAGTTAGTGCGGGCGCACCAGGTGCAAGCATTTAGCGTGGCTGGGCGCTACTTCCGTACCGAGGTGCTACCCGTTGACCACGCCGCCGAAACCCGAAACGACCTGCTGCCGCGCGAAAACTATACAAACGTGCACGCCGATTCGCTGCTGGCCGAAGTGTTGGTAACCGGTCCGGCCACGCTGTGGCGCGTAGTGCGGCCCGGTTCGACCCACTTGTTGCTGCGCCGTGAAAATCAACCAGTGCTTGACCTGGCCGAGCGTCGCTACTTGCACCAGCTAGCCGCTACCGGCACCTGGGTCGTGACGGAGGGCAATAATTATCGCAACCAGCTTACGCTATACTTGGCCGACTGCCCAGCGGCGCGCACAGTGGCGCAAACGGCGCCTTTTACTGCGGCAGGCCTGGTAGCAATTGCACAAGCGTATAATACATCCTGCTCCCTGGCTCGGCAACCCGGCCGAACGTGGCTCGAAAAGACTGCCCTGCGGCGCCACATGCTGGAAGGAGGGGTAGTAGCTGGCCTGCGCTACCAGCGCGTGCTGGCCGATATCGCAAATCCGAATCCAACCGACACTCCGACCGACGCTGCGCTACATCCTTTTGCAGGGCTTTATGGCGAGCTGTTTCAGCCCGGCCGCAAGGCCTCGCTCTACGGGGAGTTGAGCCTGAGTACTTTCCGCTGCCAGGGCACGACCTACCTCACCGACGGCTATGGCGGCTACGCCGCCACCGTGCCTGTCGATTATCGGGGGGCGCTGGCTACTACCCGGCTCAGTGGGCGCTACCGCTGGGTGCAGCCGCACGAGCAGTCTTTGCTGCTGAGTGTAGGCCTGGAGCTGAACTTTGTGCTAGCGGGCGATGTGACGTTAGCTTCTGCCGGGCGCAGCCAAACGTTCGCGGCCAACTCCATGTTTGCGACTGGTATAGTGCCGGCGCTGGGGGTGGGCTGGCAGCGGCAGCGCGTTACGCTGGTGGCCGATGGGCAGCTTTATCGGAGTGCGCGCAATGCTGGGTTCACTTATTCTGGTTTTGGGCTGCGGGCCAGCCTAAGCTATCGCTTGGGTCGACCACGGTCGTAGGAAAAGCGAGCTGGCTTTCAAAACACAAGTGTTATGGCCCTAGCTGCTATCCAGCCAGTGCGGCCAGCCCAGCCGCGAGGTGAGCAGCGGCACTCCAAACACGACCACTGTGAGGTTCATGTTGGCCGCTACCCTAACACCTCGGCCCTAGCTGCTGCCAGCAGTATAAGCAGCCAGCGCCAAGGCAATATCAATTCCTGCTTACTATCAATCGGGACTTAGTTGCACAAATTGACGCCAGCTGAGGGGGTAGGGCCTGCAACATACAAAGCCCTGACTACTCGCGGTAGTCAGGGCTTTTGTATGCACAGCAGGGCCAAAACTACTTAGCCGCCAATCTGGCCAGCGGCTTGCTTCAGGATGTCGCTCAGCTGGTAGAGCTTGCTCTGCGAGTCGGGCGTGCCCTTCACGGCAGCAGCGGCGGTAAGCTCGCTGAGGGTGCTTAGGCTGCCAGCTACGGAGCCGTGGTGGCTGTTACTAATAGCGTCTTGCAGCTTTTGCAGCTCGGCCGCTACGGGGGCTAGGTCGGAGTTGCCGTGCAGCGTCTTAATCCAGTCGCCAACGGCCGATTTAGCTTCGTCGGTGATTTTAAATAAGCCGTTTTGCAACGTGTCGAGGGTAGCGTCGAGCTGCGCGATGGGCGAAGGAGTAGCCATATAAATGAGACAAGGAAAGTGAGATAATACCCTCCTAACGGCTACCGGCGGCGCAGAGTTAAGCGCCGCCCACCGTTTCCCTAGCTGCCACCCAACCGGCGGGGCCAGCCTAGCAGCCGCGAGGTAAGCAGTGGCAACCCAAACACGGCCACCGTAAGCACCGTCAGGCCCACGTCGGCCGCCTCGCTGCTGAGGAAGGCGCTGAACGGGCTGGCCGGCTGAAAGTGCTCGAACAGCGAGAGCAACAGTTTAAGCCCCAGAATGCCGATGATGACGAAGGCCGCCGTTTCGAGAAAGGGATACTTACCCATGAGCACCACGAACGCCTGCGCCACCAGCCGCATGGCCAGGATGCCGATAAATACCCCTAAACAGATGATAATCAGGTTGTCGGTGAAGGCCACCACGGCAAACACGTTGTCGATGGAGAAAGCTAAATCCATCAATTCGATGAGGGCCACGGTAGCCCAGAATTTGCCAAACAGGCCCAGCGTGCTTTTGTAGAGCCAGCTTTTTTCCTTCTCGATGTGCTCGTCGCCCTCGCCGGGCCCGGCCCGAAAATGGTCCCACACCAAGTACAGCAGGTAAAGGCCACCCAGGGGCTTCAAAAACCAGAATTCGATGAGGTACGACGCAAACAAAATGCACAACCCGCGAAATAAATAAGCCCCAAAAATGCCGTAGCGCAGCGCTTTTTTGCGCTGCTCGGGATTTAAGTCGCCGACCATGGTGGCGAGCACGGCCGCATTATCGACCGAGAGCAGGCTCTCGATGATAATGAGGTTGCCCACCAGGGCGAGCGCCGCCAGCGGATTATCAAGTATTTGCTGGATGTCGTGGTTCATGCAGGGGGGGTAGGGGCCGTAAAATTACTGAGGCAGGAAGCGCACGCGGCGCTCGGGGTGGTCGGCCGACCAGCCAAAATCGTGGCGCAGGATGAAGGCCACGTAGTTAGAGCGGTTCTGGCCGCCGTCAAATTGCGTCATCCAAAGCAGCTCGCCACCCAGGTTTTTGTTGAAGATGCGGCCCACGCCGCCCCACACGCGGTTGCTGTCGAAGGGGTTGGTTTGGTTGCTAATGCGCAGCTCATCTTTCAGCGCCAGGTACCACTTAGGATTGGGGTCGGATTTGGGGCCGAGCGGCAGGCGCAGCGACGCCAGGTAGCGAAAGCGCAGCCGGAAGCCAGCAGCCGTCCAGCGCTCCTCGATGCGGTAGCGGTGTATCAGGCGGGCGCGGTTAATTTTCTGCGTAGCAATAACTTGCTGATATAGGCGGTTTTCGCGGTTGTCAAATTTCTCAACCTGGTCGGCGGTGGTGTAGGGCTGCAGTTGCAGGTACATGTAGCCAGCGCCCACCGACAGGGGCACGTTTTTGAGGTTGTATTGCAGCAGGCCCAAGCCCAGCAGCAGGCGCTTGTCGGTGAGGCCACTATAGGCGCGGTACTGCACACCGAGGTTCAAGTCGAAGCGCTCGTTGAGCGCGTAGGTGCCTGTGTATTGCAGCCAGCCATTGTAGGCGGCGCGGTTGCTCTGCGCCTGAGCAGCGGTAGCGAGCAGGAGGCAGCAGGCGAAAAAGAGTAGAAGCTTTTTCATTGGTAATGAAGGGGTAGGGTGGGAAAAGTAGTAGGGTGCGGGGCGTATCCCCGCCCGGTATTTAGACGCGTATTAGTTTTGGCTCGGCTGGCGTGGGGTGGGGAAAGCCCCGTACCCTACACCGGCACCACGCCCAAAATCAGGCACACGACCAGCATCACGAGCACGGTGCCGCAAGCCCATTTGAGGGTAAAGCGCTGGTGGTCGCCAAAATCGACGCCGGCCAGGCCAGCCAGCAGGTAGGTGCTCGGCACCAGCGGGCTCAGCAAGTGCACCGACTGCCCCAGCAGCGAGGCGCGACCCATGGCCTCCACGCTCACGCCAAACTGAGTGGCCGCCTTGGTCACGAGCGGCAGGATGCCGAAGTAGTAGGCATCGTTGCTCATGAAGAAGGTGAAGGGCGCGCTGGTAATACCCGTGATAATGGGCAAGTGTGGACCCAGCGCATCCGGTATCAGCGTCACGATGGTTTGCGACATGGCATCGACCATCTTGGTGCCGGCCAAAATGCCGGTGAAAATGCCGGCCGCGAAGACCATGCCCGCCACTATCATGGCGTTGCCGGCGTGGGCGTTCAGGCGGTTGCGCTGCTCGCCCAGGCGCGGGTAGTTGATGAGCATGCCCAGGGCGAAGGCCGTCATAAAGAGCACCGGCAGCGGCATCACATCCATGAACAGGCCTACCAGCAAAGCAATGGTAATGAGCGCATTTAGCCACAGTAGCTTGGGGCGGCGCAGGCTCACGTCTTCGTGGGTGGCTTCGGCCACCAGCTCGTCAGCATCTTCGGTGATGGTGACGATGCCCAAGCGCTTGCGCTCACGCTTGCCGAAGATGTAGGCCACAAAAATGACCCAGCCCGCCGCCACTATCATGGCCGGAATGAGGGGCGTAAACACTTGGCTGCTATCGAGGTGCAGGGCCGAGAGCACGCGGGCCGTGGGGCCGCCCCAGGGCAGAATATTCATCACGGCGCTCGATAAGAAAGCGGTGGCCGTGAGAATGAGCGGGTTCATTTTCAGGCGCTTATACAGGGGTAGCATGGCCGCCACCACGATGATGTAGGTGGTAGTGCCATCGCCATCGAGCGATACCGACAGGGCCAACACCGCTGTACCGATAACCACCTTGAGCGGGTCGCCGCCCACCACTTTGAGAATCTTGGCCACGATGGGGTCAAACAAACCCGCATCGGTCATGATGCCGAAGTACATGATGGCGAAAATCAGCATGACGCCGGTGGGCGCGATTTTTTTGACGCCCTCGAGCATCATCTCCCCAATTTCGCCCCGAAACCCGCCGATAAGGGCGAACAAAATCGGAATCAGGATGAGTGCCGTCATGGCAAACATGCGCTTCGACATGATGAGGTACATGAACGTACTTATCATCAAAAAACCGAGGAGGGACA
>CAZZDR010000047.1:0-17367 GCA_964652535.1 uncultured Hymenobacter sp. | reverse complement strand
TTTTAGTGGGCCCACTTGGAATCGAACCAAGGACCTGCTGATTATGAGTCAGCTGCTCTAACCGATTGAGCTATAGGCCCGGTGCTACCACCTGGGGTAGTTAGCGCTTCAAAGTTACGCAAAACGGAGCGATTGGGTGTGCATTTTCGTGCGTTGGGGCATCATTTGAGCCCGACCTTTGCGGGCTATGCGCTAGTAGCCACAAGCTAGCGGCCAAAAAATGCTCCCTAACCTGCTTTTTGATTTTGGCGGCGTCATCATTGATATTGATTACGACCGCACCCCCGCAGCATTTGCTCGCCTAAGCCGGGCGGGTAGCACCGTCGAGTACAGCCAGGCCAATCAGGCTGAGCTATTTGATTTGCTGGAGACCGGCAAGATTTCCGCTGCCGAATTTCGTGACGGGCTGCGCGCGCGCTACGACCTCGACGCCACCGACGAGGAGATAGACCAAGCCTGGCACGCGCTGCTGCTCGACGTGCCAGCCGAGCGCCTGGCCCTCATTGGCGAGCTGCGACGGGCGGGGCACCAAACGGCGTTGCTCTCGAATACGAATGAACTACATATTGCAGAAGTGAACCGCCGCCTGGCTCGGCAGTACGGGTTTAAAAATGGCATAGCCGATTGCCTCGACCGCGTGTTCTATTCGCAGGAAGTGGGGCTACGCAAGCCAGGCGAGGAGATATTCCGGCACGCGCTGCGCGAAATGAACTGGCAGCCCGCCGAGACGTTATTCATTGAAGACAGCCCGCAGCACATTGCTACGGCTCGCCGCCTGGGGCTGCGGGTGCTTTACCTAGCCCCGCCCCTGACCCTTACCACCGCCCTGCCCGAAGCCCTGCGTGCCTACCCCCGAGAATATCCTACCCCCCCGGCCCCTACCCCTAACTGAGCTGTCCGAAAACGACCCGGTATTTAGCTGGCCCGCCGATGCCGTGGCGCCGCCTCGCGGAGCCTGGGCCCGGCGCCTGTTTCGGCGCTACGAGCGGCCGCCCCTGCCGCGGGGCTGGCGCTACGCGCTGCACCTGGGGCTGTTTCTGCTCACGCTGGTAGCGACGGTGCTGGCCGGAGTGCAGCTGGTGCGCAGCGGGCCCGTCGAATTATTATCGTTTGATGTGCTGGGGCTGCCGGCCGCCGAGCGCTGGGCGCAGCTGGGCTGGGGCCTGCTGTACGCGGGGCCATTTTTGGGGGTGCTAACGGTGCATGAGTTTGGGCACTACTTCACGGCGCGCTACCATAAGGTGCGCACCACACTGCCCATTTTTTTGCCCGTACCGCTGGGGCTGGGCACTTTTGGGGCCGTTATTAGGGTAAAGGACCGGATATTTTCGCGGCGCGACTTTTTCGATATTGGGTTGGCGGGGCCGCTGGCGGGGCTGCTGGTGGCAGTGCCGCTACTGGCCTACGCTTTTGCTACCCTACCCGACCAGGCCGAGTATCTGCTGGTGACCACGCGCAGCCTGGCGCGCTACCCGGCTCCTGAGTTTACGCTGGCCCAGCCGCTGCTCTACCGGCTGCTGGAACACGTCTTTGCCGACCCGCATCGCCTGCCACCCGCCAACCTATTGCTGCGCTACCCCTTGCTGGTGGCCGGCGAACTAAGCTTGTTTTTTACGGCCCTCAATTTGCTGCCCATCGGCCAGCTCGACGGCGGGCACATCTTATATGGGCTGCTGGGGCCGCGCCGGGCGGGGCGACTGTCGGCGCTGCTATTTGTGGCGTTTATTTTTTACGCGGGGCTAGGGCTGTTTTCGGTGCGCAGCGGCTGGCAGGTGTGGCTGTACGGGGGCGTGCCTTATGCGCTGTATCTGGGGCTGGTGTTTTGGAGGCTGCTGCCGCGCGCCTGGTGGGGGCTAGTGGTCGGCGCCGTAGTGTGGCTAGGTCAAATAGCCGTGGCTACCTGGTGGCCAGGCACGCTAGGCCAGCCGGGCTGGCTGCTGTTTGGGCTGCTGCTGGGGCGGCTGTCGGGCGTCTACCACCCGCCTGCGCCCGACGAGCGCCCCCTAAGTCGGGGCCGCCAAGTGCTAGGCTGGGTCATGGTGCTCTTGTTTTTGTTGTGCTTTTCGCCGGCGCCGCTTGAGCTGCTGCGGTAGCTGTGGCCCGCTGGGCGCCGTAGCTTTATGATTAGGTTTTAGGAAGAATATGGAGTTTCAACAAAGTCAGGTTACCCGCTCCACGCACTTTATGCTGCGCGAAAACGGCTTGTTTATGAGCCAGCGTGATGGCCGCGGCACGGTCGATATGGCTGTGGAGATTCCGTATGAGGAGCTGCTGCCCATTCGGCTGGCGTATGAGCGCCACTTGCCGGGCCGCCACCTGCGATGGCTGGCCATCTCCCTGCTTTGGCTGGGCGGCAATGTGGTGCAGCAGCAGTTTTTTGGCCAGCGGGCTTTGCCCGAAAACTTTTGGGTGTATGCGCTCAGCGGCGCGTTTGGCGTGAGCCTGGTGTTGCTCTATGCTTGGCAAAACTGGTGGAACCAGGCTATTTTGCACACCGCCAACCTGAAGGTGGCGCTGGCCGACCACCCCCGCGACCGCCGCCAGCTGCGCGCCTTTGTGCAGGAGCTGGAGAGCCATACCAAAAGCTACCTGCGCCGCGAGTACGCGCCCGTCAATCCACTGGGCCTCATCGAGCCGCAGCTGCGCCGCCTGGCCTGGCTGCACGAGCTCGACGTGCTAAGCACGCCCGAGGCCCAGGCCCTGGCCACCCGCCTCACGGGACGCCTGCCCGGCCGCGGCTTCAAAAGCATGGGGCGCCGGCTCGAAGCGCCGTACGTGAACTGAGCCACGAGTGGCAAGCTGGGCTATAACCCCGCGGCCCTACCCCCTCGTACTTGCGGAAGTATCCTTTCCACTTCCTGCTATGTCTATTACCCTCAATCACGCCGCCGTTACGTTCGCTAAAAAGCTAATTAAGGATGGCAAGCTCAAAAACGACGAAGGCCATTGGGGCCAGCATCACCCCGACACCGCGCAGGAAAACTCCTTCTTGAAGCAACACGAAATCGAGGAGTATGCGCAGTGGCATCTGGGCGAGGATAAGAGCCAGAATGCCGACAACAAAGGCCGCTACAAGTTTCCCTACGGCGACTTCAAAACTGTGCACCGCGATGGCCTGATTGCCGCCAAGGAGCGCGCCGCCCAGCAAGGCTACGCCGACATCGAAAAGGCGGCCGACGACCTGCTGCAAGCCCTAGAAAAGCAAGCAGCCTAGCACCATGAGGCCACGAAAAAGCCCCGCCACTGCGTAGTGACGGGGCTTTTTTGGCAAGGCCCTACTCCCCTAGTGGAGGGTAAGAAATACTTATTGGCCGGGCTGGCCTTCGGGGCCAAAGGCGTTGCCAGCGGCGGCGCGGCCGATGCCACCATCAGGGCCTTTCTCATCTTCGGCGAGGTCGCCGGTTTCGGCGGCGGCGCGGGCGTCGTTGTAGGCTTGGCCCAGGCTTGGGATGTCGTCGCGCAGGTTATCGATGCGGGTGTCGAGGCGGCGGAGCACTTTGCGCAAGCCTTTTACCACCTGGCGGGCCGTAAAATCGAGGCTACTGCCTTTTTCAAGGGTGCTGTTATTGAGGCCAGCGAGCGGTGTGTACGCGGCAATGGCATCGTCTAGCACTTGCAGGTGCTCGGCAGTTACGCCTTCGTTGGCGAGTAGGGGCGCTACGCCGCCGGCAGCGGCAGCTATAGCACTAAGGGCGCCCAGCAGCTCTTCGCCGTGCAGCGGGTTGAGCACGTCGGGGGTATAGCTGGCTACCTCGGCCAGAGCCGGGTTGTGCACGCTTAATTGCAGCACGCGCAGGCCACGCACGATGCGGCCAGCGGCAGCCTCAGCGGCGGTTTCGGCACGGTCGCGGGCGTCGCCAGAATCTTTGGCGCCTTTCTCGCCCTGGCGGCCGGCTACTTCGTCGTAGGCTTGCAAAAAGTTGTTAAGCTGCTCGAAGTCGGCTACCATCGCGGGACTGCGCGCTTCCCACTGGGGGCGCTGGTCGGTGAGCGTGCGATATACTTGGCGGGCCATCTTGGCGTATTCCTGTTCGTGGTCAGTCATGGGTGGTGGAAAAGAAAAAAGTGGTACCCGGTCATACGGGTACCACTTCGATTTGGCTGCGCAAAAAGTAACAAACAATGAGTAATGAGCAGTAGGCAAGTAAGATAAATACCTATTAATCACTGGTCATTGTTCATTACCCACGGCTCATTACCCCAGCGCCGTAACGCCGGGCAGCTCTTTGCCTTCCATAAACTCGAGCAGCGCGCCGCCGCCGGTGCTGATGTAGCTTACGCGGTCGGCAAAGCCCAGCTGCTGCACGGCCGCAGCCGAGTCGCCGCCGCCGATAAGCGAGTAGGCACCGCCCTCGGTGGCTTCGGCAATGGCGCGGGCCACGTACTCGGTGCCCAGCGAGAAGTTGCTCATCTCGAATACGCCCATCGGGCCGTTCCAAAGAATGGTTTTCGAATCCTGGATGATGCTGGCGAATTGCTCGCGGGCGTCGGGGCCCAGGTCGAGGCCCATCCAGCCCTGGGGGATGGCGTGGTTACTGGCTACTTCCACGTTGGCGTCGTTGGCAAACCGGTCGGCAATGAGGCTATCGCCGGGCAAAACAAGGTTTACGCCTTTTTCCTCAGCCTTGGCAATGAGCCGCTTGGCTAGCTCTACCTTGTCGGCTTCGACCAGCGAGTTGCCGATAGTGCCCCCCTGCGCTACAGCAAAGGTGTAGGCCATACCACCGCCGATGAGTAGGTTATCGACCTTGTCGAGCAGGCGCTCGATGAGCAGAATTTTATCCGAAATCTTGGCGCCGCCCATGATGGCGGTGAAGGGGTGCTCGGGGTTGTCGAGCACTTTTTGGGCGTTGTCGAGTTCGCCTTGCAGTAGCAGGCCGCCTACCCGGTCTTGGGGTGCGAAGGAATGCGCCATGACGGACGTGGAGGCGTGGCGGCGGTGGGCCGCCCCAAACGCGTCGTTGACGTACACATCGCCGAGGCGGGCCAGCTTTTGGGCAAACCCCTCGTTGCCAGTCTCTTCCTCGGGGTGAAAGCGCACGTTGTCGAGCAGCAGCACCTGGCCGGGCTGCAAGGCTTGCGCAGCAGCTAGGGCCTCGTCGCTCAGCACATCGCCGCCCCAGAGTACGTCGCGGCCATACTCCTGCTGCAAGCGCTGGCGCAGGCTTTCGAGCGAGAATTTCTTTTCGTAGCCGCCCTTGGGCCGGCCTAGGTGCGAGAGCAGTACCACCGAGCCGCCGTCGGCCAAAATCTTTTGGATGGTGGGCGTGGCCGCCCGAATGCGGGTGTCGTCGGTGATGCGCAGGTCCTTGTCGAGCGGCACGTTGAAATCGACGCGCACCACGGCGCGGCGGCCGGCGAAGTTGTAGTTAGCGAGGGTGTTCACTGGGGCAATGGGTGAAGGGGTGAGTGGGCGAATGGGCGAAAGCCTACCGCACCTGTACGGGTTTAGCGGTGCAAAGTAGCAAAAGCGGCAGGCTAATGCGTGAATGGCCGGCCAAAGCATTTTTTTTGCCCATTCAGCCATTCAGTCCTTCGCCCATTCAGCCATTGCTCGCCGCCGTACCTTTGCGGGCAGTATGATGAGAATCGGCATTTTCTTCGGGGGCACTTCGCGCGAGCGCGAGATTTCCTTCGCCGGTGGGCGCACCGTTTTTGATAACCTGGATAAGGGGCTGTTTCAGCCCGTTCCCATTTTTGTGGATAGCCAGGGGCACTTCATTTTGCTCGACTGGCAGTACCTCTACAAGGGTACCATCCGCGATTTCTACCCGCCCGTGGCGGCCCTACCCCCCTCGCGCCACCCCTGGCAGCTCTACTTAGAGAACCTGGGCGAGCTCAGCGACGAGGCCCTCACGGAGCTTATCAGCCACGTAGGCCGCCAAGTGCAGGCCAGCGAACTACCTAAGCTCATGGATTTTGCCTTTCTAGCCCTGCACGGGCCGGGCGGCGAAGACGGCGCCATTCAGGGCCTGCTGGAGTGGGTAGGGATTCCGTACTCGGGCTCGGGCATTTTGCCTTCGGCCTTTGGTATTGACAAAATCGCGCAGAAGAAACTGCTGAAAGCGACCGGGCTCCCTACCCCCGATTTTTACGTGCTCACGGCCCAGGATTGGGCTACTGCCGACCCGGCAGCGCTGCTCTCGCTGCTGGGCCGCGAGTTGGGCCTGCCGCTGGTGCTGAAGGCGCCGCACCAAGGCAGCAGCATTGGCATCAGCATCGTGAAGGAGGAAGACCCGGCGCAGTTTAGCGCCGCCGTAGACCGGGCACTGTTTCGCCGCACGCTCACCAAGGCCGACTGGGAAGCGCTGACGGAAGAAGGCCGCCTGGCCTGGGTTCGTCAGCTAGCCGACATTCGGGAGGGCATTGCCCTACCCGTGACGCTAAACGACGGGCCGGCTATTAGCCACCCCGAAGCATTGCTGGGCGCACTGGCTACGGCTTTTCAATCTACTGCTACCGTGCGCTTGCAGAGTACCACGGGCGAAGCGCAGGTGCTTATTGAGCAATTTGTGGCTGGCCGCGAATTTTCGTGCATTGTGGTGGAGGATGAAAATGGCGCGCCGCTGGCCCTACCCCCCACCGAGATTGTAAAAGGCACCGAAGTTTTCGACTACCGCGCCAAGTACCTGCCGGGCCTAGCTCGCAAGGTAACGCCCATCGACTTGCCCGAGGCTGCTATTGAGCGCATTCGCCAGGAGGCGCAGACGATGTTCAGCACCTTCGGCTTTGAAGTGTATGCGCGGTTAGACGGCTTTATTCAGGCCGATGGGACCATCTTCTTGAATGACCCGAACACGACGAGCGGCATGTTGCCGGCGTCGTTTTTCTTCCACCAGGCGGCCGAGATTGGACTGAATCCCAGCCAGTTCCTGACCTACATCATTCGCACGTCGCTGAACGCGCGGCGGCGCGGCGGCCTGAAGCCGGTGCAGCTGGGCGCGGCTCTGGCGCAGCTCGATGGCGCCATTCGCAGCCGGCAGGGCAGCACCGACGAGCGCATTCGGGTGGCCGTGATAATGGGCGGCTACTCGTCGGAGCGGCATATTTCGGTGGAGAGTGGGCGCAATATTTACGAGAAGCTGTCGTCGAGCACCAAGTACCGGCCGGTGCCAGTGTTCCTGGCGGGCAGCAGCGCCGAGTTTCGGCTCTACGAGCTACCCATCAACGTGATGCTCAAGGATAACGCGGACGATATTCGCGAAAAAATCGAGCACGCCGAGGCCGGCGAGCCAGCCCACCCGGTGCTGGCCAAAATCCGCGCCGAGGCCAGCCAACTGACGCAGGTGTATGCGGGCCAGGCCATTGCCGCGCCGCGCCGCATCTCGTTTGCCGAGCTGGCCGAGCAAGTGGATGAGGTGTTCATTGCCCTGCACGGCCGGCCCGGCGAGGATGGCGCGTTGCAGCAGGAGCTAGAGAAATTTGGCCTGCCCTACAACGGCTCGGGCGCGGCCAGCTCGGCCGTGACCATCAATAAGTTTGAAACCAACCGCCGCTTGCGCGAGGCAGGCCTGCGCGTGGCCGACCACCGCCTGGCCCAGCGCCTGGAGTGGGCCGCCGACGCCGAGGCGTTTTACCGCAGTCTCGAAAGCCAGTTTGGTTACCCCTTCATTGCCAAACCGGCTGATGATGGCTGCTCATCGGCGGTGAAGAAGATAAAGAACCGCGCCGAGCTGGCTGCTTTCAGCGAGCAGATTTTCCGGCGCGACGAGCCATTGCTCGTAGGCCCGGCCGAAGTACTGCATTTAGGCTTTAAGGAGGAGTTTCCACAGAAGGACGCCTTTTTGGTGGAAACGCTCATTGGGCCCGACGGTGCGGCTACCTTCCTGGAAGTGACGGGCGGCCTGCTGACTTCGTACGACGCCAGCGGCCAGCTGCTCATCGAGGTTTTTGAGGCTAGCGAGGCGCTGGCGAGCGGCGAAGTGCTGAGCCTGGAGGAGAAATTTCTGGCCGGCGAAGGGCAGAATATCACGCCCGCTCGCTACGCGGCCGACCCGGCCGAGCGCCAGCGCGTCTCCGACGAGGTGAAGCGTGTGCTGCACCAAGTGGCCGAGGTGCTGCGCATCGAGGGCTACGCCCGCATCGACGCCTTTGTGCGGGTGCGCACGGGCGGCGCCATCGAAGTGCTTATTATTGAGGTCAATTCGCTGCCCGGCATGACGCCCGCCACGTGCATTTTCCACCAAACGGCGCTGGCCGGCTACACGCCCTACCAGTTTATCGACCGGATTCTGGATTTTGGCAAAGCGCGGCAAGAACGGGTAGTTGCCAACAGTAACTAGTTAATTTTGAACGTCATGCTGAGCTTGCTGAAGCATCTGGCGTGGGGTAGTAATTCCATCGTTTAACGACGCGAGCGAGATGCTTCGGCAAGCTCAGCATGACGTTCTTGTAGAGTATGTCTTTCTTTAAATCTGATACCTGGTTCGATGTGTTCAAGCACCTGGCGCTGATTGCGGCGCTGGGCGCGGCGCTGGTGCTGGGCTTTTTCTACGTGTATCTGCCCATTACCACGCACCACGGCGAAACTATTGTGGTGCCCAAAATCACGGGCATGAACGTGGCCGACCTGGAGAATTACTTGGACGAGCGCAACTTGGCTTACTTCGTGGACGACAGCAGCTACGCGCCCGGCACCCGGCCTCTCACGGTGCTCACGCAAGAACCCGCGCCCGGCGAAAAGGTGAAGCAGGACCGCAAAATCTACATTTCGGTGGCCATGCGCCGCCCGCCGGTCATCAAGATGCCTAAGCTCACGGATGGCTCGGTGAAAAACGCACAGCTCATTTTGAAGAGCTACGACCTCGAAATTGGCCAGCTCAAGCTCGTGCCCAACGTCGCCCAGAATGCCGTGCTTAAGCAGCTGGTGGGGGGTAGGGAAATCGCGCCCGGCGCGCCCATCGCCAAAGGCACCAAGGTGGACCTGGAAGTGGGCGATGGCCTCGGCAACACCGAATTTGAGATGCCCAACCTCGTGAACATGCCCGAGGATGAGGCCCGCACGCTACTCGCCGGCCAGCACCTGGAGGTGGGCGAGGTCTTCAAGCAGCCCGCCGAAACCGGCCAACTGCCGGGCACCGTGGTGCGCCAGCGCCCGGTAGCTACGCCGGGTGCCACCATCCGCATGGGCCAGCTCGTGGATTTGTGGATAGCTGAGTAATATTTTGAAGGTAAAAATCGTCTGTCATTGCGAGCGCAGTGCGACAATTGCACCAGCACGCTACCCGCACAGGTCGTTTTACTAGCTCGTGCAGGTTTCGCTTGGGTGCGGTTGCCGCGCTGCTTGCACTGACAGACGATTTACTTTTAAATTAATCTCCGGCTACTATGCGTCCACTTCTTCGCTTCCTATCCCTACCTGCGTTACTGCTGAGCCTGGCGGCGCGGGCTCAGGCGCCGCTCGTGCTCACGCCCCAGCCGCTGGGGGCCGACCCTAGCCGGGCGGCTTCGGCAGCGCAGGCCCCTACCCCCTCAGCCGCAACCCAACGCACCACGGCGCTCACGCTGCCTTTTTTTGAGGACTTTACGCTGCCCCGTGATGGGCAGCCCAGCCCGCTACGCTGGCAAGGAGCCGCAACCGACTACCCCGACGGCAGCGGCCTGACGCAGCACTACGGCGGCGGTGGCGCCTATATAAGCAACCGACTGGCTGTGAATCCCCTGACGCGCGGTACGGCCACGCTCGACGGCCTGCGGGCCAATGGCCGGCCGTATAACGCGGCCTCGGCCTCGTCGTACAGCGTGACCGATACGCTTACCTCGCAGCCCATTGACTTGAGCGGGCTATCGGTAGCCAACCAAGTGTATCTAAGCTACGCCTGGCAGGCCGGCACGCTGGCGGGCGCGCCAGTGGCCAGCGCTAGCGGCTCGCCAGTGTACCTGACGCTGGAATTTCTGGATAGCGCGGGGCGCTGGAGCACCATCTGGACGTATAACGCGGAAAGCAAGACGACGAATTTTCGGCAGCAGATTTTTCCGCTCAACCAGGCTGCCTACTTCCACAGCGGCTTCCGGTTTCGGTTTCGGGCGGCGGGCAATCAGTCGTCGAGCCGCGACGCGTTTGGGGTAGATTATATCTACCTGAATCGCAACCGCGCGGCCAATGACACTATCTTTCAAGACATTGCTACTAGCCGTGGGCTCAGCAGCCCCTTGCAGAACTACACGGCGATGCCCGCCTGGCAGTATGCGGTGGTCGGCGCCAGCGCCCTCAACCCGGCGATGAGCGCCACCGCCAACAACCTGCTGCCCAGCGGCAACCCTACCCCCATCACCTGGCTGGGAACGGTGCAAGAACTCAGCAACGGTGGCTTTGCCCCAGCTACTTGGGTGGCCGGCAACCAGCCGCTGCTGGCCAAGGCCCGGCAGGTCGTGATTCAGGGCAATGCCAGCTCGGCGCCGCTGCCCCTCACCCCTACGCCCCGCCGCTACCGCTACACCCTGGCCCTAACCACCAACGAAACCAACCCGCTCACGCTGCCCAACGACACCACCTACCGCGACCTGGACCTGACGGACTACTACGCCTTTGACGATGGGTCGGCCGAGTCGTTTTTGCCGTTGCCCGCCCAGAGCACGGGGCCGGTCAGCTACTACGCCTACCCCATGGTGGCGGCCAAAAACGACCAAGTGAAGGCTATTCGGTTGGCTCCTGTATTCAATAACATTCCGCTAAACCAGGGCGGCGAAAACTTCCTGAATCGCTCGGTGACGGTGGCCGTGTGGGCTGACAACAATGGCCAGCCCGCGGCCAATCCGCTGGCGACCAAAACCATCACCTTGCGCAATCCGTTGGGCCGCGACTCCGTTTTTGCCAAAGACATTACGTTTGATACGCCGGTGCCCGTATCGGGGCGGTTTTACATTGGGTTTGGGCAGGCGGCGAGCGGGCAGTTTTTGCCTTACGGCTACGACCTCAACAACGCGAGCACAGCCCCTACCCTCTTCTACAACACTCAAAATACCTGGTCGAAACCCACGCTGTCTATCCCCGGCACCCTGATGATGCGGGCCGTGATGAACAACAGCACGCCACTGGCCACCCAGGCGCAGCAGGCTGGCAGTGCTCAATTTAGCCTCTACCCCAACCCCGCGCCCACTGGCACCGTGGTAGTGGTGAGCGGGCCAGCTTTCCGCCGCGCGGCTGTGCTCGACGTGCTGGGCCGCCCCGTATGGCAGCAGCCCGCCGCTGAGGCTGGGCGGCCTACCCTGCACCTACCCGGTGGGCTGTCTGGGGGTGTGTACTTGGTGCAGCTCACGCTGGCCGATGGCACGGTAGCCACCCGCCGACTGGTGGTGCAGTAATTTCGTTTTTTCACCTTCCCTACCCCCATGCCGGACATCAACGCCTCCGAACTACACCAGCGCCAGCAAGCCGGCGAAACCCCGACCATCCTCGACGTGCGCGAGCCGTGGGAATTTGAGGAAAGCCGCATTGCCGGCAGCCAAAACATCCCGCTCGGCTCGCTGCCCCAGGCTCTCGACGACCTCGAAGAACTAAAGGACCAGGAAGTTATCGTGCATTGCAAAAGCGGCGCCCGCTCGTCGGCTGCCAAGGCTTTTCTGACCCAGCAGGGCTTCACCAACGTGCGCAACCTGGAGGGCGGCATTATGGCTTACCAAGCTAAGTAGCTAAGCGTTACAAGTTTTCAGAGGTCATCAGCATTTCGTGCTGATGACCTTTTTTTACGCCAAACCCAACCGACCATCAGCGGCGTAGGTGACCTGGCCTAGCTCGACTAGGCTGCGCAGGGCGGCTGCCACGGCGGTAGCCTCGGCTACGGGGTAGTGGGCCACTACCTGGCGCGGCAGCAGCGGCGCAGCGCGTAGCAACTCCAGCAAACCGGATTGCAGCCCGGCGGCATCTTTGGGTGCTTGCTGGGCTTTTTTGCGAGCTAGGCACACGTCGCACACGCCACAGGCTGGCGCGTCGGGCTCATCGAAGTAGTCGAGCAAGGTCTGCTGGCGGCACTGGGTAGTGCCAGCGGCGTAGGCAATGACGGCGGCCGTTTGGTGCTCGGTGATCTGCTTGGCAGCCTTGAGGCGGCGCTCGTCGAGCGGCAGTTGGGCAGCGTCGTAGCGGGGGGTAGTGAAAAGCGCCTGCGGCAGCTCGCGGCGCGGCTGGTAGTGCAGCACGCCGGTGCTGTGCAGGTAGCGCAACTGGCGCGCCACGTCTTGGGTACTCTGGCGCAGGTGCCGCGCCAAAGCGCTCTCGGTAATGCCTTGGAAAGCCACGAACAACTCGCCGCCGTACAACCGCAGTAGGGCCTTGATGAGCAGGTCGTGCTGCGCATTAGCGACCTGAAACTGGTACAAATCCTGTTGATTGCTAATGAGCTGCACCCGTGCCGGCTGGTTTACGGCCTCGGTGAGTTGCACGAAGCCCTGCTGCTCCAGCACCTTAAGGGCGTGGTGGGCATCGACGGCCTTGAGGCGGTAGGTTTCGGCAAAAACACTCAGGTCGAAGTCAAACGCTACCAGCTCGCCGCCACCCACGGCCGTGCGCGAGTAGTTGGCCAGCGCCTGGTACACGCGGCGCACCACATCGGGCGGCGGGTGTGCCAGTGTGGCCTGGCGGCGCAGCCCGTCGGCATCGGCTGGGCCGCTGAGAAGCACGGCAAAAGCGTAGAGGCCATCGCGGCCGGCGCGGCCGGCCTCCTGGTAGTAGGCTTCGAGGGTGGCGGGCGCATCGAGGTGGGCCACCACGCGCACGTCGGGCTTGTCGATACCCATGCCAAAAGCATTGGTAGCCACAATAATGCGCGTTTTATCATCCAGCCAGGCTTGCTGGGTACGGGTGCGCTGCTCGGCGGCCAGGCCGGCGTGGTAGGCGGCGGCGGGCAGGCCCTGCTGGCTCAGCCAAGTGGCCGTGTCCTCGGCCTGGCGGCGCGTGCGGGCGTACACGATGCCGGTTTTGCCAGGCCCTACCCCCCTTAGTACTTCCAATAATCGGCGCTGCTTGTCCTCGGTTTGCAGCACCGAATACGAGAGTTTGGGCCGCGCAAAGCTTTGGGTAAAAATGCCGTAGCCAGGCCGAAAGTGGAGCTTCTCGACAATATCCTGCCGCACCTGGCCGGTGGCGGTGGCCGTGAGCGCAATGCACGGCACCTCGGGCGGCAGCAGCGCCCGTAGCTCGGCAATGCGCAGGTAGGGCGGCCGAAAATCGTAGCCCCACTGCGACAGGCAGTGCGCCTCATCAATGGCCAGCAGGCCCACCTGCATGCGTGCCACCCGCGCCCGAAACAAGTCGGTGAGCAATCGCTCGGGACTGACGTACAAGAACTTAACTTCGCGGCCGTATACGCAATTGTCGAGCGCCTGGTCGATTTCCTGGTGGCTCATGCCCGCGTACACGGCCTCAGCCTTTAGGCCCCGCTTGCGCAGGTTTTCGACCTGGTCGCGCATGAGCGCAATGAGCGGCGTAACCACCACGCACAGCCCCGGCCGCACCAGTGCTGGCACCTGGAAGCACACGCTTTTGCCGCCGCCCGTGGGCAGCAGCGCCAGTGCATCGTGCCCCGCCAGCACCGCCTCAATAATCTCCTGCTGCCCCGGCCGAAACGCTTGGTGCCCCCAATAGTGGCGCAGCACGGCAAGCGGATTGGCAGTAGCGGGGGGGGTAGGCATCCCGTAAAAATACGGCTACCAACAGTAGCATGAAGCTTCCGCCTCGTACTACTGTTGGTGGCAAGCCGGCAAGCCCATACGCCCCAGTTCGCCGTGGTCGCGCACGACGCAGAAGCTTCGCGCTACTGCGCAAAAAAGCCCAGCACCTTGCGGCACCGGGCTTTTGCGTTTGCTTAAGGGCAACTTAGGCAGCTACGGCCGTGGTGCCTTCGCGGTCTTCGATGGCTTTGCGCAGCTTGGCGATGGCCTGGGTAGCGCGCTCCTCATCGAGGCGGTTGATGTTAAGCAGCATCTTGGTCTTCTCTTGGCGCGTGATGAGCGGATGGTTCAGCAAGCGGATAATCTCTTCCTTCTGGCTGGCGGTAGCATACTGCACTGGAGCAGCGGCGGGGGCCTCAGCAGCCGGCGCTTCGGCAGGAGCCGCCGGAGCGGTAGTGACGGCGCGCATTACGGGGGCGGGCTCAGCGACTACTACGGTCGGGGCCACGGCAGGCGCGGGCACGTTGCCCGAATACTCCATTTCCTCGGCAGGGGTAGGCTCGTAGCCAGCGGCGCGGATAATCCAAGCCAGAATGTTGCGGTACGCCTTGCCGATAGCGCGGGTCTGTGCCATGCTGGCAATCGCAAACTCCTGGTAGAATTTCTTACCGCTCTCCTTGTTGGAGCAGATGGCGAAGCCAGCTCCGACCGTAACGCCGTGGCGCAGGTCAAACAAGGTCACTTTAGCTTGGTATTTCAGTTCTTGCTCGTTGCTCAGGTCGATGACGTGCTCCACCACGGGCACGATGCCCAGGCGCGAACCGGCGTACTGCCAGCCCTCCACGTTCACAAACTCTTTGCCCTGCACCTGGGTGCTAAGCTTGTTGTCTTTGATAAACTTGGCCAAGTCCTTCGCTAAGTCGAGCGTTTCGTCCGATTTAGCGATGTCATAACTCTCCGCGCGGGGAGCAGCTTTCTTGGCGACGGTAGCTTCCTTAGGGGTTTTGGTGACTTCGGTCATGGTAGGGTTGGCCAGCGGCCGGTTATCGTTCTGTAGTACGAGTGAATAACCAACCCCAGCCAAATACTGTTCCAACAAAGCCAATTTTCTTAGTAAAATTTAGCACTGATTATCAGACGTTTTAGCAGGGCCCTAAAAATGCTTTTCGACACCTAGTTTTTCCAATCGGCTTAGCCTACAATTTGCCCTAACACGAAGCAGAAAGAACGTCAGGCTGGGCTTGCCAAAGCAGTTCGCTCACGCCACTAGGATTACTCATCCCAACGACGCAAGCGAGCTGCATTGACAGGCCCAGCCTGACGTTCTTCTACGGCTTTTTTTACTAGCCCTACCCCCCTTATTCTTGCAGAATATGGCCGTCGCGCATCACGATGGTGCGGTCGGCCATTTGGGCCAGCGTGTCGTTGTGAGTCACGATGACGAAGGTTTGGCCAAACTCCTTGCGCAGCCAGAAGAACAGCTCGTGCAGCTCCTGCGCATTCTTCGAGTCGAGGTTGCCGCTGGGCTCGTCAGCAAAGATGATTTCGGGCGAGTTGATGAGCGCGCGTGCCACCGACACGCGCTGCTGTTCGCCGCCGCTCATTTCACTGGGCTTGTGGTCGACGCGGTGGTCGAGGTTGAGCAGGCCGAGCAATTCGCGGGCCCGCACGCGCACTTCTTTTTCGGAGCGGTCGGCCAGGTAGGCGGGCAGGCACACGTTTTCAATGGCCGTAAACTCGGGTAGCAGGTTGTGAAACTGGAACACGAAGCCAATGTGGCGGTTCCGAAACTTGGCCAGCGAGGTGCGGCCCAGGCTCGTGACAGACTGCCCATCGAAGAGCACTTCGCCCGAGTCGGGCTCGTCGAGCGTGCCCAAAATATGCAGCAGCGTGCTCTTGCCGGCCCCTGACGATCCCACAATGCTCACAATTTCGGCGCGCTGAATGGTGAGGTCGATGCCCTTGAGCACTTCCAGCGAGTTGTAGCTTTTACGAAGGTTGATGGCTTGTAGCAAGGCAAAAAAGGAGAAACAGGTTAGCCAGACAAAGCTACGTGGAAAGCCGGACGGGCGTTGGGGCTGGCTAGCCCCCTTGTGCTGCCATTGCGAGGGCTACGAAGTGGAGCGCGGCAATCTTTCCTTAATCGTTGGATTCGTAATTCTGACGCGAAAGGAAAGATTGCTGCGCTCCACTTCGTGGCCCTCGCAATGACAAGCGGCATCCCGGCCCTACCTTCGCGCCAGTACTTAAAACTCCACCCCTACCCCCTCCGATGAATATTCACGAGTATCAAGGCAAGGACATTCTTAAAAAATACGGCGTGCGCGTGCAGGAAGGCCTTACCGCCGACACCGCCGAAGAAGCCGTAGAAGCCGCCAAAAAGCTCACCGAGCAAACCGGCACCAGCTGGTACGTCATCAAGGCGCAGATTCATGCCGGCGGCCGGGGCAAGGGCGGCGGAGTGAAGCTCGCCAAAAACCTGGAGCAGGTAAAAGACATCGCGGGCCAGATTATCGGTATGCAGCTCGTGACCAAGCAAACCGGCCCCGAAGGCCGCTTGGTAAACAAAGTTCTCATCGCCCAGGATGTGTATTACCCCGGCGAAAGCCCCACCAAGGAGTACTACATGAGCGTACTGCTCGACCGCACCAGCGGCAAAAACGTTATCATCTACACCACCGAGGGTGGCATGGACATCGAGGAGGTAGCCGAGTCGCACCCCGAGAAAATCCTGAAGGAATTCATCGACCCCGCTGTGGGTCTGCAAGGCTTCCAGGCCCGCAAAATCGCCTTCGGTCTCGGCCTCGAAGGGGAGGCACAAAAGGAAATGGTGAAGTTCGTAACGGCTTTGTATAAGGCATACGACGAAACCGACTCGGCTATGTTCGAGATTAACCCCGTGCTGAAAACGTCGGACAACAAAATCCTGGCTGTTGACGCCAAGGTGACCCTGGACGATAACGCTCTGTATCGCCATAAGGACTTTATCGCCCTGCGCGACACCAACGAAGAAGACCCACTGGAAGTAGAGGCTTCGGAGTCGAACTTGAACTATGTGAAGCTCGACGGCAACGTGGGCTGCATGGTAAACGGCGCTGGCCTGGCCATGGCGACCATGGACATCATCAAGCTGAGCGGCGGCGAGCCGGCCAACTTCCTCGACGTAGGGGGTGGAGCCAACGCCCAGACGGTAGAAGCGGGCTTCCGCATCATCCTGAAGGACCCGAACGTGAAGGCCATCCTCATCAACATCTTCGGCGGCATCGTGCGTTGCGACCGCGTGGCCAACGGTGTGGTAGAGGCCTACAAGAAAATCGGTGACATCCGCGTGCCCATCATCGTACGCCTGCAAGGCACCAACGCCGAGGAAGGTGCCCGCATCATCGACGAGAGCGGCCTGAAAGTGTACTCGGCTACCCTGCTGAAGGACGCCGCTGCCCGCGTGAAAGAAGTGCTGGCCGCTGCGTAAGCAGTCGAAAGGCAGAAGTTAAAAAAGCTCGTCTGGTAACCCAGGCGGGCTTTTTTGGTTATAATCAAGAATTCAGCACGTCATGCTCATCTGGTGTCCGCTTGCCGAATATCTCGCCCGCGCCGCTAGGGGTAGTAATCCTAACGAGGCGAGCGCGATGCTTCGACAAGCGGACGCTGGATGAGCATGACGTGTTGTTTACTAGCTTATATCACTTACCTCCCTACCCCCTTTTCCACAATGGAATTCACTCGCTTAGGAAACACTGGCCTCCAGGTTTCTAAAATTTGCCT
>CAZZDR010000046.1:5518-17560 GCA_964652535.1 uncultured Hymenobacter sp. | reverse complement strand
GTGCCAAAGTTTACGGTCATCATTGGCAACAGCTACGGCGCGGGCAACTACGCCATGTGCGGCAAGGCCTACGACCCGCGCCTTATCGTGGCTTGGCCCAGCGCCCAGCTCGCCGTGATGAGCGGTGCCGCAGCCGCCAATACGCTCCTCCAAATCCAAGTTGCCAGCCTCAAAGCCAAAGGCGAAGTCATCACCCCCGAAGCCGAAAAGGAGCTGCTCGACCGCATCAAAGCCCGTTACGAGGAGCAATTATCGCCCTACTATGCGGCCGCTCGCCTCTGGGTAGATGCGGTGATTGACCCGCTCGAAACGCGCAAGGTTATTTCGGAGGGAATCTCGGCGGCTAATCATGCGCCGATTGAGAAGGCATATAATGTCGGGGTCATTCAGGTGTGAGTATAATTCTAGTAGCCTGTTAGGCAGTTTTATAGTCGGGTATGAAGCTACTGCTTAGCGTGCGGAAGGACCCTAGCTGCTATTGCGCGCGTAGCTCGCGACGGCGGCCAGGGGGGCACTACTACTTGGCCGCTTTACCTTTGTGAAGCGGCCATTAACAAATGGGCTGCTAGTATTACTAAATGCGCACTTTTACTTTCGCGGGGGTACTATTGGCCTTGGCAGCCGGGCAAGCTCACGCCCAAACGCCCCTCAACCCTGAGCAGCCTTGGGGTAGCTGGCTGGTGGGCACGGTGCAGCTGCCCGGCAGCGCTACCAATCGCTGGGGTGGCTTTGTCGAGGCGCAGGCCCGCACCAATGGCGTGTTTCACGATTACTTCTACAACGAGCTGAAGGCGGGGGGTAGCTTCGACATTGACCCCAATTTTACGGCTACTATAGCGGGCGGGCGTTACACCACTTCCGACTACCAGGACCTTGGCGCGGGCCCGCTCAACAACGAAAAGCGCCTGTGGGAGCAACTGGTGCTGACCCAGTATTCGCACCGCCTCAAAATTGAGCACCGCTACCGCATTGAGCAGCGTTGGTTTACGTTTCGCGACGACCGCACCGAGTTTCGGCAGCGCTTCCGCTACCGCTTCAACGCCTTTTTGCCGCTTAATCACAAGAAGATTGAGCCCGGTACAGTGTTTTTAGTCGGCTACGACGAGATTTTTCTCAATCCCAAAGGCCCGGTTTTCGAGCGCAACCGCCTGTACGGCGGCGTGGGCTACCAATTCGACAAGCACTTTTTTCTGCAACTGGGCTACGTCAACCAAGCCAACTACAACTATACGACCACGCAGGGGCAATTCATCTTGCAAAACACGGCGGCCAAAAACAATGTGGTTGTCAACCTGACGTATAAAATATTGCACCGGGGTGCCGCCGCGCAGCCCACCGAAAAGCTGCCCTCGCAACCCGATTAACCCGGCCAGCCTATAGGTGGTCCAGCCGCCCGCCGTCTACGCGCACCTCGGCGCCCTGCACGAAAGCCGCATCGTCGGAGGCCAGGTAGGCAACCGCGGCGGCCACGTCTTCGGGCTTACCTACGTCGCTGGGGTTAATTTTCTCTACCCCCGACTTCACGTTGGGATTATTCCAAAGCATAGGCGTGTCGATGGCGCCCGGCAGCACCACGTTGGTGCGGATGCCCTTGGGCTTGCCCTCAATCACCGACGAGCGGGTGAGCGAGAGCACGGCGGCTTTGGCGGCGGCGTAGGGCGCCACCAGCGCCTCGGTAGCAATGGCGTGGATGCTGGCCACATTTACAATCGCGCCGCCCGGCTTCATGTGCAAAAACGCCTGCTTGGTGAAGTAAAACGCCCCCAGCAAATCCACGCTCAGCACGCGTAGCCAGTCTTCGCCGCTCAGCTCCTCCAGGGGCTTAAATTGCATGAGGCCCGCGTTATTGATGATGACGTCGAGGCGCCCAAATTTGGCCAGGGCGGCCTGCACCGTGGCCGCTACCTGGTTTTCGTCGGCTACGTTGCACAGGCTGGCGAGCGCTTCGGGCGCGCCGGCTTTTTGCACATCGGGCACGGCCTGGTCGAGGTTGGCCTGGTTGATGTCGGCCAGCACCAGGCGCGCGCCTTCCGAAGCCAGCCGCTTGGCAATGGCTAGGCCGATGCCGCTGGCTCCGCCCGTGATGATGACTACTTTATCTTGGAAGCGCATGGGGGGTAGGGATGTAGCGCGGACTTTTAGCCCGCACGTTGGTGGCTTGCGATAGCGTTCATACGCGCGGACTAAAAGTCCACGCTACAGTTAGTGGTTGTCTTGCAGTGGCGCGTTGGCCGTAGCAGCAGCGGGCTGGCTTTGTGCTTGCTGCGCCATGTCTTTTTGCTGGCGGGCCCAGGCGGCGTTGCTTTCCTGCGGCATGATGAAGGGTACTTGCAGGCAGGCCGTTTGGGTGGGCAGCACCTGCTTCCACTGGCTGATGAGCTTTTTATAGGCCTCACCCACGGGGCGAATATTACGATTTAAGTCAAAGAGGCCCAGTGGGTTCGGGTTGCCGTTGTTTTCGCGCAGAGCGGTATCCCAATCCACCTGGTCGGTGAGTGAGTACCAAGTAAAGCCCACGATGGGCACGCCGTCGTTGCGCACGCGCAGCACGTTGGCCCACTCCTTCCAAAGCCAGTTCACGGCCTCGTCGCCGTTGGGGCCTTGCCAGAGATTGGTTTCGGTGTGCATCACGGGCAGCTTGTAGCGGTCGTGGTACTGCGTGGTAATGACGTGGTAGCCAAATATTTCGCCCGAAGCCGTGGTGCTGCCGTCGGGCCGCACGCGGTGCTCGTTGGTACGGTAATAATCGTTGCCCATGATGCACTGGTGCTTGAGATTATTATCCAGAAAGAAATGGTACTCGGCGCGCGTCATGCCGCTGTCCATCAGGTACTCATACATGTCCGAATCGACGCGGCGGCCATAGTTGAGGTCCAAGGACAGGAAGCGCTTGGCGTTCAGTAGCTCGGCCGGCTTGATGGCGTCGGGGTTCGAGGCGTGGAAATATTCTGATGATTCGCTCTGGATAAACAGTGCGTCGGGCCGCACCGCCAAGATGGCGTGCATAGCCAGCACGTTGCCCTTCACAATGTTTTTGAGGGCCGTTACGAAAGCCTGGTCGCTACTGAGTTGCTCGTTCCACCAGCCGTACAGGGCCGAAAACTCGGCGCAGATGTACATCTCGTTCACCGGCGTGTAGAGCTGCACCCACGGAAAGCGCCGGGCAAAGTCGCCGGCGTACTGCGCAAACAGCGCTGGGAAATCAGGATTCTGAAAATTGCCTAGCCAGTCGGGTACTCCAAAGTGGCACAAATCCACGATGGGCAAGATGTTGCGCCGCAGCAAATCGTTGAACGTCAAGTCGGCAAACGACCAGTCGTACTTCCCTACCCCCGTCCAGGTTGTATGAATCGGCGGCCCGTAGCGCAGCACCTCAATGCCCAGCTCCTGCACCGCGTCGAAGTCCTTTTGCCAAAACTGGTAGTGCCCACACTTCTCCAGCTCATCCTGGCGCACGCGGCCGTTTTGGATGGTAGGGTTGCTGTTTTCGATGCCGGTGGCAAAAAGGAATTGGGGAGCAGCCATTTGATGAAACTGAAAAAACGCCGGTGCAGGTGGGGTAGTCCGGCTGATAAGAGGAGGTTGTTTTACCGAGAATGCTTACGAAAGTTGCCGAATGGCTGCTGAAATAATGCGTGCTTTTATTTGTAGATGAAGGGTTTATGAAATTATGGCCGAGTTAGGTAGCCTGGGCGAACCGGACAGTGAGTAGGGGGGTAGGGCCCCTGATGACCGCGCTGCGTTTGCTAGGACGAACTAGAAAAATTCGGTTTTCTCGGCACCCGAGTAGGAAGGGTGGAAATCCCAGCTACATTTGTAGTGTACTAGTTTAGTAATACACTAAAACGCTCCGTTTATGGTTCGCATTCGTAACCTGCACTTTGGGTACTCGCGCCGAGTGCTGCAACTAGAAAACCTGAGCCTGGACCTACGCCGGGGCCACATCTACGGCCTGCTGGGGAAGAACGGCGCGGGCAAGTCGACGCTGCTCAAAAACCTGGTGGGGTTGGCCTTTCCGCTGAGCGGCACCTGCGAGGTAGATGGCCACGCGGCGGCCCGGCGCCGCCCCGCCACGCTCGAAGACCTGTTTTTCTTGCCCGAAGACGTGCAGGTGCCGCCCGTGTCGGCCACGCAGCTGGCGGCCAGCACGGGCGTTTTCTACCCGCGCTTCGATGTGGCGGCCTTTCACGACTACCTGCGCGAGTTCGACGTGCCCGCGCTGGCCCGGCTCACGACGCTTTCCTACGGCCAGCAGAAAAAGGCGCTCATTGCCTTTGCCCTGGCCACCAATACCGGCCTGCTAGTGCTCGACGAGCCCACCAACGGCCTTGATATTCCGAGCAAGGCGCAGTTTCGCAAGCTTGTGGCGGGCGCGCTCGGCGAGGAGCGCTGCGTCATTATCTCGACCCACCAGGTGCGCGACCTCGACAGCCTCATCGATACCGTGCTGGTGCTGCACCAGCGCCGCATCGTGCTCAACGCCAGCCTCGACGACCTAGCCGAGCAGCTCAGCTTTGGCACCGCGCCGGTGGGCGCCGCCGTGCCCGAGGCACTCTACGCCGCGCCCTCGGTGCGCGGCCAGCAAGTTATCCGGCCCAACCAGGGCGGCGCCTTCAGCAAGGTCGATTTGGAGTTGCTTTTCAATGCCCTCACCGGCCCCGATACTACCCTAGCTACCTACCTCACCCAACTTCAGCTGCAACATGAGCCAGTACTTTAACCTCACGCGCTTTGGCCGCCTGTTGCGTAAGCACACTGCCGAATCCTGGAAAACCTACGTACTAGGCGCGGCCGTGCTACTGGGCGGCTTGCTGCTACTGCTGGGCTTCTTTACCTACATCCAGCACCGGCCGCTGAACCAGGCCACGCAGGCTATCCTGTTTGAGCTGCTGCTGCTGGGCGCGGGCTGCTTGTTTGCCAGCATGGCTTTTGGGCAGTTTGGGGTGGGGCGACAGGCCGCGCTGGCGCTCACGCTACCCGCCTCGCAGCTGGAAAAATACCTGCTGGCCTGGCTGGTATCGCTGCCCTTGTTTCTGGTGGTTTTTACAGCGGCTTTCTACCTGGCCGACTGGCTGGCGATGCACCTCATGAGCCCGGAGCCCGGCCCGCTACTACCCCTGTTGGGCGGCAAGGAAATACCCGGCCTGCGGTTGTTTTTGGCCTTGCACGGCCTGGCGCTATGGGGTAGCATTTTCTTTTCGCGCTTAGCTTTTATAAAAACGGCCTTCTTGGGCCTGGGGGGCGCTTTGCTAATTGGAACACTCAATTTCAAGTTGCTAAACCATTGGGTCGATGGCAAGCTGGGCATGGCCATTCCCTTCGATGCAGCGGCGATAAATGGCGCGGGACCGTTGCTGCTCCCGCACACGCAGGAAAGGTGGCTGGTGCTGCTGCCCCTGGCCCTGGCCGCCCTACTCTGGGCCGCGGCCTACGCCCGCCTCACCGAAAAACAGCTCTAGCGCATGGAATTCTCTGATAAGGAGGCGATTTATCTCCAGATAGCCAGCTACGTGGGCGAGCAGGTGCTGCGCCAGCAGTGGCCGCCCGACCAAAAAATTCCGTCGGTGCGCGAGCTGGCCGCCGATCTGCAAGTCAACCCCAATACCGTGATGCGCACCTACGAGCTGCTGCAAAGCCAGGGCGTGGTATACAACCGGCGCGGCCTGGGGCTATTTGTGGCGCCGGCCGGGGCGGCGCAGGTGCGCGCCGCGCGCCGCGAGCGGTTTTTGCAGCACGAGTTGCCCGCGTTTTTCAACACTATTTCGCTGCTGGACATTGGCCTAGCCGAGCTGGCCCAGCGCTACGAAGCCTTCAAAACTGCGCAAGCCGCGCCCCTGGCGCCTACCCCCCATGAAAACTAGCACCACCTACCTGCTGGCCGCCCTGCTCGTGCTGCTGGCCTCGCTCACGGCCTACAACATGGCCCTGCGCACTGAGTACCGTTCGGGCGCCTACAAAGACCCGCTGCGCAACTACGAAGTGCTCAATTTTAAGAACTTTACCGAAATAGCTATTCCGGCCGCCAGTAGGATAAACGTGAAGGTGCTGGCTGGGCCATTTAGTGTGCGGGTAAACCCCGCGGCAGCCAAGCTGCTGCGGGTGAGCCAGCAGGGTGGGCAGCTGCGCATTGCGCTGGCCCTGCCGGGCGAGCCCGAAACGCTGGGCTGGGGTGAAACGGTGGTAATCAGCTGCCCGCGCCTGACCGCACTCACCACCGATGGCACCTATGAGGTAGCTGGCCAGCTGCGCCATAGCCCCACGGTTGTGGGCCGCACTATTCTGGTCCAGGGCTTTACGCAAGACAGCCTAAGCCTGCACCAGGACCGGGGCAGCCGGGTCGAGCTGGCCAATAACCGGCTCGGGCTGCTGCGCGCCGTGGTGGGCACTACGCCCGGCAGCCACCCCATTTTGCAGCTAAACAGCGGCAACCACATCGCCGACGCCAACCTGACGCTAGCGCATCAAAGCGAGCTAGTGCTCGACAACGTGCAGATTTCGCAGCTGCACCACCGCCTCGGCGACAGCGTGAAAGTGACGCTGGCCGGCGCTGCGCTCGGCAGCCTCAAGCGCTAAGCGCAGCCCTGGCCGGCGTCCTGGCTTGGCGCTGGCTGGGGCAAACGAGGGGGGTAGGGATGGGAAGAAAAACCATCAGGAGTCAGCGATTTTTAGGCTAGTGATTATTTGGAATGCTGGGGTGGGGTAGGGGCGCGCCGCCTGGCCGCCGCCGTACCACTTGCCGCTTTCCTGCGTAAAGCCCCTAAAAATTCCGTAATCCATGGCTAAGAAATCAGTTTCCGATATCATTCTCGACACCCTGCAAGCCGCCGGCGTCAAGCGCGTGTTTGGCTTGGTAGGCGACTCGCTCAACGGCATTACCGATGCCATCCGCACCCGGGAGGGCATCGAGTTTATTCAAGTGCGGCACGAGGAAGCTGGCGCGTTTGCGGCTGGCGCCGAGGCCTTTCTTACTGGCGACCTGGCCGTATGCGCTGGCTCGTGCGGACCCGGCAACACGCACTTAATCAACGGATTATTTGATTGCCACCGCTCGCGGGTGCCGGTGCTGGCCATCGCGGCCCACATTCCGAGCGTTGAAATCGGCACCGGCTACTTTCAGGAAACCCACCCCGAGCGGCTCTTTCAGGAGTGCAGCCACTACTGTGAAGTCATCTCTACACCCGACCAGGCCGTGCGCATGGTCGAGAGCGCTATTCAGGCGGCGCTGGGTATGAGGGGGGTAGGGGTAGTTGTTATTCCCGGCGACGTGGCCCACCTCGAAGCCGAAGCGCCCACGCCTCGCCTGGCTTCGCTGGGCCCCGCCAGCGCCGTAGTGCCGACTGCCGATAAGCTGGCCGCTGCCGCCGCTTTGCTCAATGAATGTGAGAAAGTAACCATCCTGGCCGGTATTGGCTGCGCCGAGGCCCACGCCGAGCTGCTGCAAGTGGCCGCCGCGCTGCAAGCGCCCGTAGTGCACGCCCTGCGCGGTAAGGAGAGCGTGCAGCCCAATAACCCCTACGATGTGGGCCTGACTGGCTTGTTGGGGATGCCCGCCGGCTACCACGCCCTCATGGATGCCGATGCCATTCTCATGCTGGGCACCGATTTCCCGTACCGCCAGTTTTTTCCCGAAAACGCCCGCGTGGTGCAGGTCGATACCCGGCCACTACACCTGGGCCGCCGCACCCGCGTGGAAGTGGGCCTGCACGGCACCGTGGCCGAAACCGTGCAGCACCTGCTACCCCTGCTGAAACCCCGCACCGACGACGCCCACCTGAAGGAAGCCCAGGAGCGCCACCAGGCCGACGAGCAGGGCCTAGCCGAGCTGGCCACCGGCGACGCCGGGGCCGCTACGCTGCACCCCCAGCACGTGGCGCGCCTGCTCGACGAGCTGGGCGATGAGGATACTATTTTCACCTGCGACGTGGGCACGCCCACTATTTGGGCGGCGCGCTACCTGCACATGAATGGCCGGCGGCGCCTGGTAGGCTCTTTTGTGCACGGCAGCATGGCCGGGGCACTGTCGCAGGCCATTGGCGCGGCGCTGGCTTATCCCGGCCGCCAGGTGGTAGCGTTGTGTGGCGATGGCGGCTTTGCCATGCTGCTAAGCGAGCTGCTGACGCTGCGCCAGCTGAAGGTGCCCGTGAAGGTTATCATCTTCAACAACAGCGCTTACGGCTTTGTAGAACTGGAGATGAAAGCCGCTGGCACGCTGGAGTACGGCACCGAGCTCGACAACCCCGATTTTGGCCAGCTGGCCCAGGCCGCCGGCGTGCAGGGCTACCGCGTGAGCGACCCCGCGCACCTAGAAAGCGTGCTGCGCCAGGCCCTGGCCCACGACGGCCCCGTGGTAGTCGATGCCGTCGTAAACCGCCAGGAGCTAAGCATGCCGCCTCACGTTGAAGTAGCGCAAGCCAAAGGCTTTAGCCTCTATGCGCTGAAAGCGCTGATGAACGGCCGCGGCAGCGAGCTGGTAGACCTAGCCAAAACCAACTTGTTGCGCTAACCTGCGCGCAGTCAAGGGGGTAGGGCCCGGCCCGCGCATTTATTGACGCGGGCCGGGCCTTTTTGCTGAACAAAAAGCCGGCTGCCGGGTGTTAAATTTCGCCCCGCCACCCGCCTGGGACCACATTTGCCCGCATGACTACCAACGAAATCAAAGCCCTCATCTCGCTGCTCGACGACCCGGAAATTGCCCCCCAGATTCAGGGCGAAATCCAGAACCTGGGCGAGGCCATCATTCCGTTTCTGGAAGAATCATGGGAAGAAACCCTGGACCCCCAGCAGCAGAGCCGCCTCGAAGACCTCATTCACCAGCTGCAATTTGAAGGGCTGCAGCAGCGCCTGCGTGTGTGGCGCGATTCGGCCGAGCCCGACCTGCTAGAGGGCATGTGGCTGCTGAACTCGTACCAATACCCCGACGCCGATTTGCAGGCGCTCAACCGCGCCATCGAGCAGCTGCGCTTTGAAGCCTGGACGCTGCTGCGCCCCGAAATGCACCCTGCCGACCAGGTGCAAGTGCTCAACCACGTCATTTTTCGCAACCACAAGTTTGCCGCCAATACGCAGCATTTTCACTCGCCCGCTAATTCGATGCTGCACCGGGTGCTCGAAACCAAGCGCGGCAACCCGCTCTCGCTCTGCGTTATCTACCTGCTGGTAGCCCAGCGTCTCGACTTGCCGGTGTTTGGCGTGAACCTGCCCAACTTGTTTGTGCTCACGTACTTGGTAAAGAAGGAGGACGACGATACCGCCGTGCTACCCTTCTATATCAACTGCTACAACCGGGGCATTATCCTGTCTAAGGCCGATATCGAGCACTATGTAGGCCAGCTCGGCATCACGTCGCAAGGCACCTTCTACGAGCCCTGCACCCACCTCGACATTGTGCGCCGCGCCATGCGCAACCTGCAAGTCGGCTTCGAAAAGCTGCAGGAACCCGCCAAAGTGGCCGAAGTAGCCCAGCTGCTAGCCATTTTGCTCGAGCCCAGTGCGCAGGAGGAGGAAGCAGAGGAAGAGTAAAGAGTTGCTCAAGAACTAGTAAGAAATAAAAACAGCACGTCATGCTGAGCTTGTCGAAGCATGACGTGCTGTTTTTATTTAGAAAGCCTAGCGCTTAATCAGGCAGCCGGCGGCGCGCTTGTCGGCTACGCCGGCGGGGCGGCCGGCCAGCACATTGTCGAGCACTTGTTGTAAATAATGCTGCTGCACGCCGCTGGCTACCTGGGGGTTATCGTCGATGGCACCGCGGTAGCGTACGGCAAATGAGCCGCCGCCCGGCTGCAGCACCACAGCTTCGGTGGTCTTGCTCACGCCTAGAGCCGCGCTGGCGCCGCCCTCATCGGTGAAAGTAGCCAGCGTGCCCCCGCCGCCCTCGGCCGCGTCGAGGTTGATGGGCACATTAACGAACATAAACTGCACGCCCCGGCCGCTGTAGGCGCTTTGTAGAGCCGCCAGGCGCTCTTGGTAGAGGCGGGTGTAGGCGCAGGCAGGGTTCATAAACACCACAACTACTGCTTTTTGGCTGTTGTAGGCGCTGAGCGACGTGCTGCCCCCCCCCGTTTTTTGCACCGTAAAATCGCCTACCGTGCCTTGGGCGCGGGCAATGCCGACCGTGACGCTGGCTAGCAGCAAGGCGGTGGCCAGCAGAACTGGAAGTTTGCGAAAAAACATGGCGGGAGTAGAAAGAACCAAGGGAGAAAGCGCGGCGCAAACCGCGGGCTGAACGGGCGAAAAAGCTAGTAGCAGTAGGTGAGTACGTAGCCCGCTGCCGGCCGAAGATAACAAATCTGGTGCCGGGAACTGCCACTGGCCAGGTGCAGCCGGGCGGGCAGCGTGCCCGGCACGGGCCAGGGCCCGGTGGGCAGGTCGAGCAGCAGGTTTTCGCGGAAAATAATGCCGCGCTGGCCCGCTAGTTTATACAGTGTTTCCTTGGCGCTCCAGAGCAGGCTGAACAATTCTTGCGGCGCGTCGGTGCCAGGCAGGGGGGGGAGGGATACGGCTGTTGTAGCTGCTAATTCGTGCGCGGTGAGAAACTTGCGCGCAATGCGCTGGGCCTTGTCGCGCACCACTTCCACATCGACGCCCACCGGCTGGCCAGGGGCCGCCAGCAGCGCCGCCACCCACGCCCCCGAGTGCGAGAGCGACACGGCCGGCGCGGGCCCTACCCCTTCCAGAAAAGGCCGGCCGGTGGCATCGTTGCGCAGCAGCTGGGGGGTAGGGGTGGGCCCCGCTGCCAGCAGCCGCTGCACCAGCACCCGCCCGGCCAGCCACTGCGCCTGGCGCGGGCCATCGGCGCGGGCGGGCAGCAGCGGGGCGTAGGCCGCCGCGTCGGCGAGCAATGGCCAAAGCACGGCCGGCGGTTCGGTGAGGTGCCAGAGGCCCAGGAGCGGGCCGCCGGGCAGGGACGTGAGCGAGTGAAGCGGCATACAAAAGCGAGTAGCGAAGGTAGCGGGGCCACCGCGGCTTTTGGGCAAGCGGCCGGTGCGTGGGCCGAGCAGAAGCCGCCGGGCCCAGCGTGGGTCATTGCGGCATCCGTGCCGACCTTTGACCCCAGATGCTTGTCCCTACCCCCCCGCCTCGCCCCACCGCTACCCGCCTCGGTACCCTGGCCGGCCACTCCGACGCGGTGTACGCGCTGGCTGGCCGGGCTGGCGCCGACCAGGTGTTTTCGGGCAGCGCCGATGGCATGGTAGTGGCCTGGGACAGCGCCCACCCCGCGGCTGACGGCCAGCTGCTGGCCCGGGTCGAAAACTCGGTGTATGCGCTGCTTGAGCTGCCGGCGCGCGGCTTACTGCTGCTAGGGCACAATTTCCAGGGCGTGCAAGCGCTCGACTTGCAGACCCGCACGCTGGCTTTTGCCACGGCCCTACCCCCGGTAGCCATCTTCGAAATGGTGTATTCAGCCAGCCGCCAGCGCCTGTACTGCGCCCTGGCCGACGGCACGCTGGCCGTGCTGCGCGGCGATGATTTTCGGCTCGAAAACCTGCTGCGCATCAGCGATAAAAGCTTGCGCTGCCTGGCCCTGCACGAAGGCCGCAGCGAGCTGGCCGTGGGCGCCTCCGACTGGCGAACCTACGTGCTGGACCTCGACTCGCTGGCCGTGAAAACCACGCTCACCGACGCTGCCAATTCCGTTTTTACGCTGGCCTACTCGCCCGATGGCCAGCACCTGCTGGCAGCAGGCCGCGATGCCCACCTGCGCCGCTACGCCGCCACCGAGGGCTACCCGTTGCTCGACAGCGTGGTGGCCCACATGTACGCCATCAACCACTTGGCTTACAGCGCCGATGGGCGCTACTTGGCTAGCTGCTCGCTCGATAAAAGCATCAAGCTCTGGGACCCTACCAGCCTGGCGCTGCTGCGAGTGCTCGATAGAGCCCGGGCCGCGGGCCACGGCACATCGGTCAATAAGCTGGTTTGGCCGGGCACCCAGCAGCGGCTAGTTTCGTGTAGCGATGACCGCAGCCTGGCCGTATGGCAAGTAGCGATGAGTACTGAGCAATGAACCACTGCGCTGCTTACGGCGCAAAAATTGCCTTTCCT